>WVXT01000060.1:0-185 GCA_011773355.1 bacterium
AGGGATACTGAGGGCAAGGTAGATATTCTGGTCTCTGGAGTGGGAACGGGAGGAACAATTACCGGGGTGGCTGAGGTTATAAAGAAGAGGAAGCCTGAATTTAGAGCCATCGCTGTTGAGCCCACTGATTCCCCAGTTCTTTCTGGAGGAAAGCCAGGGTCTCACAAGATTCAGGGCATTGGGGC
>WVXT01000060.1:326-529 GCA_011773355.1 bacterium
GTAAGCTCATAGTAGTAGTTTTACCTGATACCGGTGAGCGTTACCTAACTACCTGGCTTTTTCAAGGACTTTACCAGGGAGCATCAAGTATATAAAAAGGATAATGGCGAGTTTTAGGGGGAAAGACAGCATGACACAAGAGCCACAAATAAATATCGAGGAATTAAGAAAAAGCGGCGTAGTAAAACTTAAAGAAAAGGATA
>WVXT01000060.1:711-862 GCA_011773355.1 bacterium
CCAAGCCTATTTAGAGCTAGACCGGTGTGGTCCCACGGTAAGAAATATAAATGTATGTTATGACGACAAGATTTGTCCTGAAGCAGTAACCAATTCGCTATCTCTGGGTGAGAAGCTGGACAATTTTTTCCACGTTCCCATGTCGCACAAA
>WVXT01000060.1:1030-1189 GCA_011773355.1 bacterium
AGAAGGGGAAAGAAGCGCTGATCTTATAAATAGGCTGGGTGTAGAAACGGTAAAGCAGAAATTGACCATGAATTTACAAGAAGGGGTAGCCCCCAAACCGATTAAATGTGAAACCAGCTTAGAGGAAAAAGAAGCCGACAAGATAATCTTAAGAATCCG
>WVXT01000036.1:0-600 GCA_011773355.1 bacterium
TTGGAATTCGTGATTGGGGTTGGCACGCGCCCTCTAGAGGAAGGGATATTGAGTATGGTTTGGAAATAACTCTAGAAGAGGCAGCTTCAGGTCTTGAGAAGATAATATCTGTGCCACATATAGAAAATTGTGATAAATGCGGGGGAAGTGGCGCAAAAGAAGGCACTTCACCAAAAACGTGCTCAAAATGTAATGGCAGTGGACAAATTAGCTATAGCCGTTCTGTTGGCGGCAACTCCTATGTCTCTTTTACTCAAATAGTTCCATGTAGTAAATGTCGAGGAGAAGGTGCAATTATTGAAGATCCATGCAGGGAATGTAATGGAAAAGGAAAAGTTCAACGAGAACACAGACTTCGTGTAAAGATTCCGCCTGGCGTTGAGTCAGGTGGGATTCTTAGACTTCGTGGGGAAGGAGATGTTGGTGAAAAGGGTACCCCTGCTGGAGATTTATATGTTAGCGTAAATATTAAGCCGCATGAGATATTCCAGCGTAGAGGAAATGACTTGATTTGCGAAATTCCAATCACTTTTCCCCAAGCATCTCTAGGCGCAAAGATAAAGGTTCCCACGTTGGATGGCCAAGCGCAACTAAAGATTC
>WVXT01000036.1:681-1517 GCA_011773355.1 bacterium
TAACTAGAAGGCAGAAACAACTTTTAAAGGAATTTGAGAAAGAATCCTAGTGTGGCAATTAAATATTTTTATCCGAGCTCTCCAGGTAAAGGCCTTTCTCCAAGAAAAACTTCTACACTCATCAATTCCCCATTCCTTATGATTCTAAATATGATTTCGTCTCCTGGGCTTTTATTGAATTCAAGGTAAACTAGGACATCCTCGAGCCTGCTAACGTTGGTGTTATCTACACCAACTATTACATCTCCTCCAATTTTGATCTCCTGATTTTCAATCATTTCTGTCCTAGTCCCTCCACGTAATCCGGCCTTATCCGCCGGGCTATCCTCAACAATGTCTATTATTAGAAATCCTTTAGTTTCCTCCAACTCCATTTTTTCAGCTATCTCGATAGAAACATCTCTTCCAGAGATACCGATCCATGGATGTCTATACTCGCCATAGGCGATTAGGGAAGGTACCACTCTTTTAACGAGATTGGATGGAACCGCGAAGCCTATGCCAGAAAACACTCCAGTCTCGGATTGTATGGCTGTATTCACTCCAATTACTTCCCCCTTTCCGTTCAAAAGTGGTCCTCCACTATTTCCAGGATTTATTGCAGCATCTAATTGAATTACGCCAACTATCAAGTACCCTCCGGTAGCTTGCATAGTTCTCCCAATCTGACTAACTATGCCTTGGGTCATTGAACCGCTCAATCCAAAAGGACTGCCTAACGCAAATACTCTTTCCCCAACGCATAGCACTGAAGAGTTGCCGAGATAGATTGGCCTTAATTCACTAGCAGGTATTTCTACCTTTAGAACCGCAAGATCGCTGTAAATATCCGAACC
>WVXT01000049.1:0-173 GCA_011773355.1 bacterium
AGGTACTAGAAAGTTTAATCAGGGGTGTGAAAATGAAGGAAAACGAGACATTAAGGGCTGACAAGCTGGAATGGAAACCCCGAATTATTGCTTTTCTCTGTAACTGGTGTAGTTACGCTGGGGCTGATTTGGCCGGAATTAGCAGACTGCAGTATCCTCCTAATGTGCGAATT
>WVXT01000049.1:264-508 GCA_011773355.1 bacterium
TCAGTGGCAACTTGGTTGCCAGAAGAAGATTTGCCATTCTTAAGAGAATTCTAGAGTTTGCCGGTATTGAAAAGGGAAGAGTGCAATTCAGCTGGATATCGGCCGCGGAAGGAGAAAGATTTTCGCAGGTAATAAAAGAGGTTACTGAAGAGATAAGGGCCCTTGGCCCAAACAAAAGATTTGTGAAAGAAGTTGAGAATGCAAGACCTTGAGAGAGAGTTAAGAGGAACGGCAAAAAAACTGC
>WVXT01000049.1:630-831 GCA_011773355.1 bacterium
ACCTTTGTTTCTATTTAAAGACAGTGAAGGAAAAGGTAGGTATTGTAGCTAAAGGATGCGACATCCGCTCAATCGTCGGCTTGATTAAGGAAAAGCAGACTAAGAGAGAAGATGTCTTTATTATTGGTGTTCCTTGTCCAGGGATAATTGATAGAAAGAGGATTGAAAATATTTTGAATGATAGGGAGCTTTTGGAAGGGA
>WVXT01000049.1:923-1168 GCA_011773355.1 bacterium
TAGAAATCCGGTTCTATATGATACATTGATTGGGAAGAAAATTTCGGAATCGAAGATCGATGAGTATTCTGATGTGGAGGAGTTTGCTTCAAAACCAGACAATGAAAGATGGGCCTATTTTAATGAGGAAGCCAGTAGATGTATTAGGTGCTATGCCTGCCGGAATGTCTGCGCAGCCTGTTATTGTCCCCAATGTTTCGTTGAGCAGAACTTGCCTACCTGGTTTGGTAGGACTGCTCATCCCT
>WVXT01000049.1:1277-1447 GCA_011773355.1 bacterium
GAGGATGTTTAACAAAAAGACCGAAAAGGATGTGAAGGAACTTTACGAGTATGAAGCGGGGGTTGACTTAGAAAAACTACCTCCAATGGCTACCTTCAAAGTTGATGATCCCCAGGAGTTTATAAGGTAAACTGTGGCTGCCAAGAAATAGAGATAAACTTTGAAACTTA
>WVXT01000011.1:0-535 GCA_011773355.1 bacterium
AGAATCGAAGATAGAAGCCTACCAGAAGAAGAGAATCTCACTCACTCAATACTGCCAATACCTCTATCACCTCCTGGTTGATTCTCCTCTCCCCTCGGGGGAGAGGGTTAGGGTGAGGGGGGAATATCCCAATTTCGAACTGTTTGTTGAGGCATCTAAGTTTGAGGATAAGATAGACTTCTCCAGAGTAGATTCTGAGAGGTCAGAATACATAAAAGAACTGAGCAGGAAATTAACTAACGACGAACTATCAGACCTCTTGGTTATGAGCCTTGACTATAGATTAGGGAAGGTGACATCGGGTGAGTACTATACTTATCTTCAGTCTCTCTCTTCCGGGATGGGAAAGGGAATGAGGTCACAAGACCCTAGGATACTGACCGAGCTTGTGACTTCCAAGGAAGGTAAGAATGAGTATCCCAATCTAAACTCATATATCAAGTACAACAAACTCTACGACAGGATAGACCAGAATAAGTTATTCTCAGAGATAAGTGAGCTGGAGGAAGAAGTTAAAGAGGGACTATGCGAGAGA
>WVXT01000011.1:546-1488 GCA_011773355.1 bacterium
TGGTGTTTTACAGGACCTCACAAGTTTCAAAATTTCGAACGAAGACCTGGCATATTATTATAAACATCGCGATGAGATAACTCCTGGAATGTTCTCCAATTTCATTACCGCCCACAGTGTAAGCCATGCAGGGGGACTGTCCCGCTTTTTCGAAGAAAAAGGGGACTGTCCCCTTTTCAAGGAAGACCTATCAAAATTTGAGGAGTTCTACAGGATTGCTTTGAAGAGAAACCAGGATTTAGTGGATAACACCATCTCCCGGATGGAAAAAGNNATAAGAACATATCGTATGTAGTGATTACTCCGCGTCTGGGAGAGAATTATTCTTCCGACATCGAAATCTCTCCTAGGAAGAAAAGGACAGACTTTGAGAAAGCAATAGCAGGGATTGTAGGAGCATTAAGGCCAACGCTTCTATTAGGAAGCCAAACATCCCGGACAGTCTTTGTGATTCATCTTTATGGCAGGACTCTAATCCTCTATTCTCAGTTTCCTCCAGCCGAGCTAAAAGAGGCATTTGTTGAGTTAGAGAATTGGAAGGACGAACTTGGTGCCAGGGAAGTAGTAAAGGATGTTGACTTTTTGCCTGTAGTGTTAACGAGTGGGAAAGAGGCATTTGCTTTAGGAGCAGCCAGGGGAAAGAACAATAATGTTCTGCCATTCGTCTTTCAATATAATACAGTCCGGAAGAAATTTGAAGTTATTTATGGCAAAGAGGAATGCAAAGAATTTATCCGTTCAAGTTCCTTTGATAATACCCAAGCGGTCGGCCAGGTTGTCTGCAGCAAACTACCCCAACTCTGGAACTTGTCCCATGCCGATAGGGAAAATATAAGTATGATATTCGGCAAAACCCAACCCGAGCCAATGGTGAGCAAAGTTAGCGAGACGGATATTATAAATCCTAAGATTATTAAGATTAGAAGAGCTGAAAAAGTCGCT
>WVXT01000011.1:1550-1774 GCA_011773355.1 bacterium
AGGTCCTTATTTAGAAGAGGCGCTTTTCAGGGTTACACCATTATTGGTTGGCCAATTAGTATATTCCCATTCACCACTGTGGGGAACGATTGTTTTCGTAGTTACCAGCATAATAGCAGGCCTGATATTTCGTTACTTGCATCCGAAAAAGAAACGTAAGACAGCAGATGTTGTGGCACTCTCCACACCCATAACACTTATTCCTATGCTCTTGGGTATGACTC
>WVXT01000043.1:0-653 GCA_011773355.1 bacterium
TTCTGTATCGATTCTTCAGCAACCGAAAGGGTAAACTTAATCTCTCCGCTGGGGCTCGGTTTTGTGGTCATCACTCCTACTTCCAGCGCGTTCAATGCTCTCCTGGCGTCGCCATTTGCAATCTTTATAAGATGGTATAGCGCCTCGGGAGTAATGTTTATTCTCTTCTTTCCCAGGCCGTTTTCTCTATCTTCAATCGCCCTTTCCAAAATAACTTTTAGCTCATTATCACTCAAAGGTTTAAATTCAAAAACCTGGGAACGCGAGAGTAACCGGGAATTAATATAAAAATAGGGATTCTCAGTAGTAATGCCAATAAGCGTTACTATCCCTTTCTCCACGTCTGGCAGCAGAGCATCTTGCTGGCTTCGGTTAAAATGGTGCAGCTCGTCTATTAATAGAATCGTCTTCTGACCAGAAAACTTTCTTTTCTGCCAGGCTCGCTCAATTGTCTTTCTCAAATCACTAACTCCGGAGGTGACCGCGTTTAGCTCTTCAAAGTGCGCTTTCGTCCGTTCGGCGATTATTCTAGCCAGCGCCGATTTGCCACAGCCCGACGGACCATAGAAGATAAGAGATACGATTCTATCGGCCTCAATTGCTCGCCGTAGCAGTTTCCCCTTACCTAAAATGTGCTCCTGTCCCACGAATTG
>WVXT01000043.1:672-1525 GCA_011773355.1 bacterium
GCTCTGCCGTGTGTCTGACTGTTTTAAAGGCCCAACTAAAAGTGGGTATCCTGCTCCAATAACCAAGATTACCGGAGACTCCGGATTCCCTGATTTATACTTGTCGGCTTAAAATAGTCAACACATCACGCGCATCGCAGGGACAATAAAAGCCTACTATATTCAAATAATACAGAAACTATTTTTTTAATGCTTGATCGAGCAGTTTAACTAATTCATCGGATCTTTTCGATATTTCCTGGCCACTGGTATCCTTGCTCTCTCTCAGCGTGAACAATTCATCAGCAATATTTAGAGCAGCCAAAACTGCTACCCGGCTTGTATCCACAATGTTCGATGTGTTAGCTATTCGGTTCATCTGTTCATCAACGTACTTTGCCAGGGCCGAAACATACAAAGGGTCCCAACTGCCCCCTTCGATTATAAATTCCCGGTTATATATCTTTACTGGAATCTTATCCCCGTCTTTCCTAAGCATCCAACCCTCTCACCTGTGCCAGGATTATACTTTCATTTTCTCTAACCGATCAAGCAAAATCCGGAGTCTTTCTTTAACTTCTTTTCTTTCTTTTTCCAAGCGCTCTGCTTCGGCTACTATTCTCTTTGCTGTCTTACTCTCTCCTTCCATAGATTTGATATTTTCTTTTCGCCTTTCAATCTCTTCCTGTAACTTTGCGTTTTCCTGTTTTAGCGAGTTGACTAATACAACAACATCCTCTATCTTTTTCTTGACAACATTGAATCCTTTCATTTTCTCCTATTTCGCCGGCGAGTCCTGTTTTCTCACTTTTACTTTCAAATCTTTTTCCAATGTCTCCGTTATCCTGGTATGTAAACTATTTACCTCCTCATC
>WVXT01000024.1:0-1053 GCA_011773355.1 bacterium
ATCTAAGGTAATTAGGTCTGGAGGACTTGCTTTAGCCTTCTCTAAACCTTCTTCGCCACTTAAGGCAAGAATTGCCTCATATCCTTCTGCCTCTAAATTAATCTTAATCAAATACCCCACAGGGAAATCATCATCAATAATTAAAATCTTACGCAGCTTCAAGGTAATATTCCTTCCTGTAGGGGACGGACGCAGTGCCATCCCCTACTCCCCAAGGAAGAGGAAAAATTATACAAAAAAGGCCGGGCTCCATAACGGGTTCCCCATACTCGTTATCGGCAGCCCGGCCGGTTCAACTTCAATGTCAGCTATCTAAGTAACCCCGAGGCTTTGCGCCCCCCGATTGCTCAAGGTTTGCCCTTTCGGGATATTTAAAAGTTATCAAAAATCTTTTGTAGCAACAAAGCGCTGTTCCCGATTGAAAATCGGGACGAACCAAGTGAAGCCCCGATTCATCGGGACCACGCTCCTTTCAGTCGGCCGAAATGACCTGGCTGTGAGACAGAGCTGTCGCTCTGCGGCTACATGGTTGTCATATCGTTCAGGAGTTACAAATTACAGATTACGCCTGAGACTTATATACGTCCCATTCAGCTTCAATTTCTCTATTATCTACTGGTCTCGCTGGCAGTATAATATTTCCTTTGCCACCTTCTAACTGAGAAATTAATCTTTCTGCATCCTCTGCAGCATATCTCGACCTTATGAATTCCTTCAACCAACGAGATGCTTTACCTTCTATCGCTACAACCAGACCTTCCGGAGTGGCTAATGCTTGCCCTTCTTTCGCCGGTTCCAGGACCATCCAGAGAACTTTCTTCACCATCCTGGAATCTACATCTTTCTTCCACCCATCGACATCAGTGGTTATAATATTGAAGTCAATCCCATTACCTTCTGTATCTCCAAGTAGCTTCTCAGTGATGAAGGAGCATACTCTCTCCGCACTTATTCTCCCCGACGGGTCTACTATTCCTGCCGTTTCCCTATCAATTATCAAACCTTCATTTACTATACTGCCCACAACATCTGGCGTCAGACCATTCTTCACCA
>WVXT01000024.1:1058-3578 GCA_011773355.1 bacterium
AGGCAAACTTCACTCCATTAGGATTCCCCGCCTGCTTTGCCGCCTCAACTATCTCACCCATGAATTTGAATAGTTCGCCATTCGATCTTACCTTAAACTCTATATTCATCCCTGAGGCAGTAGGCTCACTCACTGTCTCTATCTCTAAAGCACTCGTAATGTCTAATACGAATACCTCTGTACTCCTATGTTTAAAGGCCTTTCGTCCGACCAGATGCTTAAACAATGCCCTGCTCTCTATGATCTCTGTACCAATGGCTCCAGCCGGTGACATCTTCTCCAAACCGTGACCGACAACAGCCTCTGCCGACAATGAAGTCTCCACACTACCCGGCTTCCTNNCTACCCGGCTTCCTGAATCCCTCAATTCCCAAAAGATAACTGAAAGCAGTACCAAATTCTGCAATGTAGCATAGTGCACCCATAGCTTCCTTACCAGGTAGCTCAAATACAGGATGTCCAGCCTTCTTAAGTTCTCTAATCGCCAAACTCTCTTTTGCCCCAACTTTTATTCCTATAAACGCTGCATTCTCATAACTCTGAAGACCGGAAAATTCCTCTTCCGCTACCAGAACAACTTTTTGACTTTCTCCCCAGAGGCTGGAAATATGTTCCTGCAATAACTCACCAAATCCTCTCAATTCCTCAGGCAATACCAGAACTATCTGCCGTCCTGCCTGCCTCATTACTTCCTGGAAGGCTGCCAGTCTTATAGCTAAGTTCTCCTCGGGTCTCTCTTCTCTACACATCTCCATTCCTTCTTTACCACTCTCCACAAATCCCTTTATATCCACACCTGCTAATGCTAATATAAACAAAGCGCCTTCGCTAAATATTGCAGAAGAACCACTTATCCCTTCAGGAATATTAAATGTCCTCAGGAACTCCCTCTCTCTGGCTTTTTTAGCAAATGGAGTATTAGTTTCCGTTATTGCTACAAAGTGCTTGCCTACTTGAGATGCAATCTCCCCAGCAGGAATCCCCTGGGCTTTGTAAAATTCAGTTAACTTCTCATACAAATATTCTACTGGTTCTGGAGAGGAAACCACGAATAGCGTCTCTTCTGGATTTATCTCACTCTCTATCTTCTCTCTTATTGCCTGTGGATGCGTAGACGCTAAGACAGAGATTTCAGGAGAACCTCTCCTCTCTCCCATGGTGGCTGCCACTTTCGCATATAGCCTGGCTTCTTCTCCAATCACCACCACTCTCTTATAACGTCTCCTCACCATTCTGGCAAACTTCTCAATTCTTCCTGCCTCTCCTGCCACTTGCTCAGGAAGAGATGTCCAACCTAACAATTGACTAATCTCTGGACTCTCCTGATAAAAACCTTTCTCCACCAATAATCGCCTGGCAAGTTCCATTATCTCCGTAATCTTTTCCGGAGATAATTCTTCCCGTGGACCGAGCCAGCTCATTCTCAGTTCTGCCCTCTTTGAAGGCTTGTGGAAAATAGCTACAACAAATCTCTGTCCTCCTTCAAACAAACGCACCAGTGCCTGCCATACAGCTTCAAGCCCCAAAACCTGAGGTAATCTGACTCGCTCCACTTCTACGATACCAATTCCTGCAAGGCTAACCTCCCGGTATACCGCCCGAGCACCAATAACAGCAACAGTACAAATCAATACACCCCACAATCCCCAGCCAAGAGGAAATCCAAAACCGCTCTCCCATCCCGCTTGCTGTCCACTCTTTATAATCTCCCCGACTGCCCCAAATACATCTGAGTTCATAAATAATAGAATTCCCAATCCACCCAATAGAAGTGACCATAATCGCCTGGCAGGTCGCGCGTTTGGCATAGACTCAGCAATCATAAGATAATATGGTTTATCTTTTTTGTCGTCTATTTTTTGTAAATTAAACTCTCCAAGATTGGATACACAACGGCCACCAGTATCATCTATAACTAACTCGGTGATATTGTGTCTTTTTATATCAGCAGGAATTACTCTTACACCGCTAGGCCATCTTATGTCAGTTGATTCCAATAATGCCTTTAATTCTTTAACCTCTTGCCAAGAGGTCCATAATCCCTTTTCTGGATTCTCAGCCGAAAGTCTTACGGCGGTCTCGAAGGAGTCGATGTCCGTAGAATTGCTTTTCACCAGTCTCGGTAAAAGGTTAAAAAATAAACCTATAAGTGTACCTATTGACCCTAAAGTAAACATACACAATAATTTTAGGAGTAGCCAGCTACTAGGCGTCTCATCGACAGTCTTCATCCAAGTAAGAACTAACGATGCTATAAGAACAACTGGTCCTGTTATACTTACCACATTAAGGATAACCTTGCTAACAAATGCCCTTTGCTTTACTTTCTGTATTAGCCTGTCCTTCTCGCTGGTCATCACGAAATCATCAATTGCTCTGGCTATCTCCTGTTCGCTTACTGTGGATGAAATGGAGAGATCCTGTCTTAAGAATGTCTTACCAAGCTTAATCTTATTTTGGATCATAACATTATTAGATAAGGGACTCATATCAAATGGGTCTTTGAATCCAATATCTACT
>WVXT01000097.1:0-721 GCA_011773355.1 bacterium
AGTTCAGGAGTTTCGCCGCAGGCATAACCGATCATTGTACCCTGGTCACCAGCTCCACCTGCATCCACTCCCTGAGCAATATCTTCTGACTGCCTGCCAATGGCATTTAAGATAGCGCAGGTCCGGGCGTCAAATCCGTACCTGGTATTAGTATATCCAATATTTGTTAATACATTGCGCACTAATTTCTGCAAATCGACCCATCCTTTTGTAGTGATTTCTCCGCCAACAACTACCAACCCTACTGTTATGAATGTCTCACAGGCAACCCTTCCGTCGGGGTCTTGCCTGATGACATCATCCAAGACAGCGTCAGAAATCTGGTCACAAACTTTATCCGGATGTCCTTCGGTAACGGATTCAGAAGTGAAAGTGAAATTTCTTTTGTTCAATATTCGCCTCCCTTACGAATTTCATCTACTCCCGCACGTTAATTACCGACCCTTCATAAACAGAAATATTCGTAGATATATCCGCATTATTGCCGATAATGCAATTTACCAATTTGACATTTTTTCGCACGTGGACGCCATTCCAGAGAATGCAATTTTTCAATTTCACTCTCTCTTCAATTACGCTGTTGCTCCCTATTGTGCTAAATCCTCCAATCAAGCCATTCTCTTTAAGTGTACAATTTTCCCCGATTACACAGGGACCTTTTATTCTCACCCCGGGAGCAATTCGAGTACCCTTACCAATCCACACATTCTTACCTTTTTTT
>WVXT01000097.1:756-3063 GCA_011773355.1 bacterium
CAGATTGCCAATATCACACCAGTACTTTTTCGTCTCATAACCAAATATCCGCTCTCCTCGCTGTAGAAGCTTTGGCCACACATCCCTGGCAAAATCATAAAATTTTGCCCTGGGAATATAACGAAAAACTTCTGGCTGGAAAACATAAATCCCTGTATTCACTGTATTACTGAACACGCTACTCCAGGCAGGCTTCTCCACAAACTGTTTAATATGTCCTCCCTTTTTTGTCAGAGCAATACCATATTCAAAGCGACTATCCACGCGTTTAAGAACCATAGTGCCAAAAGCTTTTCTCTTTCTGTGAAAGTTTATAACGTCAGTTAAATTAATATTAGTCAAACCATCCCCACTCATTACCAGAAAAGTATCGTCAAAAAAACGTTCTACCTTCTTGACCCCACCTGCTGTGCCCATCAACTTTTTCTCTTCAGAATAGTTTATCTTCATACCAAATCTTGAACCATCTCCGAAATAGTCAGATATCATCGATTGATGGGCATGAATATTTACAACCACTTCTTTGATATTATGTTTCCTCAACAGTTCCAGAACATGTTCCAGAACAGGTTTATTCACGATGGGGAACATCGGCTTGGGGATGTTATAAGTTAACGGCCTCAGCCTTGTCCCTATTCCCGCAGACATAACCATAGCTTTCATAATATTATCCTTGAGGACCAGGATTCCATAAAAATACTGTAGTGTAGCCCTTCATGGGCGCCCCGATAAATCGCGGCGGGCATAAACCTCACACTACCAGACGTTTTCAAGCATTATAAAGAATTTCTCTCCCGATTGCAAGCAACTTTTCTGTCTTTCCTGGCTCATCCGTTTCCGCATAGACTCTTAAAACAGGCTCTGTGCCAGAAGGTCTGAGGAGTAACCAGCTATCATCTTCCAATATAAACTCAATTCCATCATACGTTTTTATCTCTTTTACGGGAATATCCAAGAGTTTCTTCGGTGCCCTGTTGTACAGATTTTGTACAAATTGTTCTTTCTCTAAACCTTCCCACCTGGTATTCCCTAATTCAAAGTCGACCCTCTTGTAGAACGACCTTCCAAACTCTTCTTCCATCTCTTTCAATAGAGTGGATAGTCTCTTCTTTGTCTTTGCCAGCATCTCCACAAAAAATAGCGAGGACAATAACCCATCCCTCTCTGGAATATACCCCTGGTATCCATATCCACCGCTCTCTTCTCCGCCAATAAAGATATTTTCCTTTAACATTAAATCGGCTACATTCTTAAAACCGACTGGAACTTCCTGAAATTCCAGACTATACTTTTTGGCAATCCTTTCGCTCAAATAACCCAGGGAGATAGTCTGAACAACTTTACCTTTCTCACCTTTTTCCTTTACCATATAGAGAAGTAGCAGCGGGAAGACCTGGTGGGGGGTAAGATAATTCCCTTCATCATCAACCACACCAATCCTGTCAGCGTCGCCATCAGTCGCCAGACCAATATCGGCGTTCGTCTCTTTTACCTTGTTTTTCAACTCTGCCAAATATTCACTTATCGGCTCTGGATTCAATCCACCAAAGAGTGGGTCGCGGCGAGTATGGAGTGTAACTACATTACAATTTGTATCTTCAAGCATTTGTTCCATATAGTTACTTCCCACCCCGTACATAGGGTCAGCAATAATTTTCAAACCGGCATCTTTAATAAGAGCAAAATCGATAAAAGATTCCAACTTAGCAAGATAAGAAGGAACTAAATCTTCTTCAATTATCAATTCCGGATTAATAGCATCAGAAACGTTGCTTCGATAAAGATTTTTCTCAATCTTTCTCGTAATTTCTTCAGTGGCCGACCCTCCATAGGGGGCCTTAAATTTGATACCACAAAACTGAGGAGGATTGTGCGAGGCAGTAACCATTACCCCGCCATCCCATTTCCTCTCCACGATGGCGAAGGAGACGCAAGGAGAAGGAACTGACTTATTGCTGATAATCACTTTGATTCCATTTGCGGATAATACTTCGGCAATCAGCGAAGCATATTTCTCAGCAAGAAAGCGATTATCATACCCCACTACCACCTCCTGCCGCTTGTCGCCTGTCTTTTCTTCTTTGAGGTAGTCTGCTATTGCCTGGGCAACGATTCTCACATTACCAAATGTGAAATCGTCAGCAATAACTCCTCTCCATCCATCTGTGCCAAACTTAATTTTTACCATACCATGATTACCAATCCCCACTTTCGGGAGAACTACAAACCTTTTTCAACCAATTAAACCCTTACGTGTATTCCTTCAATTTGGGGTCTTTTCTTAACCTCTCCACTAATCTCTTAACC
>WVXT01000026.1:0-148 GCA_011773355.1 bacterium
GGCCCTCACAATAAGGAAGGATTAGATCTACTGATTACTGATCTAGAAGAGGGAATCTTTTTTCTGGAGTCAAATAGTCCCCAGGGTGAACAATTGTTGGAGCGTAGAGGAAGGGAAGTGGATAAGATAGATGGAAAAATAAAGACAA
>WVXT01000026.1:343-645 GCA_011773355.1 bacterium
TGCGGAACTGTCCGGTGAAAATCGATTTTTCTGTAGTTCTGAACCAACTACCTGCTCAAATTCAGACTATTCGTGGAGAAGGATAAATACTGTGGAGAATATATATTTGCCTTATTCGGCCATAATAAAGGAAATCATTCCGGAAACATCGGACATAAAGACCTTTAAACTAGCCTTTGAAGATGAAAATCTACAAAAAAGTTTCACCTACCTACCCGGCCAGTTCGTGGAATTTTCCGTCTACGGGGCGGGAGAAGCGCCTTTTTGTCTTGCCTTGTCGCCCACCAGGCCAGGGCAAATTG
>WVXT01000026.1:697-1061 GCA_011773355.1 bacterium
AATTGAATGCACTGTAAAAAAGATGGGCAAAGTCACTCAAGCCATTCACGATCTCGAAGTAGGAGACCTCGTAGGTATAAGAGGTCCCTATGGAAACAGTTTTCCCTTGAAAGAATTAAAAGGAAAGAATTTAGTCTTGGTGGGTGGGGGAATCGGACTAGCTCCTTTACGTTCCTTAATCCAAACTGTGTTGGACCAAAGAGATGAGTATGGAGATATGCTCATTATCTATGGGGCAAAAAGTACTGAGGATTTAGTCTATCAAAAGGAACTAGAGGAATGGCAGAACATCTCCGGAGTAAGAGTAGTTCTAACGGTGGACCCTGGGGGCGAGGATCAGAAATGGCAGGGAGAGGTAGGTCTT
>WVXT01000026.1:1093-1355 GCA_011773355.1 bacterium
GCTCAGTGCAACACAAAAAATGGGTTATTGGCCGGAGCAAATCATCACTACTCTGGAGATGAAGATGAAATGTGGGTTGGGCAAATGCGGCCGCTGTAATATAGGAAAGATATATATATGCCAAGATGGCCCTGTATTTACCTATAAACAATTAAAAGATCTAAGAACTGAGTTTTAGGTTAAGGAATTATGCACTAAACGTTCACTATTAGAAGTTGAGGAGTCTTGAGGAGGGTGATATGGGAAAAAGGAAAGAGAAGAT
>WVXT01000026.1:1474-1715 GCA_011773355.1 bacterium
ATAGCCAGTCTGAGTACCGAGAGTATTCTCACATTCCTATCCTCATGCTAACCGCCATCAATACCGAGATGAAATTCCGATATTCTCCCGAGACCGATGGGGAATATTTACCTGTGGAAGATTTTGTAGAAAAGCCGTTAGAGCCGAGCGAATTGGTACAGAAGGTAAAGAATCTACTCTCCCCGTAAGCCCAAAGTTAAACTAGGGTCTTTCGTTTCCTTTGAAGAACTCTGAGATATAG
>WVXT01000078.1:0-857 GCA_011773355.1 bacterium
TGGTCGGTCTGCTGCTTCTGCCTAATATGACCCAAGCAGAAGAGGAAAAAGCACAGCTCTTCTTCGTGGAGGAAGTCATCGTCAAGCCATCCATGGTGGCTGAGTATGAGGCTCATGTTAAAAATGTTCTAAGAATACTCAACACTCACAGTTTTCCGTATCCATGGACCGCATTCAGTACAGATGATTTTCACTACTTCTTTGTCTGGCAGATTGACAATTATGCAACGATAGACAGTTGGTTCAAAGCCCTTAAGGAATGGCAGAGTAAAATAGGGGAGGAGGATGCTCAAGCCCTGCAGAATGAGGTCGTAGGGACATATAAACACGTCAGGTATTCTTGTTATCGCCATGTTCCTGAGATGTCTTATCATCCCGAAAGCCCAAGGCTGAAACCTGAAGAACAAAACTTTGTTTATATGGGAAATTGCTATGTCATTGGCGGAAAAGAAGGAGAGGTCGCTAAGTACTTTAAGGAGATCGCAGATTTCTGTAAAGAAAAGAATTACCCAATCGGATGGGACACTTACGCCGGTGAATTCGGGACAGATATGCCGCTCTATACTTATCTCGAATTCGGAAAGAGTGCTGGCGATTTCTGGACACAGTCGGATAAGTTTTCTGAGACTCTTGGAAAAGAAGTCATGAAGATTTGGTCGAAGTGTTTAGGTCTTTTCCGGAAGTATGAATACAAGACGGGAAAGATCCGTCCAGATCTTTCTTACATGCCAAAGGAAAAGTAGACTGTAAACAAATTCCTAGGGAATGTAAGCATATTTATTTCCGTGATGGACGAATAGGGAAATGTATTTGGGAATGGCTTTGCTCTCTTCAGATTTTTAACGCCATTTTCCTTT
>WVXT01000078.1:918-1213 GCA_011773355.1 bacterium
TCATCCATCCCCAAATACCTTCCTATCACAGTTTTGGGGATGCTTTCCATAGAAAACTTATATCAAGGCCATAAGGGATACGTCCATAACAAGGAGAGAAAAGAAGCCGCCAACCTAATCCTTCTTTTTCTTACTAAATCGTTGGGCAAGGCCCAATAGAATATACAGGGGTCCATAGACGCCAGCCGCAACTGAAGTAAACCCGATGTTGCTCCCCTGGAGCAATCCCACCCAGAGTCCGAATTGATTGTCGGTAATAAGATAAGTCCAGGTGGAGGAGGGGCCTCTGATCCCT
>WVXT01000067.1 GCA_011773355.1 bacterium
TGATGGGAAATGTCCGGTATATTTTTATGGAAAGCCCGGGGGTGGCATCCCGGAAGTAGATGTAATTGTAGAAAGGATTGAGAAAATATTAAAATGAAGAAACTATTTTCACGACCAGAAAGTTTGACAGCAAAAAGTAATCTTTATTGTTCGGGTTGTGGGCATGGGATTGTACATCGGCTAATTGCTGAAGTCATCGATGAGCTGGGAATAAGAGAGATGACAATTGGCATTGCCCCTGTGGGATGTGCTGTTTTTGCTTATGATTATTGGAATTTCGACGTTAGCGAGGCTGCGCATGGGAGACCTCCTGCTGTGGCTACGGGAATCAAAAGAGTACTTCCCGATAGAATTGTTTTTACCTACCAAGGCGATGGTGACCTGGCGGCAATCGGCACAGCGGAAACGGTCCATGCTGCCAATCGGGGAGAAAATATTACCATTATATTCATCAATAATGGTGTCTATGGTATGACCGGTGGTCAAATGGCTCCCACAACACTTATCGCTCAGAAGACCACCACCACCCCTCTGGGGAGAGACCCTAAAATTGCTGGCTATCCCATTAAGATTTCAGAAGCCCTGGCACAGCTGGAAGGCTCTGTCTATGTTGAAAGAGTAGCAGTGAATAGCCCCAAAAATACCATCAGGGCAAAAAGAGCAATTAAGAAGGCATTTCAAATCCAGATACAGAATAAGGGGTTTTCCTTGGTGGAAGTACTCTCCATGTGTCCCACGGGATGGGGAGTTGACCCTGTGGAAGCACTGAAGTGGATTGAACAGAAGATGATGCCTGCTTTTCCATTGGGAGTAATAAAAGATAAAGACTTGACAGCAAAGGAAGATTTATGAAGGAAGAGATAATTATGGCTGGCTCCGGTGGGCAGGGAATAATGTTTGCCGGGACTCTGCTAGCCCACGCGGCGATGGAGGAAGGACTCAATGTAACTTATTTTCCTTCCTATGGAGCGGAAATGCGGGGTGGGACGGCTAATTGCAGGGTGATTATTTCTGATGAGAACATAGGGTCTCCAATAGTTACTAATCCTTCAACTCTTCTGGCAATGAATGAGAGTTCTCTACAAAAGTTTACTCCAAAGGTTAAAAAAGGAGGATTGATAATAGTAAATTCATCCTTATTGAAGAAAGAATTAAAAACTGGTGGCGTTGAAATCTTGAAGATTCCAGCCACAGAGCTGGCAGAGAAGTTAGGTGACAGTAGAGTGGCGAATATGGTGATTTTAGGAGCATACGTAAACAGAAGAAAAATAGTCTCCCTGGAGCGAACTGTGAACTCCTTAAGTAAAGTGCTGGGCGAGGGGAAAAAGAACCTGCTTAAACTAAATACAGAGGCGCTCAGGAAAGGAGAAAAATACATATGATTCGAAAGGCTAAAATTTCTGACATCAAGGAGATACAACGCTTGATAAATTTTTATGCTGAGCGAGGAGAGATGTTACCCAGGGCGTTAAACGAACTCTATGAAAACCTGAGGGACTTTTTAGTTTTTGAGGAGAAAGGAGAAATTTTAGGTTGTTGTGCTCTGCATGTGTCATGGGAAGACCTTGGTGAAATCAAATCTCTGGCAGTTAAGTCCGGAAATACGGGGAAGGGGATTGGCAGAAAACTCATGGAGGAATGTCTTAAGGAGACAAAGGAACTGGGAATAAAGAGAGTTTTTGCGCTGACCTATAAGCCAGAATATTTTGAGAAAGAAGGTTTTGAAAAGATAGAAAAAGATAAGTTGCCACATAAAATATGGAGTGAGTGTATTAATTGTCCAAAATTCCCTGATTGCGATGAAGTA
>WVXT01000021.1:0-580 GCA_011773355.1 bacterium
GCGGACGATGTAATTGGAATCAGTCAGGGCGCAATAATGTTAGCCATTGAAAATTATAGAACGGGAATGGTCTGGGATATCTTCATGCAGATTCCTTATATTACCGACGCTTTAGATAAGATGGGATTTTCCGACACAGGAGATAATACTCGACCAGAAAAGATAGACCTTAACTCAAAGGAGGGAATAAATACTGGTGAGGTAGTATTGGAATGGACTGCTCCCGGAGATGACGAAAATGTTGGCAGGGCAAGTGAATATGTAATCCGTTATTCAGAAAGAGAAATAAATAGCTATGCTGTCTGGTGTGAAGCTAATGACGTAACGGGTGAGCCGGTTCCCAAAGATGCAGGAGGAAAGGAGACTTTCACGGTAAGGAATCTAACTCCGGGGAAGAGATACTATTTTGCTATCAGGGCAATAGATGATGTGGGAAATAAGTCGATTCTTTCCAGTAGCTCTTTTACTTCTCCTGAGAGGAAAAAGAGTAAGTTGAACAAAATCTATCCCAATCCGTTCTATCCAGCAAGAGACGGCATTGCCACAATTTCCTATAATCTGAATAGAGAAGCGAATGTGG
>WVXT01000021.1:589-1000 GCA_011773355.1 bacterium
AGGCAGGTAAGTTCGGGAATATACATAATACTCCTGAGGGAGAATGGTGTGGCTACGGACAGAGCGAAAATGGCTGTTATTAGATAGATGATTTGTTTGTTGACAACCTGGGATAGAAAAAATATAATGTGAACAACAGAAATCATGATTTCAAAATTCTCTTTCGTTCCTCTATATAAACTGGCACTGTATAACTTTTCAAAGTTAGTGCTGGTTATATTTGCGACCTACCTCTACTTTCTTTATTTCCAGTGGAATCCTCTCTTTGCCATTCTCATGGTTACCCTCTTTGCCTATATTGTTTACGGCGTGTCCAGCGTTATAGTTAACTTTTTCATATACCTTTGCACTAAACCCCTTCTATTAAAGGAAAAAGAAGATATCCTCAAAAATGGACTACCCGATAATGTA
>WVXT01000021.1:1055-1199 GCA_011773355.1 bacterium
TTCATTGTCATAGACAATACAAGGGACGAGGCGGTCAAACAGAGAACGAGAGAGATGATTAAAGACTTAGAGACACAATTCGGCGAGGATGTAGTCTTTTACTTCCACCGCAATCCCAAGAGTGACTTCTTCAAGAAACTTGGT
>WVXT01000059.1:0-564 GCA_011773355.1 bacterium
GCTCAGATGTGACCAGAAAGACCGCCATCCTTAAGACAGATTTGCTCTTGCAGGATGTTACTTGCACAGCAACAGTCTCCCAAATGATCTTCTGCACCCCAACTAATATACTTATCTTTGGATTAAAGGGAAAGCCCTTTCTAATGACCAAACTGGAGGGAAGCCTTTTTCCAGTTATAAAAAACCAATGTCTGAGCAGTAATTGCCTTATTCATCTCAGAGGTTAACCGGTCTCACCAAGCCTCTCTTCCCGATACTATTAGTTCACACGACAATCCGAGACAAACTTGGCTGGGTAAGATTTGGTGAAGGTATTTGATATTCACTCCTCCATCAGGCAAGGTCGCTCCTATGTTGTCGAGTTCTATACCTCTGTGTTTAAGGAGGAAGTTCAAATGCTGAGCTTCTTCTTCCAAGTATCTTTTCCCTGCCAGGCCGGCGAAAAGACTTTCCAGTTCAGAGTGATCCTGGGACCAGTCGATTTCAACCAGCCAGCCCTCACCGTCAGAATCATATTGCACCAGTTCCGGTTGCTGGGATAGTTTGGGATTTGAGCGAAGCAGA
>WVXT01000059.1:616-839 GCA_011773355.1 bacterium
GTCCGGAAAGTGGGGCAGTTAGAGGAACCGTTCCGGACTGGGTATGTACTTTTCCCAGCAGTTGATTCTGGATCACTTTCGTCTTTTGATCATATAACTCCACCTTCACAGGACGTGGCAGGACATATGCCAAGAGTTTTCCAATTCCCAGCCTCCACTTTCCATTCTCCACCTTATGGGCCCATAAGTGAGCTGGGTGCAAATACGATTCTTCGTCCACCTC
>WVXT01000059.1:909-1161 GCA_011773355.1 bacterium
CAAATCACTGGTTACTCTCTCCGGGGGCAGGATGCTTTTGGATTTACGCCTCTTGCCCCTGGAACTCTCTCCTTTCGACTTTACCCGGGATCGCATAACTTCATCAAACTCGCAATATTCACAGTCATAATCAAGGGGACATAACTTGAACGAAATAACTCCAGCGGTCATCCAGATACAGCGTTTTTGTATGGTGGCAGATTCTGTTTCCTGCTTTTTTGGAATTTTCCTTTTCATGAGATCACCTTATTT
>WVXT01000059.1:1282-1407 GCA_011773355.1 bacterium
AATCCACCGGTAGACTAAAATCTCGACCGTTATGATAGTTATCACTAAAATCAACTCCTTCCAGTATAAGAATTCACGGTGCGGTAGTTTCCAGTTGAGTGCGATCATTGAAACGTTAAAACGAT
>WVXT01000072.1:0-122 GCA_011773355.1 bacterium
ACCCACTATCCACTGCCGTCTTCCTTTTGCCTCTGGCAGTTTTTGTTGTTGGAACAGCCAATTTTTACAACTTTATGGATGGAATCAATGGCATTGCAGCTATCACCGGCATGGTTGGGTTT
>WVXT01000072.1:187-458 GCA_011773355.1 bacterium
TGGTTGGGTTTGGACTTCTGGCCCTTTCTAGCTTTCTTTCGGAAGGTGGTAAGTCCTTCGCAGTACTGTCTACTTGTATCTTTCTTTCCTGCCTTGGATTTCTACCTTTCAATATGCCAAATGCTAAGGTCTTCATGGGGGATGTGGGAAGTATACTGCTCGGGTTTGTTTTTGCCGGAATGGTAATCTTTCTTTCAAAAGACTTCCTGGACTTTATCTGCCTTGCTAGTTTCCTTTTTCCATTTTATGCAGATGAATTGTCCACCATGGC
>WVXT01000072.1:527-720 GCA_011773355.1 bacterium
TAATACTGAAACATTTGGGAGGCCTTCTCGTTTTATCGCTTCTGGCCGCTTACTTTAGTGCATTTGTCCTGGTTAGTTCTACCATTCGCAAGAAGTTGACTGCATCAGCCAGGCGATTTGATAAGGCATAAAGCGGTAAGTATTCAAGGCGTTTTGGTTCGAATTGGCTCAGGAAGCCGAGAATATTGAGGCG
>WVXT01000072.1:865-1053 GCA_011773355.1 bacterium
TTTAACAGAGGGCTCTGTTTGCCGTCGGGTACGGCGATGACGGAGGAAGATTTAAATAGAGTCATCGAGGTGATAAGGAATTGTAAGAAATAAGGTATTCAGGGATTGGCATTTGGGAATTCAGGAATTTCGGATTGAGGGATTAGGTAAGAGATTGATTAAGAGGGTATAATCTTAAATTGACAGCA
>WVXT01000034.1:0-190 GCA_011773355.1 bacterium
AAAGGTTAGTATAATCAATACCATATTCCACACCTTGAGCATACCTCTTCGCTCTTGAATCATCACTGAATGAAGATAGGCAGTGGCCGTAAGCCAGGGTATGAGAGAAGCATTTTCTACGGGATCCCAGGCCCAATAACCACCCCACCCCAATTCTACGTAGGCCCACTGGGCACCCAGAAGGTTACCT
>WVXT01000034.1:279-533 GCA_011773355.1 bacterium
GCTGCTAGGGCGAAAGCAAAAGGAACACTGAAACCAACATATCCCAGATACAAGGTGGGAGGATGAAGAATCATTCCCGGGTTCTGCAAGAGAGGATTTAATCCCCTCCCATCCGTAGGAAGAAAAGCAAGTTCCTGGAAGGGTCTGGTAACAAAAACTAATAGACCAAAGAAGAAGAAAGATACCCCCATCATTACTGCTAACACGTAGGGGACAAGTTCTCGATTTCTTTGTCGATTCTGAAAGAGAATAAG
>WVXT01000034.1:606-788 GCA_011773355.1 bacterium
CCAAAGAGCTGATAGGCGATAAAGAATGGGTAAACCCTTACTTGAATGCTCGGCCACATATTGAATCTGAAAATTATGGACTACAAAAGCATAAATTAAGACTATCACCGCCAAGGTCAAAAGTCCTGTTATGATAAAAACCGCATTCTGACCACTCTTAATCCATTTCCAGCTTTTGCTCT
>WVXT01000034.1:934-1092 GCA_011773355.1 bacterium
AATAATCTCCTATCGCTAAATTTTTTCTATAATTTCTTCCCAGATTTGCTTGCGTCTTTGCAAATCAGGATATTTTCCTTTAATTTTTTCCCGTGCCTTAGTAACCATATCCACCAAATCACCATATTCATCGGAGTAAATCAAAGCCAGATCCTCTT
>WVXT01000054.1:0-268 GCA_011773355.1 bacterium
TTGTACTTTTCCCCCTCTAAACCGAAACAATACTTCCCGGGGAGGGAGAAATAATTCCTTTATCGGTTTGAGCGAATTAGAGTAATCCCATAGAATTTGCTCTACTTTTGTTATCGGCTGAAAGAGAATGAGCTCTTCCTTATCCACCGGAGCGATAACATCATAATTTTTCGCTAGCTCTAGCACCATTTTCTTCAGTTCCTCTTTTTTGAGTAATCGCTTCATAATTCTACCTCGGTAAGAATCTATCGAACAAACTTCTCGGGAT
>WVXT01000054.1:390-564 GCA_011773355.1 bacterium
TAGGGGGATATTTACCGGGCAAACCCGCTCACATTCTCCACAATCAATGCACCTTCCGGCCAGATGAAAAGCTCTTATAACGTTCCAGAAGGTGTTACCTTTTAAAGAAGGAGAAGAAACAATCCATTGGGGCATGGTTTTTTCGGTGATGCACTCCGAACAATAACATAAGGG
>WVXT01000054.1:697-911 GCA_011773355.1 bacterium
CTGGTCCCGGTCAACCTGATTCTCCTGCATAAGAGCTACAATAGACTTTACATCACAGCCTTTAGCTACTATTCCCACACTTTTTTTAATCTCCTTAAGGTAAAAGGAAAGATTATAGAGACAGTGCTGATTCCAGATCAAACGACTTGCTCCATCTTCATTCTCAATAAAGCAAGGAGTGGTAAAAGAGTCATTATTTGATTTCTGGTAGCCA
>WVXT01000054.1:1026-1312 GCA_011773355.1 bacterium
ATACCCAGCTCATATGAAATCTCTTCGAATCAATACCTATATATTCCAGTAATTTTCGAAAAACAGCAAAGGTGCGACGCGTGTGGTAGTTACCCTCAGTATAGTGACATTCGCCGGGATGACAGCCAGACACTAAAACTCCGTCTATCCCCTCTTCCAAGCACTTCCAAATAAACAAAGGGTTTATTCTAGCCGAACAAGGCGTGCGAATAATTCTCACATTAGCCGGATACTTTTTCCGACTTCCTCCCGCTAAATCTGCCCCCGCGTAACTACACCACTTACA
>WVXT01000054.1:1399-1628 GCA_011773355.1 bacterium
ATCCTTCTCAGATGAATTATCATTCATTTTCATCTCCCTTATCAGCTACCAAACTCTCTATCTGAGTAAATATTTGTTCTTCGGTGAAACCGTCCAAATCTATGGCTCCGGCCCGGCAAGCAGTATTGCAAGCCCCGCAACCATTACATAGACTTAAGGCGACTTTAGCCACCCAACTCTTTTGGCCGGTGACCCCATCCACAATTTCCTCTTTCTCAATAGCTCCAAA
>WVXT01000038.1:0-810 GCA_011773355.1 bacterium
TAAGTAACCTGGAAGAGATTTTGTCGGTTGAGGGTCTGGACGTTATATTCGTTGGACCTTATGACCTTTCTCAATCACTCAATATACCCGGCCAGGTGGAAGACCCTAAAGTCGTGGAGAAAATGAGAGAAGTAGTCAGTATCTCCAAAAAAGCTGGACTTGCCGTGGGAACATTTGTTGATGACGTTAAAGCTGCAAAGAAATGGATTGCTCAGGGAGTTCAGTATATCTCTTTTTCAGTAGACGTGGGAATTTTCTACGAAGCCTGCAAAAATGTAGTGAAAGAAGTTAAAGGAATTTAAGAGTTCGATTTATCTAACCCGTGATTAATTTAACTGCGGGGCGATTGCCTCGCNNATTTATAAATGGGAAGCAAAGGTTGCGCTTTGCTGCTAAAACGGAGTGAATGATGGCCCCTAAGATTGTTATAACTATGGGCGATTGTGCGGGAGTAGGGCCTGAGGTTATTGTCAAGGCCTTGAGTATGCCTGATATATATAAAATTTGCCAACCGATAGTAGTTGGTGATGCGAAAGTTTTAGCGTCGATTTTGGAGTCTTCAAAAGGTGCGTGGTCGAAAGGAGAACTGAGGCTCAATCCAATTAAAGATATTAGGAAAGCAAAATTCAATTATGGGGTTATTGACCTTTTCGATTTAGGTAATATAGACATGGATAGACTAAAGCCAGGGAGAGTCGACCCTATGTGTGGTAAAGCAACGTTCGAATATATTAAGAAGGGAGTTGAGATAGTCCAGAGCGGTGGGGCTAAAGGAATGGTTACTGCTCCCCTGTGTAAGAAATCTATGGA
>WVXT01000038.1:846-1121 GCA_011773355.1 bacterium
CTTTTGGAATAGATTCACCCAGAGTAGCGGTTTGTGCCTTAAACCCCCATGCCGGTGAATGGGGAGTTCTGGGAAAGGAAGAGATGGAGACGATTATTCCGGCTATAGAACAGGCGAGAAAAGAAAAGATAACCATTAGCGGTCCACTTCCCGGCGATAAAGGAATTTATGATACTGCTGGGGGCAGGTACGACTTCGCTGTAGTAATGTATCACGACCAGGGGCAGGTTCCCGTAAAACTTCTATCTTACACCAAAAGCGTTAACGTTACTTTA
>WVXT01000038.1:1193-1429 GCA_011773355.1 bacterium
ATAAAAATAGCAGCAAAGTTGATAGAAAAAAAGTGATGAAGGGATAGTTATCGGAGTCGCTCGGTCAGCAAAACCTCGCTCTAAATCCGCCAGCGCTGGGGCAAAACCTGACGGATTTGAAGCTCCTGTAACTATCCCTTCATCCTCGGGATGTTAAGAGGTTGGGATAGTTATCGGAGTCGCTCGGTCAGGACTCGAAAAATAGTCTGCTTGTAACCAAGGAATTTCTTGACGCC
>WVXT01000037.1:0-2585 GCA_011773355.1 bacterium
ATAAGATATAACTCTTGGGATTTTGCTTTTCCCCTCCTCAACAAAACATAACCCCAGAGAATTCTTAAAACTCTTGCCCTTCTTAATCCAAACTACTCTTGCCAGAGTTTCTAATGGTTGGGGGATAGATTTTTCATTTATCTCCAGCCTCAGAAACGCTCCGGGCAATAAACCAGGAAGGGAACCCTTCCACTTAAATGATAAGCCCTGACTGCTTATATCTCTCGTCTTTGTCTTAATAGTCTGTTCGTTATCCACCCTGCAACCTATCGGAACGCCTACATTAAAACGGACAAATTCTCTCTTCTCATCGTTGTATTTCTGCACCATTTTCTTTCNNATCACTCCACTAATCACCTTGCCTTCAACCTTCAATTGATAAATATATACCCCACTCTCCACAATGTCTCCATCATCGTCAGTACCATCCCAGACGGGATTGTTACGCAGAATCCTTATTCTTTTACCTGTGATGTCGTAAATTCTAACGGTAAACTGCTTACCATCTAAATTCTCGAATTCAACCTGATCGTTAATACCATCTTTAAATGCTGGAGTAATAATCTTTCTCACCGGTCTATAAGCATCCGCAGAAAGCCCAAATCTTATGGGGAAGAGCGCAAACTTAGAGAGATGCATCACATTTTTTGCAGTTACTATGTTCTTCTTTTTATCCACCTCACCTCCGCTCAACCTCCAATCGAGAAGGTCTCGCCAGAAAANNTCCCTCTCCATCCCCGTAGGCCAGGATAATAGTTGAAGCCTTGTTAAACATAAGACTATTAATATTTTTACCATCCAAATCGTTGGTGCCAAACTCGTATGCCGAAATGGGCTTTACAGGCATAGCGGCTCTATTTCCCAAAGGAAGGCTTCGTAGGTCCTTTATCTTTTTTATGAATACAGAAACCCACTTGGTCAATGCTCCCTTAGGAATTACTATCCCGGTTCCATCAGATAGGTATAGAGAGCCTCCAGGAGGACCTATCTTCTTTTCAACATAATCCTGGGGAGGTCTTAAAGTAACCGAGGCAATAAATGTCTTCTTATCTAGAGACTTGAAATCGCCTACCGCGGAAAAGGGCAAAAAGGACGTAAGAATCCCTGCAAATAAAATCGAAACCAATATTTTGATTAATCTATGCCTTTCCCTTGCCATTTTCTATCCTTTTGGTCCCGAATTGTCGGGACACTCCTAACAAAGGCTTGGAGTGCAAAGCGAAAGCATTACTTGTTATCCATTTCGATATTACCCTTTTTATCCACTTCAAATGAAAATGTTTTATTCAATATGTTCCCGATGTCTCCGTAATCAACAGTCGCTATGGCTTTATACTTACCACTCTTAAGGCTTGCTCCTTTCCAGTCTCCAAAGTAAGCGCGATTCTTGCCCGGATAGACTGGCCAGCCATAAGTTAACTCCAATTCCTTGATTTCTTTGCCTTTTCTGTCCTCAATTACTATCTTTCCTTTTGGCCGGAGATGTACATTCCCTAGATTCTCAACCACAACTCCAAACCTCAATTCAGATGACCCTTCGCTTTNNGATGACCCTTCTCTTTCCCATTTCCTGATATCCACCTTACTAATCTCTCCCTTCAAAATCTCCGTCCCTTCAATCATAACGTACAAGGAGACGCTGAACACAACATTTATCATTGATTCCTCTTCCGCGCGGGGAACGAAGGATATCATCGCCACCAATTCACCAATAGCTTTTGTGGGAACAGCCACTTCATACTTTACTTCTTTCCTTTCACCTGGTTCAAGGTCAAGTTCCCGGGGCATAATCCTCAGCCAGGAATCAGCACTCATGCCTCTATTCTCTTTTAACACGAACCAGTCCCGTGGTGCTACAGTAACATGAGTTGCCTCTTTACCGACATTATACACAAAATAACTTCCCTGGGCATTTTCTCCTGGAGAAACTTTTATCTCCTGCCGAACAGGCTCAACCGTAATCCCAGCAAGTAGAGAATTAACAGATAATAGACAAAGGGTAATGGTTAAAGCCCATACTGTCGTTATTTGAAATTTCCTGATATGCTTCCACATTTTTTCATCCTTTACTTGGTCGCGACAAGTCGGCACTCCAAGTCCCCTTCACCCTTTGCCTATCCCATAGGGGAGAGGAGATAAATTATGGGAAATACATTTCCAGACTCATCTTGTTAGTCTTGTATGTTCGTGGCGTTGTAGCATCAATAAATTTCCCGCCGATGTAAATATAGTTTGGCGATGACATACCCCCGCCGTGCTCGGCAGGGTCTCCGCCCCATTGGATGCCGTCCTGGTCCCAGACCGTAACATAATATTCGCCATCTATAAAAGTTTCATCGATTAAACTCTTAGGAGTTTCCGGGTCATCCGGTGTACCCCTATCCTTCATCCAGAGATAATTATTCTCAAAGTAGTAAGCATTGGGAATCATAGGATCAGGAACTTCTACCGGGTCTTGTGGACCGGGGCCAGGGCCTCCCTGGCTGGGAGGCGGACTACTGGCAGTCCATACCTCATCTGTAATCTTCCAGCAGAGAGGAATGCGACCTGTGTGATCGTCAGTAGCTAACAGACCTGCAGGGTTG
>WVXT01000037.1:2756-2956 GCA_011773355.1 bacterium
CCTTCTTCAAAGTCACAGTCAATGAAGGAGTGGTCTTCCACCAGGCTTGCAGAGTATACCATGCTTGCCGTTGCGTTTTGTGATAAGTGCCGGGAGCAACTGACATAATCCCCCACCACTCCTCGTTCATATTAGGGTCACTATAATTGGGATTTGGCCAGTCAGTTGCTGTATCGTGAACAGAATCTGAACCGCCATCA
>WVXT01000025.1:0-279 GCA_011773355.1 bacterium
AGCGCTTTGGCTTATCATTAATCTATCTGGCAAAAAAGTTAATGCAGCACCTCCAACTCCTCCTCCTGCCGTTGCACCAGTAATCCCCAGTGAAAATGTTCCTCTTAGTTTGGATGAATCGAGAAAATTTGACTGGAGTTTAAATTGGCCGAGAATTTCTCATACCTTTCTTGAAAGAAATCCTGAAACGGAAGAAGTAGAATTTTCTCCATGGGGGGTGCTTGCACCTATACAGCTTGAAGGCTCCCGTACTATAGAAGAAGAAAAAGAAGTAGATAT
>WVXT01000025.1:454-723 GCA_011773355.1 bacterium
GCGGATGATCTTGTTGGTTTAGAATGGAGTAAGCGAGTCTATCAAGTTGGCCACTCCATTATACCGAAAGGTTTAAAAGTGCAATCAATAACTATGAAAGGGACGACCTCGCCAGAAGGTCCCAAAGAACAAGGACCTGATGCAATAATGCCCGGGAATGTGTCTCAAGAAAATACTAGCCTCGGAGAAAAGAGAGCAAAAGATGTCTGCCCTATCACGATAGAGTACATAGAAAGCCGCGGTATTTCGGTTGAATCACTCGGCCTTGT
>WVXT01000025.1:887-1031 GCA_011773355.1 bacterium
CATTACGGCAATTAGATAGTATTATCGCAAGCAAGCGGAGCGTGAAGGTACATATTGCATTTGAAGGTGAATATGATCAAACGCTGCTTATTCCAATACCGATCCTTCTCTTTCTCCCGTTCTTAAGACGTAGGAGGAGGAAAA
>WVXT01000017.1:0-681 GCA_011773355.1 bacterium
GCCAGTAGAATTCATAAACTCTATCGGGCGTTGCTTCACCAGTTGTATCCCCGAACATCAAAGAGTCTACCCCCATATCCAAAAATCTCTGAGCGAATTCAATGCCTCTTTCCATAGGGATAGGGCCTTCAATCGGGCAGCCGAAGGTAGTGCCTATGCACCCGCAGAATTTCATACCAGCCTGGTGAGCCCTCTTTATCCAACCTGGCGTTACTTCAAATAATTTTCCGTGGTCCATCCCACTATTCCTAAGGCTGTGGCTTTCACTGGTAGACCACATATTGGTTACCTCGTTAGGACCATAACCTGCTTCACTGGCTTTAATTGCCCTATCAATAGCACTTCCGGTTACAGTAACCGTAGAGTAGGTTACCCCTTCTTTCAGTGGCTGAATGCCCTTTAGAACTTCTTCAGAATCTCGAAATTGAGGGACATATTTAGGGTTGGCGAAGTTCGTTACCTCCACCTTTTTAAAGCCCGCCTTGATCATCCTCTCGATCAACCAAATCTTAGCTTGCGTAGGGATAAAGTGCTCCTCATGCTGTGCCCCTTCTCGAACAACACATTCGCCCACAACCACACTTTTCGGTAATTTCATTTTCACTGTACGACTCACCTCTTTTTTAGATTCTCAGACCAGTACAAAATCCCTCATGAATAGCATCGGGTAGCTTTCTTGGT
>WVXT01000017.1:817-1065 GCA_011773355.1 bacterium
TTTCTTTCTTCCCATCATAACTAATTCTAGTAGAGCCTTCTAAAACTTCTTCAACTTCGTATCCCGTTAGAATTGTTATTCCGTCTTCTGTTAATCTTTTCATTAACCCGATTTTATTAAATATAGGATCGATATCTCTTCCAATATCCGTGAGCTTCTCGATTATCGTTACTTTTTTCTTCTCTTTTTCTGCTAAATACATGGCAGTTTCACACCCGATCATACCCCCTCCGGCCACGATTATGTCT
>WVXT01000063.1:0-179 GCA_011773355.1 bacterium
GTGATAATTCGATGTGTGTGCGCTATGGAGGGGAATGGAAATCTGTTTCTGAATATCAGAAGGAAGACAAAAGGGGCCTGCATTCTATTTCCCTGAACCCAAAATTTGTAAATCCTGTAAGTGGTGATGCCGGCGATTTTCACTTACAGCCAGGTTCCCCTTGTGAAGACTCTGGCGAG
>WVXT01000063.1:287-931 GCA_011773355.1 bacterium
ACGATCTCCTCGGTCAAGAAGTCTGGCGCAAAAGTTATGAAGCGGGAGAAAACGGTGGCAGGGAAGAGAATAATGTCATTGCCTGGGATGGAAGAAACCTTTCTGGAGAAGTCGTAGGTAATGGAGGATATATCTGTCGCCTCTGGATTGAGCAAGAGAATAAGTATGTGCTAAGGAAGATTGCTGTCGCTAAATAGAAAGTAGGAGAAGGTGAGAGAAAAGAATATTTTCAGGATAGTTCCTGTTTGCTTATTAATTCTTGGATTGCAGTGGCAATTTGTCAGGGCAGAGAATTACTACGGAATGGCCAATGACTATTTGCAGTATGGGGCGGGAGCGAGGTCTTTAGCCATGGGAGGTGCGTATGTGGGTCTGGCGGACGAGGCTAGCGCTCCTTATTGGAATCCTGCGGGCTTAACGCAGATTGATGAATATCAGTTCCTTTCTATGTATGCTCCCTTCTTTGAACAGACTAGTTACAACTTCTTTTCTTATGTGAATCCACTGGGACGGCTGGGAAAATTGGCTATTTCCGACGTTTTCCTCTATTCCGGAGGATATGAAGAGGTTGATAAGGATGGAAATATTCTGGGCAGGAATGAGTCAATATTCAATAATACCATAATCATTTCTTATGCAAATAG
>WVXT01000063.1:1000-1276 GCA_011773355.1 bacterium
TTGGTAGTGCAAAATGTTCTGCGGCCAAAGGTCACTCTAATAGATGAACCTAATGTGTATGATACAAATGTGAAAGCTGGTGTGGCATTTAACACATACCATAACCGCCTCACTCTGACTGCGGATTTCAATAAACTGGTTAACGAGAAAGTATATTTCTGCACCGGGTTTGAAGTCTCTCCCTGGGAGAGGTCTACATCCTCTTCTTTGAAAAGAATAGATTTGAGGGGAGGAATTAATCATTTGCAATCATTTACCGTTGGAATCGGATTAAAA
>WVXT01000015.1:0-239 GCA_011773355.1 bacterium
AATGGAGTATGTCTCTTCCTCGTCTTTTTCCTGGGCCAGAGAGATATGGAAGGGCAGGATGAAGACGAGGAGAAATGTGAGCAAAAAGGAAATATTTTTAGTGCGCTGATTATAAATTTGCATATTTTATTTTAATTTAGTTAATAAAGTAGTCTATTTTAAATAAATAGCCTAAATCCTGTCAATAATTTTTTTGCGATATGGTTAAAGAAGATACCATATATTGATTGCTAATAATC
>WVXT01000015.1:261-785 GCA_011773355.1 bacterium
TTTACAAAGCCTTGAAAATCTGGTAGAAATCTGAAGCACTTCTGTTTCTGATGTGACGAATGGTGTGACATGGGAGGTTCGCATGAAGATTAGGCAAATTTCCATAACGGGTTTCAAATCCTTCATGGACAGGATTGAGATCTCTTTTCCCATGGGGATAAGTGCCATCGTGGGGCCGAACGGGTGTGGCAAGAGCAATATTGTGGATGCTGTTAGATGGGCTATGGGTGAGCAGAGTGCCAAGCAGCTCAGGGGCCGCAATATGGAGNNGCCGCAATATGGAGGACGTTATATGCAACGGCTCAGGCGACTATAAACCCTTTGGCATGGCAGAAGTTTCTGTCATCTTCGAGAATGGCAATGGCTACTTCTCGCAAGAATATTCCAGTCTAAGCGAGTTATCAATTACGAGACGACTCTACCGATCAGGGGAGAGCGAATACCTCATAAACGACGTCCCGTGCAGACTCAAGGATATCCAGGAAATCTTCATGGACACGGGTCTGGGTAACAAGGCTTACTCT
>WVXT01000015.1:871-1108 GCA_011773355.1 bacterium
TGTTGGAGGAGGCGGCTGGAATCACCAAATACAGAAAAAAGGTGGAGGAATCACAGAGAAAGATAGAACTTACAAAAGGCAATCTCCAACGGGTAGAAGACATCCTGGGCGAAATACAAAGACAAATGAGGTCTCTCAAATACCAGGCATCAAAAGCCAGACGCTTTAAATCCATCAGCCAGGGGATTCAGAAGCTGGAGTTAATGCTGAATGCCCATTCATATCATGAATTGAAAG
>WVXT01000007.1:0-1061 GCA_011773355.1 bacterium
GCTTATTTTATTGAAGCCTACTCAAATCTCGCTGCTGTCATTTATCGACAGGGAGAGGTAAAAAAAGCAATTGAACTTTACGAAAAGATTATTGAACTGCGTCCCGCGGTTGCTCTCGGTTACTACAATCTTGGCAATCTTTACGCTCAAGAGGGAGACTATTCTCAAGCAATACGATACTGGCAGAAGACTTTGAGAGTAGACCCCAATTTCAAGGAAGCTGAACAGAGGCTACTCCAGGTGTGGCAGGAGATGGAAAAGTGAAGGAGAAATTATTAATCCAAAAGTTATCAGGAGGTGTAGACATGAAAAAGTCGATTCTAATCTTGTCTTTGTTGTTAGGGCTGGTTTTTCCGGAGAATGTTAAAGCTGGTGGACTTTCCACTTCGTTCGGTGACATCTTCATCGAAAATCTTGAAATTGGTGAGACCTACAGCACCAAGGAGTTGATTAACCTTCCTTTGAGAGTGAAAAACGACAGCCCCTATGAGATGGACATTAAGGTAGAAGTGATGCTACCCGGTAAGGGAGATCTTAAAGAAGGTTTTGAGTCAATTCCCAGTCCCTTCTGGATTACATTTGAACGGAGCACTTTTACTGTCACTCCTGGTGGAATGGCCGAGACGGATGTCTTTATTAACATTCCCAGAGATAAAAAATTAAGGGGCAAGCAGTTTCAGGTCTATTTCCATTCTTACACCGTTCCCAGACCTGAAAAACCACTGCAGATTTCCGTGGGATTAGCTAGCCGGCTGCTATTCACTGTTGCGGAGAAAGAAGGTGTGAGGAGAAGAGGTGACGAAGTGGGCGTATTTCAAGTACTGCCCGATGATCTTTTCCTGGTAGATGTTCCACTGGGTAAAAGAGTAAATGTTTGGGAGCAATTTGGGAAATGTCTCACAGTCCATAACCCCAACAAAGTGGAATGTCGATATCAGATAGAGAGTATTACACTGAAGGAAGGGGATTCCCCTGTGCGCAGAGGATTTGAAGAGACGCCGGACCCAAAACATCTTGCCTTCGATAATATGACCATTAAAGTGCCACCGAGAAGTTCTGAA
>WVXT01000007.1:1103-1454 GCA_011773355.1 bacterium
CTTGATGTTTCTGGTCAGGGTAAAACAACTGACAGGAAAGATTAGAGTCGCTGTCAATTCACGAATCTATGTAATGACAAAATGAATATGGTCAATGCGACAGTAGTCGCAAGCTTCAATTTGCATAACGAAACGGTAAAGAAGATTCCAAACACCAAAAAAAGAAAGGGGGTGATTTAGATGAGGTATGTATTAACAGTACTTTTAGTTTTAGGTCTGGTGGGATTGGCATCTCAAGCTTATGCTGCTGATACTGCAGACATCACGGTAACAGTGAAGATTCAGAAGCTATCAGTGGCAGTGGCTCCCACATCTTACGATTTCGGGAATATGGCGGCTGGCGCAAACGCT
>WVXT01000013.1:0-931 GCA_011773355.1 bacterium
CTTTACGGATAAGATTTTATCGCTGAAATACACCTGGCCTACGGTGCTTCTATTTCTCGTGGTATTGGGGGGCATCTACAGGGGCATTTTTACCCCCACCGAGGCGGGGGCAATTGGCGCTTTTGGGGCTATCATTATCAGTATTGCCATGGGGCGGCTCAATTTCAGAAAGTTTCTTGAAGCTCTTCTAGAAGCTGGGCAGACCACGGCTTTTATCATGCTCCTTATCATCGGGGCTTATATCTTGATGAAGTTTCTTGCCGTAAGCAAACTTACCCTTCTGCTGGGTGCGACTGTTGCCAACTCTACCCGTGCCTCCCATGGCCATTTTCGCCGCTATAGCCATCCTGTACATCATTCTGGGTATGTTCCTGGACATTGTTTCTGCTGTCATACTCACTATCCCCGTTCTCTACCCCGTTGTTTTAACCATAGGGTTTGACCCGATATGGTATGGAGTAATGGTGGTAATACTGATAGAAATGGGACTGGTTACCCCACCAGTGGGGATGGATGCCTTTATCCTCAGTGGAGTGACTGGTATCCCGCTTTCTACTATATTCCGAGGTGCGATACCATTCCTTGTGGCGGCAATTATTTGTATAATTATCCTGGCAATTTTCCCGCAAATCGCACTGTTCTTACCCAGCACGATGTAGTAGAGGAGAAAAGGGTGGTTGGGCTTATAAACAAAGATGGCTGTAGAGCACTATCATCTTTATTCTCGTAATCCTTTTTTTAGCCAGGGGATTAACCCAGTCCAGAGTCATGACTCGTAGTTTTTAGCTTAACCGCTCAGGAAGTCAGAATCATCTCCACCTTAAAAGGTTAATAACTCACGGCTTCGTCGTCGAATCTTTTAATAGCATATAGAAGAATTAATTCCGATTTCTTCGTCAATGACCAAGGTACCTTTTCCCTCTGCGCACTC
>WVXT01000013.1:1069-1244 GCA_011773355.1 bacterium
AATGCAGCTAAAAATATGTCGGAAAATAAGGTGTCAGGTTTAGGATTGAGAAGCCGCAAGGAAACTCAATCTGTGGTGGGTCTCTTGGAAAAAGGCATCGCAGATTGGGGTAAACTCTAACCGAAAAGGAGGAAAATATGTCACCGGTATTAGGGAATAAAGTAGCTATCATAAC
>WVXT01000070.1:0-3720 GCA_011773355.1 bacterium
TATATTATGACCCATATCTAAGTCATGCGAAATTGCATAGTCAATCCTTAAATGGGCATAATTAGGAAAATAAGAGACATTATTGTGAAAAATATACTCACAACGAGATTCATCTGTTGGAGTTGACGTCTTGTTGAGACGGTAATTAGTATCACATTTTGTAACGACGTTGCCATAAACCAGCGGGCGAGTTGTAGGGTCAGTATGTTTGCCTGTAGAAAGTCGTAATCCTATGCCATAGTTTTTATCGTAAGAATTGCGCTTACAATTTTTAACTATATTATGAGCAATTACCATACCGCTTGTATTATCTCCTGCTCCAGGATCGTTTCCCCCGCCCATACCAATACCAAAACTATAATATTCATCAAAAGGATCAGAAACCTCATCAATTCTATTTCGCAAAATATGCATATTTTTCATTGAACTACTCGAAAAACGAAAAGCGAATATCCCGTAATCTACTGCTCGGGCAATGTGGTTATCAGTTATCTTATAGTCATCGCCTGGCTGCATAGCAATTGCCCCCCTATCACTCATCCCACGAAATCCTGCCCAATAAGAATAATAACCAGGAGCACCACAATCCAAATAATTATTAGAAATAGTTACATTATCTGGACTACCGCCGTAATGTACAATGTAAATTCCAACTGTAAAATCTGTTATTGTATTATTTACTATATAATAATGATGGCCTGGTAATCCATTTCGAATACCATCAACAGCAGCATATTTTACTCTACAACTATCTACTGTGAAATAAGAAGAAGTAATAGGGTCGCCAATCCTATCAAATTGTATTACTCCTCTGTCATTTTGACCTCCGTAACATGAAAGCTTATAAAGTGTGATATAGCTATGACCATTTCCATCAACAGCCCAATACCAGTTTGAATACAGAGTTCTCGGACTTGATGGATTCCCATGCGGATTATACCACATAGTTTTATTAACTGAATTCCACCAATGAGAACCATCTGTTGCAGCAACTTCAGCTGAACCATTTACTGGTTTCAAAGCACGATCATCTACTCCAGGTGTTCCTTCCCAAGCTTCATAACCAAGCCTTGGCCAAGGTGCTTGATAAGTCCCGTCTCCATTATCCGTCCAAGAGGAACACTTTTTTGCAGCTACAAGAAATCCAGGATCACCAGGATAGTCACCACGAATTGTAATTGGGTGGCCTTCGACACCGGACGCCTTAATATCTATTAATGCACTCGGGTTTGCTTCACCGTCCCTGTCAAAAGTACCGCAGACATAAAGAGTATCACCAACATCAACACCCCCTTCTCCCCATATAATACTATTAACACCATCCCAACCTGTTTCATAGCTCGTTCCATCCTCTACTCCATATTCACCAGTTCTTGGTCGCACAAACCATACATTTGCTGACAAGGAAGTTACAGTAACAGTAATATCTTTTCCTATTGTATCGATGCCATCTGTTACATCTAAATGTAAGGTATGGGTGCCTACATCATTGTATGTAGTTGTATATGGTAATGAGCTAAACCAGCCTGAATATGTATAGGTTAAGCTATCTCCATCAGGGTCTGTAGCAAGTTCTATTTCAGAAGCTTGTATGGTTTCACCTTCTTTTTTATTTAAGTTATCAGGTATGGCTTGTATATCTGGGGGCTGGTTTACAGGACCCCCTGCCGGCACATACTCATATGCACCGATGTCAGGCTCTGCGCTTCCATTTCCGTCTCCATCCTGTGGAATGATATTACCATCATAATCCTGGGTTAAGCCAACATCCATCCCATTATCAATTGCAGGTGAACCAAGCAGAAGCTTAAAATCTGCTGGCACTTGTGGGGCTGGCGAGACAAACCTTGGGTCAGCAACAATGTCGCCAATTCCAACATCTGCACCATAAGCAACAGCATCTGCAACAAAATCTGAGTGATTATCTGCAACTCCTGAAGGCCAAAACTCAAAAAGATTATTTCCATTACTGGTATCAGGATACCATAAATTATTGCTCATCAAAACATTTGTCGGCTCTGTTCCAACATAAATATGATGCCCCCCAGGGTTTGGATTATAACTTATATTGTTTCTTAAGATTACACCAGCACCTGTGCCTCCAGTAAAACCATTAAAAACATAGATATTATAATCGCATTGTGATATAACATTGTTGATAACTTTCATACGATTATTAGGGTCATCTAAAGATACACCAACCTTTGGCCTGATGCCAACCCCCCCCTTCTCATAAAGCGTGCTAGTTAGATTAGTAATAATGTTGTTTGAAATAACTAATCCTGCCCAACGATTTGCATAATCAAGGTTATTGTTTCCTGAAATATATATTCCATAAGGAGTACCATACTCATGATTCTCAATTACATTTTGGATATAGTTGTTTCGGATAAGACAACTCTTGACTATACCGCTTTTCTCCTTGTAAAGGTGGATGCCCCACCCAAGGGCTTTTTCAATATAATTATCTTCAATAGTAAAATTTCCATGCACTTGTAATTGCATAGCCCCGTTGTCCGCTGACCTAGAATAAAAGCCACCAGAGTTGAATCTATTACCACGAATAACAACGTCGTAACAACCCCCACTGCAAGCCAGAGCTGTGGGAAACCACTCAAACGTATTATTGGTTATCGTGATATTGTCAGAACGGGCTCCCCAACCTATACAGTAAGAAGCTGCATACTTGAAAGAGCAGTTGTTTACTGTAACATGAGAAGCGCCAGAAGCGTCTGATACATGCTCCAGCATGATATTGGCGATTGTAAAGCCAAACCAGACTGTCAGCGATTCATACGTTATGTAATCCCGACCATAATTGCGAATGGGCCCATACCACCAGCCCCAAAAGGTTTTTGTGGTATCTCCGTGGGGATTGTACCACAGCTTATCGTTGTCGGTATCAAGCCAAAAGGAACCATCGGTAGCAGCTACTTGCGCCTGCGACCACTTTTTGGCAAGAAGTTCCTCCGTGCCGTCTAGCGTACCCTCTACCGCTCCGGCACAGACCACCGATGTGTCAGTTCGCCAATATGTGCCATCTCCATTGTCAGTCCAACCTGTCGTTACATTGTATGCCCCGATTAAAAATCCTGGGTCTCCGGGGTAGTCACCTCTAATTGTAATAGGCTGTCCGGCCGTTCCGTCAGCCCTAACTCCCAGCAATTCTACAAGCGCTTCACTGTTTTGGCTAAAAGTACCGCAAATATAAAGAGTATCACCTGCCTCAATTCCACCTGGTCCCCACACTACACTTTTTAACCCATCCCAGGCATTTTCATAAGATGTCCCATCTTCAGTTCCGTAGTTTCCTCCAGCTGGCCGTACAAACCAATCTTTTGCTGCCGCATCTGCAGACAATATCAGCCACACCAGGCTTAAGGCTACGATAATAACTATGTGTAATTTTGTTTTCATCTTTCTCCTTTTATCGTTTCTTTGCTGTCTGTTCCATCTTCTTCTTTGCTTTCTCTATTAATTCTTTTGATTGTTTATGATTGGGGTCTATCTTTAATACTTTCTCCCACTCACTTATCGCTTCTTTATACATCCTTTTCTTATAATATCTCGCTGCTCGCATATAATGTTTCTTCATCTTTCTAATTTTTGCTGCTTTACTTATTTTGGCAGAACCCATCCGTAATGTGATTGCTGCCTGATGGGTATTGCTGAATACATCCGTCATCTTATACCCATAATCCAACTGCACCCGTTTATACC
>WVXT01000070.1:3742-4532 GCA_011773355.1 bacterium
ATACCCTGCTCTTATCCCCACCATATCCGCTATCCAGCATTCCCCTCCTAAGTTGTATCTCATATCATCGTTCTTTACCTTTATTCCATCTACACCCATTATCATCTTTACTATCTTGCCTATCCTTCTCTCATAACTCCCTCCTACTCTTATGGTAAATGGCAGACTGTCTGCTACTTTTATAAACTTCATCCCTGTNNTCTGTATTTCTCCACTAATGTTGACTGAATCCATTTTACCATCACTCCTGCATAGGTATTACCTGAAAACTTCGCTATCTCTTCACTATAACTTAAGCCTATCTGGTAGTCGCCCTCTGCTTTTAATACTTCTCTTGACTTTACTGAGGATTCATCTTCAGTTAATATGATTACCTCTATATCCCCTCCCTGATAGGCAAGTACTCCTATGCCTATACCTGCCTCATTCCCTAACAATAGTCCTTTCTTTAATGGAAAAGTGAAGTTTATCGCTTCATTCCGCGTATCAATAATGTTTTGATGATACATTGCATTAAGTTCTATCTTTCTTACTGTGGCAATACCTGCTGGATTATAATGCATTGCTGCTGCATCATCTGATAGACCTGTGGCTACTTCTCCCATACCTAATTGTCTCACTCCTGTTGCCTGGTTTACAATAGCTACTCCTGTTACTGCTTCTGCCAACACTACGCTACTTCCAAATACCAAACAGAATAATAGTACCGTCAATAATCTCTCTTTTTTCATTTTATTCCCTCCCATTTTTCAACAAAAAAACCAAGCTTATCCCCCTTAAGCCATATGTT
>WVXT01000070.1:4589-32014 GCA_011773355.1 bacterium
ATGTTAATTTTTTGTTAATTTCTAAGGGCTGTTGTTCAGGAAAAAATTTACAAAAAATTTACAACTTTTTTACACGAATGTTATATTTTGGATATAAGCTTTTTTTAGAAGAAGCAGAAGAGGAGGATAGTGTGCCGGGGAACAAAGGTTGACTTCTGTCTGGTTCTGCCAGGGGAGGAACCATGAGTTCAAGAAATAGATTATAGCCGAATTATCGAATATTATAAAGTCTGGTAATTCGGCTTTTTATTTTTCCGGCGGGATAATTCTTTATAGAAAAAAATTATCATAAGGAGTTAGTTTTGGGGAAGAACGCTTCAATAGAAATAATAAGAAACCTGGGAGAAAAGTTCGAAGGGAAGTCTTCCCGATTGGTAAAAGCGAACGGTAGACTGATAGAACTCAAGAAAGAGTTATCTAGAAAAGTAAGGCAGAGGACGAAGGCGCTATCTTTTCTGTACAGGATAGAAAGAGATATTTCCAATAAGTTGAAGATGGAAGATGTTCTAAAAGTAATCGTGGAAAAAATGAGTTCCATTCTGAATGTAAAAATATGCTCTATCCTGTTAATAGATGATAAGACTGGCAAGTTGTCAATTAAATGTGCTAAGGGATTGGAACAAAAAATTCTGAAGGACTCAGAGCTTGAAGTGGGAGACAATATTTCGGGCTGGGTAGTGAGACATAATAAGCCAATTTTAGTGAAAAATATTGACAAAGATGCTCGCTTTGTTAAGAGAAATGGGGAGAAATATTATAATGAATCTCTAATGAGTGTTCCTTTGGCTATAAAAGATAAAGTTATAGGAGTTATCAATGTAAACAACAAAAAGTCGAGAAGAATTTTTAATCAGGAAGACTTTCGATTGCTCAAGCAGATAGCTGCTCAGGTGGCGATAGTTATCGAAAATGCCAGGCTTTACAGGAGTTTAAGCAATCTTTATATGCGCACCATTACCACTTTAGCAGCTACTATCGATGCGCGTGACCATTATACCAGGAGACATTCGGAGATGGTGGCTAAATACGCTGTAGCTATCGCTGAAGCGATGAAACTCCCTCCTGAGCGCGTAGAGCTTATCAGGCAGGCTTCCCATTTACACGATATTGGTAAGATCGGAGTGCACGACTTTATCCTCCTTAAGCCCGATAAATTAACTGATGAAGAATGGGAGGAAGTAAAACTCCATTCAGTTAAAGGTGCTGAAATACTGGCCCCCCTGGTTGTTTTCCTTAACGGAGTAATCGATATGGTCAAGCAGCATCACGAAAGATATGACGGGAGAGGTTATCCCGGCTACTACAGAGATGAGAAAATAGATATAGGAGCAAGGATAATGGCTGTAGCTGATGCCTTTGATGCTATGTTATCGGAAAGACCGTATAGGAAAGCATATTCTAAAAAGAAAGCAATTGAAGAGTTGAGAGAAAATAGTGGAACGCAATTCGATCCTAAAGTTGTGGAGACTTTTCTTAAGGTATTAAATAAGGGTGCAGGATTAATTCAAAATAGATATCAATAATTAACCGATAGATTGGCAGAAAAGGGGACTGTCCCCCTGGAAAAAGGGGACTGTTCCCTTTTTATTTTGTACTTGACAGGCACACATATGTGTGCTATAATTGAAACTGGAAGGGTTTATTATGCCTGAAAATTTAACCCCTAAGCAGAAGCAGGTATTAGATTTTATCCTTGAGAGGGTGCATACTGTGGGGTCTCCACCTACAATTCGGGAGATAGCCCAACATTTCGATTTCTCCTCCACCGGCTCTCCCAGAGTCCATCTCAAGGCTCTTGCCAGGAAGGGCTATTTAAGGTTGAACCCTCAGATTTCTAGAGGAATCGAGGTCCTCGCCCGGGCTATAGGGATACCCATTGTGGGTCGGGTGAAGGCAGGAGGCCTAGAATTAGCAGTTGAGGATGTAGAAGATTATCTTGACCTCTCCAGGGTCTTTCCTCGCGAGGAAAACATGTTTGCCCTGCGAGTAAAAGGGGATAGTATGGTTGGGCTGGGGATAATGGATGGAGATCTGGCTATTGTGCAGAGGCAACCCTCAGCCGAGGAAGGTGAAATTGTTGTTGCCTTAATTGGAGAAGAAGCCACAGTGAAACGCTTCTTTAAGGAGCCCCGGGGAGTGCGTCTGGAGCCAGCCAATCCTGCTTATGCACCCATTGTTAGTAAAGATGCCATAATTGTGGGTAAAGTGATTGGACTGGTACGGGGATATGGAACTGTAAAGGTTATAGGCTGAAGTTTAAACTTCAAGGACGCTTGCCTATAGAACTACCCACCTTACATTCTTCCGAGGTAGATTTATGTACGAAGTTATCGAAGAACCTATCCAGGTAGGAGCTATCTTTAAGGGTAGTAAAATCAAACCACGCTGGTTCATATGGAAAAGGAGAAAGTACCCCATAAGGGATGTAACCTTTAGGTGGCAAGACAGGAAAGGGGAAGAGACTCTACTCTATTTCTCGGTCTCCGATGGGGTCAATACATATGAGATATGCTTTAACCAGAAGAGGCTCAACTGGTTTTTGAGCAAGGTCTCCATTGAGGGATAATTGTGAACAGGGTCGTTATACATGTGGATATGAATGCCTTCTTTGCCAGCATTGAGCAGAAGGCTAATCCCCGCCTTCGGAATAAGCCCGTGCTGGTGGGTGGAAGCCCACATTCCCGCACGGTGGTGGCTACTGCTTCTTATGAAGCGAGGGAATACGGAGTTAAGACTGGCATGCCTCTAAGTGAGGCAAGGAGACTCTGTCCCCAGGCAATCCTGGTGGAGGGAAACTCGGCAAAGTATATAGACACTTCCCTGGAGATTATTAAAATTCTTAATGAGTTCACAGACCAGGTAGAGGTCTTCTCCATTGATGAAGCATTTATTGACGTTACGGGAAGCCAGGCTCTATTTGGCAAGCCAATTGAGATTGCCCGCAAGATTAAAGAACGTTTAAGGAAAAAGTTAGGTTTGACCTGCTCTATTGGAATTGCTCCCAATAAACTTCTGGCTAAACTTGCATCAGAGATGGAAAAGCCAGATGGTCTTGTAGAGATAGAGGAAGAGGAGGTATCGAATATTTTGGCCAACCTTCCGGTGGAGAAGCTCTGTGGAATCGGGGAAAAGACTGCCTTCCATCTTTCCCGATTAGGTATAAGGACTGCAAAGGAGTTAGGGAATGCTTCTGTAGACCTTCTCATTCACCACTTCGGAATCATTGGACATCTGTTAAAGCAGATGGGAAGGGGAATGGATGGAAGTCGAGTTATCTCTTATACTGAGGAAGGGGAAGTAAAATCTATGGGACATTCCTATACTCTTCCCGGGGATACCTGGGATATGGAGATGATTAGAACAGTACTTTTGAGGCTCTCGGAACAGGTGGGAAGGCGTTTAAGGAAGGGAGGATATAGAGGCAGGAGAGTGACTTTAGTTTTAAGATACTCCGATTTCTTCACATTCAGTCGCGACCTCTCTATATCGGATTATATCGACTATGGTCTGGATATTTACTATGTAGCGTTGAGAATCTTAAAAAGAATCGGACGGCTGGCTAGAGCGGTGAGGCTTGTGGGAGTGAAAGTATCCAACCTCATCTCCGATTGTGGACAGTTGTATCTCCTGGAGAGTTATAAAAAGAGAGAAGCTCTGATGGGAGCGATCGATAGAATTAATGATAAGTTTGGTGAGTTTACTTTACATCCCTGCCGCCTGTTAATGGAAACTCCTTGCGAAAAGATATTCCCCTACAAGATTACCCCTCCCCAGCGAAAGCCCCTTTCCCATCTTAATCCTTTTCATACCTGACCAAATTTTCTCGGCCTACCACCCCCGCCCAAAATCTCAACAATTTAAGGACAGTTTGTGAAGAGCAATTGGAATTTTAGCCAAAAAACGAGGGCGACTCTTCCTCTTGCAAGCCCCGATAAATCGGGGTCCGACGGCCCCCGATGAAATCGGGGGGAGGAGTTTTGATTTGCGCCCTGCAGAGCCCTAAGGTTTTTGGCGTTAAGAAATTCCTTGAGCGATGAACAAATTGTCTTTAAATTAGTGCTGTTATTTAAAAGGTTTGACTTTTTAGACTATTTATGGTATATTTGGATGCGGAAAAATCTAAAGGTTCATTGGAGATTTTGATAAATAAGAAGCAGGGAGGGTTTAGTGATATCTCGAAAGAAAAAAGCCATAATGGATGCAAACGAAATTTCCTGGACGATAAAGAGGATGGCACACGAAATTGTGGAGAAAAGCTACGGAACAGAAGACCTGGTCATTGTGGGAATTCAGACCAGGGGAGTCCATCTCGCCAAGCGGATTGCCAGGGAGATAGAGAGTATTGAGAAGAAGGAAGTGCCCGTGGGGGCTCTGGATATCACTCTCTACCGCGACGATGTGGATTCGATAGCACATCAGCCTCTGGTTAAGGAGACGAGAATTCCTTTCGATATTACCGATAAGAAGGTAGTGCTTGTTGACGACGTTCTCTTTGCCGGAAGGACTGTAAGGGCTGCCCTCGATGAACTGATAGATTTCGGCCGCCCCAAAGTTATAAAATTAGCAGTTTTAATCGATAGGGGTCTTAGAGAACTCCCCATCCAGCCCGACTTCGTGGGGAAAATTTATCCCACTTCTAAGAAAGAGCTTGTCTGCGTGAATTTGAAGGAAGAGGATGGAGAGGACAGTGTGGTGTTAAAATGATGAACCTTTGTGGAAGGGCGCCGGTCCCGATGAAATCGGGACGACCGAACGAAGTGAGGGAAAGGTGCGGGCGCGAGACGGTGAGCGCCCCGGGGAACAGAGAGCGAAGCGAACGCTCCGATAAATCGGAGTGCACAGGTCCGACAGGACTCCGAACTCTGATGGAGGCGTCGAACTCCTTCGGAGCGGATTCACATAGGAGTGATAAATGCGGTTAAAGAATAAGGATTTGCTCGGTCTGGAATATCTGGACAGGGAAGAGATAAACTTAATTTTAGAGACAGCGAAACCATTTAAGGAACTGTTTACCCGCTCAGTGAAGAAAGTCCCTCCTTTACGGGGTAAGACAGTGGTACTTCTCTTCTACGAGCCGTCGACAAGGACCAGAACTTCATTCGAGTTGGCAGCCAAGAGGTTAAGTGCCGATGTTTTGAATATTTCCGCCTCCACTTCCAGTGTGGCCAAAGGCGAAAGTCTAATCGATACGGCAAAAACTTTGGAAGCAATGAAGGCTGACTTCGTGGTGATTCGCCATTCCATGGCAGGAGCTCCCCAGATTCTTGCCAGAACAATAAGTGCCTCCATAGTTAATGCTGGTGATGGAACTCACGAGCATCCCACTCAGGGATTACTGGATATGTTCACCATCTGGGAGAAGAAGGGGAGACTTTCAGGCCTGAAGGTTGCTATTGTGGGAGACATTCTTCACTCGCGCGTTGCTCGCTCAAATATCTGGGGATTAAATAAGATGGGAGCAAAAGTATACGTGGTAGGGCCAGCAACCTTGATACCTCCCAGGATTGAACAGATGGGCGTGAAAATCTTCTACGACCTGGATGAGATAATCGATGAGCTCGATGTGATTAACATTTTGAGAATTCAGATGGAGAGACAGAAGGAGAATCTGTTCCCTTCCTTGCGGGAGTATAATGAAATCTTTGGCGTTACCGACGAAAGATTGAAAAGAGCGAAGAAAGATCTGCTGGTGATGCATCCCGGCCCAATGAACAGGGGCATAGAGATATCTTCGTCGGTAGCAGAGGGTTCGCGCTCTGTAATCACCGAACAGGTTACCAACGGGATTGCAGTGAGGATGGCAGTCCTTTACCTTCTGGCTGGCGGAGATAAGCGGGGTATGAAAAGATAGGAATCACAATCATATCGGGAGGAAAGTGTTGAAATTAGTAATTAGGAATGGAAGAGCAGTCGATCCTAAAAATAAGATTGACAAGAAAGTAGACATCCTGATTGAAGATGGAAAGATAGTGAAGATTGGAGAATCTCCAAAATTCAGGCCGGGAGATGTTACCAGGTCTACGATAACCATTGATGCTACGGGCAAGGTAGTCACCCCTGGGTTGATTGATATGCATACTCATTTAAGAGAACCGGGCAGGGAAGACGAGGAAACAATCGCTTCCGGAACCCGTGCTGCCGCACAGGGAGGATTTACCTCTATCTGTTGTATGCCCAATACGCAGCCTGTTGTCGATTCTGTCTCTGGCGTGAAATTTATCCTCACCACAGCTTCCCAGGAAGGAATAGTGAATGTTTATCCTGTAGGGAGCATTACCAAAGGACGGAAGGGGGAAGAGCTGGCAGAGATAGGAAAGATGAGAATTGCCGGAATTGTGGGTATCTCTGATGACGGCAAACCAGTGATGAACGCTCAGATAATGAGGAGGGCCTTGGAATATGCCAAGATGTTCAATCTCCCGGTAATCTCTCACTGCGAGGATTTAAACCTTTCTACGGGTGGGGTAATGAACGAAGGATTTACCTCCACGGTTTTAGGTTTAAAAGGAATACCCAGGCAGGCTGAAGAGATAATGGTTGCCCGGGATATTGCCCTGGCAGAGTTGACCGGGGGAAAGTTACATTTGGCCCACATTACCACCCGTGGCTCCGTAGAACTGGTCCGCCAGGCGAAAAAGAAGAGAATAAAGGTAACCTGCGAAACCGCACCCCACTACTTCTCCCTTTCTGAAGAGGATGTCCGGGGTTATGACACTAATACGAAGATAAATCCTCCTTTAAGAACTAAAGACGATATCGAGGCATTATGTGAAGGACTGGCTGATGGTACAATCGACTGTATAGTATCAGACCACGCCCCCCATCTGGACGTGGAGAAAGATTTAGAATATAATATGGCGCCCTTTGGCATAATCGGGCTGGAGACGATGGTGCCCTTGATTATTACAAATCTGGTAGGGAAGAAGATACTAAACTTAAATCAAGCAATTGCAAAAATGACTGTGAACCCGGCAAATATTCTTGGGCTGGAGAAGGGGGCTCTCTCCATAGGGTCTGATGCTGACCTCACCATAATCGATTTGAATCTGAAGAAGAAGATCGACAACGAATTCAGTTCGCAGAGCAAGAACTCCCCATTTATTGGTATGGAGTTGAAGGGGTTCCCGGTGGCAACCATAGTCGGGGGCAAGATGGTAATGGAAGATGGAAAGCTCGTTTAGGAAGCCTTGGCGAATTTATCCTCACTTCCCAGGGAACCTTTTTTTCGCCATCGGCGAAAAACCATCCCCTCAAGTCTTTCGGAAAATTCGCCAGGCTTCTCATAGCTTTTTAGGGAAGCTTTTTTGTTTTTGAGCGAAAAAAGCATGTCCTTAAGTCGTTCGAAAAGAATTCTCCAAGCTTCCCGGAGAAATGGTATGGTCCAAATTGATGCAAAGATTCTAGTGAATGAGGGAATTGGGCCCCAGCGGCATAAGATGGCCCTTTATGCTCCTCAAATTGGACGCCAGGCGAAGCCTGGTCAATTTATCCACGTAAGAGTCTCTAATAATTTTCCTCCTCTTTTGCGAAGACCTTTTAGCATCCATCGCGTAGAAGGTCAAAAGATTGAGATACTGTATAAGGTTGTAGGGAAAGGCACAGAGATTTTAAGCGAAAAGAAGAGAGGAGAATACCTGGATATTCTTGGTCCTCTGGGAAAGGGTTATCGGTTGCCATCTGCTACATCAAAGATATCAGACATTATACTTGTAGCCGGAGGCACAGGAGTGGCCTCCCTTCTTTTCTTAGCAGAAGCGATCTCCGTTGCCAATGCGGAATTATCAATTCTCGTTCTCATTGGGGCTAAGAATAGAGAGGAACTCCTGTGCGAAGAAGATTTTAGAAGACTGGGTTGTCGGGTGGAGGTAGCTACGGAAAATGGCAGCAGAGGATATAAGGGTCTGGCGAGCGACCTTTTAGAAAACTACCTGCCACTTTCAGAGGATAGACCCAAGCCAGCAGTCTTCGCCTGCGGACCTTCGGAGATGCTGAAAAGAATAGGGAAGATTTCCAGAAAACATCGATTTCCCTGCCAGGTTTCCTTAGAAGAACGCCTGGCTTGTGGAGTGGGTGCCTGCCTCGGTTGCGTGGTTAAAGCCAAAGGTTCTAGTTATACTTATAAACGAGTCTGTAAAGACGGGCCTGTCTTTGACGCCGGGGAGTTAATTTGGTAATGATGCAAAAGGCAAAAGATAAACCCCCAAATTTAGGAATAGAACTTGCAGGGATTTCTTTGAAAAATCCTGTAATGGTCGCTTCAGGAACATTTGGCTACGGAGAAGAGTATGCCGAACTTGTAGATTTAAACAGGCTAGGAGCAATTGTTGCTAAGACCATTACTTTAAAGCCGAGGCTGGGAAACGAACCTCCCAGGATTGTGGAGACCGCCTCAGGAGTGCTGAATTCGATCGGGCTACAAAATGTCGGTATAGATGCGTTCATTAATGAGAAGTTACCGTTCTTCAGGGAATACGACGTTCCTTTAATTGTGAGTATTGCTGGTGATACCATAGATGAGTATGTCCAACTGGCAAAGACCTTGAAAGGAGAGGAGATTTCCGGGCTGGAATTGAACCTTTCCTGTCCCAACATAAAATATGGCAGGAAATTTATGTTTGCACAAGACCCCAAGACAACTCATCAGGTTGTAAGTAGAGTAAGGAAGGCGACAAGCCTTCCCCTTATGGTGAAGCTTTCTCCTAATGTTACGGACATATCTTCTATTGCCCGGGTATGTGAGGAGGCGGGAGCGGATGGAGTCTCCTTGATAAACACATTTACGGGTATGGCAATAGATATAGAAAGTAGAAAACCTATATTACGCCAGATTACAGGTGGTCTTTCCGGTCCGGCAATTAAGCCGATAGCTCTGAGGATGGTGTATGAAGTTCATAGAGCAGTGAAGATTCCCATAATCGGCATAGGTGGAATTATGACCGCTGGTGATGCCTTAGAATTTATTATTGCTGGCGCTGAAGCTGTTGCAATTGGCACAGGTAATTTTGTTGATCCCCTGACGCCGATTAAAGTTATTGATGGAATAAGAGAATACATGATAAGGAACAAAATTAAAGATATAAAATCAATGGTAGGGAGCTTGCAGTGTCGGAAAAGCTGATTGTAGCCCTCGATGTGGAGGAGATGGAAAAGGCAGAGAATTTAGTCGATTCTCTGATTCCCTATGTTAAGTTGTTTAAAGTTGGTAGCTTCTTGTTTACTGCTTGTGGCCCGAAAATTTTGGGTATGGTAGTAAAAAAAGGAGGCAAAGTATTTTTAGATTTAAAGTATTTTGATATTCCCAATGTGGTTAGTAACTCTGTCAAAATGGCCCAAACACACGGCGTCTTCTCCTTGACTCTCTCTATCCTTGGAGGTAGAAAGATGTTGGAGGCAGCAGCTTCCATTCATCCCCGACCTCTTCTCTGGGGAGTTACTATTTTGACCAGTATAGATTCCCCCGATATGAATGAACTGGGAATATCCAGGGAGATTGGCGATGAAGTTGTATCTCTGGCGAAGATCGCTGAAAGTGCGGGATTGGAAGGTGTCGTGGCTTCCCCCCTGGAAATTGAGATTATCAGGAAGGCCACCAGAAAAGATTTCATAATAGTCACTCCGGGAATAAGACCTGTGGCGCAGGAAAAATCTTCAGGCGATGACCAAAAGAGGGTAATGGCTCCTGGCGAAGCTTTAAAGAGAGGAGCCGACTATATCGTTGTAGGAAGGCCCATCATAGAGGCCCCTAACCCTGTTGCAGCAGTTAAAGCAATATTGCAGGAGATGGAGAAGTAAAGTTGACTGAGAGAGAGGTTTTAGAGATATTCGAGAAAAGTGGTGCGCTTCTTTCCGGACACTTCAGGCTCTCTTCTGGTTTACATTCAGAGAAGTATCTTCAATGCGCTTTGGTTCTTCAATATCCGGATTTGGCGCAAAAGCTTTGTAATCAACTCGCCTCTGTGCTTGAGCTTCATGGGTCAAAGATTGATGCTGTGGTTTCTCCCGCTATTGGCGGAATAGTAGTAGGTCAAGAGGTAGCTAAAGTTTTGGGCTGTCGAGCCATATTTTGCGAGAGAGAACAGGGCAAGATGAAGTTACGTCGGGGGTTTAAAATAGAAAAAGAAGAGAAAGTTATAATAGTCGAAGATGTAATTACTACAGGCGGTTCGGTTAAGGACATAGTAAAAATTGTGCAGGATCTGGGTGGAAAGGTTGAGGGAATTGGAGTAATTGTTGACCGTAGCAAGCCCTCCCTTTCAGATGAACTGGCTAATCTAAATCTATCCCTGAAGAGCCTTTTGAGGATAGATATAGAGACTTATTCTCCCCAGGAGTGCCCGATTTGTAAGAAGGCAATTCCTTTGCAAAAACCGGGAAGCAGATAAGAGGATGATCATGGCCAATATTCTTCCTTTTAGAGGTATTTTCTATAATCGAGAAAAGATAAAGGAGTTATCGCGGGTTCTTGCTCCACCTTTCGATATTATCTCTAGTGAGGCGCAGGAGAGGTACTACCAGATGAGTCCATACAACGTAATCAGACTCATCCTGGGGGAAAAATTTACCGGCGATAATGAAGCCAATAACAGATATACCAGATCAGCCCAGTTTTTTCAGGAGTGGTGTGAGCAAGAGATACTGGTAAGAGACGGTTCCCCTTCCATCTATCTTGTGGAACAGGAATATGAGTTGAGAAGTGATATGTTCGGGGAGGTGGCTTACGGAGGTAAAGGAAAAACTGCCAAGAGGTGCGGATTTATAGCTCTTGCCCAGTTGGAGGATTTCTCCAAAGGCATAGTGCGACCGCATGAAAGTACGCTGGTCGAGCCAAAAAGAGATAGGTTAGATCTTCTCCGGGCTTGCCGGGCAAACTTCTCCCAGATTTTTACCACTTATGAGGATGCAGAAAATAGAATTGATAGATTGTGGGAAGACAAGGGTAACGAGACTCCGCTAATCGACCTTATCCATGAAGAAAATATCAGACATAAGTTGTGGAAAATAGACGATCAGAAGTCAATTAACTTGATAGTGGAAGGGATGAGAGATAAGCAATTATTTATCGCTGATGGTCACCATCGTTATGAGAGTGCCCTGGAGTATCGAAATGAGTTGAGGAAAAGTAATCCCAGAAATTCGGCCCAGGAGAGTTATAACTATGTAATGGCATACTTCGTAAATATGGAAAACGGCGGGCTTGAGATTTTGCCTATTCACCGAGTAATCAGAAACTTTGAGGGGTTTGATGGAAAGAAATTAATTATGGGAGTAGAGGAATATTTTGATATAAAAAGGATTGACAGCCTAAAAGAACTATTAAGTCAGATGAAAAACGAGAAAACAAAACACAGAATAGGAATGTATATGGGCGGGAATGAATTTTATCTATTGAGTTTAAAAGATGAAAAAATCACCAAAGGGTTGATTAAGGAAAGAGCGGAGGTCTTTTGTGAGCTGGATGTAGTAATATTGCATACTTTGATTATGGAGAAGGTTTTGAAAATTTCCAGGGAGAATCAAAAAGATATAACATATTCCGAAAAGATTAATCAGACAATTAGTAAAGTAAGAGACGGTTCACACTGTGTGGCTTTTTTCCTCAGGCCGGTAAAGGTATCAGAGTTTAAAACCGTAGTTGAAGCCGGGGAGATAATGCCCAAAAAATCAACATTTTTTTATCCCAAGCTGTTGAGCGGTTTAGTAATTAATAAGATTGATTAGATATGGAGTAGTCCGATTCATCGTCCCGATTTTCAATCGGGATTCCAGTCGCTGGCAATGACAGATTGTACAGGCAGGTGAATATGAAAAAGATATTCTTATTGGTTATTGTTATCTTGATGATCGTCTGGCTACCTAATATTTCTCTGGGAGTAACTGGGGTGGAGGAAGACCCGGTCTTCCATTACCTTTTAGGAAGCATCTATTACCAGGACGGGGATATAAGAGCTGCTGCTTTGGAATATCAAAAAGCAGTGCAACTGGATAGTAGTTCGCCATTTCTCCACCTGGAACTGGGGAAAGTATATTATGCTTTGGGGCAGTTTGATGAGGCCGTAAACGAGTTTTATAGGACTTTGAATCTCCAGGAAAATAACCGGGAGGCTTACGAATATTTGGCGGAGATTTACAGAAGGAGAGAGCAAGAATCAGAAGCCATCGAATTTTATAAAAAGATAGTGGAGTTGAATCCCGAAGATTTGGAGGCCAAGCTCGATTTAGCGAGAATGTACGAAGAGATGAAAAAAATTGACCTGGCAATTGAACAGTACAAAGAAATAATCAGGATAGACCCGGAACAGTGGGAAGCTCGGCTTTCTCTGGCATCAATTTACGAATTCCAGGGTAAATACAGAAAAGCAATAGAAGAGTACTTAAAATGTAGAAAAATTGACCCAGAAAATCCGTTAATTTATAATAAACTCGGCGCGCTCTATTTTTCCATTAAGAATATCTCCAAAGCGAAAGAAAACTTCTCCAAGAGTCTAGAGTTAGATCCCCATAATCTGAAAGCTCTCCACAGTATGGCTCTGATTTTCGAGCAGGAGAAAGACTGGGACCAGGCAATCGAATACCTGGAGAAGATCAACCTCCTGCAGAAAGACGTAATGGAGACCTATTTACATCTAGGAATCATATATTTGCAGAAGGGCGATTATCAGAAAGCGAAGGAAGTTCTGCAAGAAGCAACTGAGTTCAAACCGGAAGACGCCAATATCTGGTATTTTTTGGGAATTTGCCTGGAGGAAGAGAAGAAATATTCTGAGGCAGTAGATGCTTTTTCCAAGGCAATAAAATATGACCCCAAGAATGTAGAGGCCTATTTCCATTTGGGCATCTGTTATGACCAGCTGGAAAACTTCGATCTCTGTTACCAGGCTCTGGAGGAAGTAATCAGGATGAGTCCCCGCCATGCTCAGGCGCGCAACTACCTTGGTTATTCCTGGGCTGAACGCGGGATAAATTTAGATGAAGCGTTGGAACATATTCAGAGAGCCCTGGAGCTTGATCCCGAAAACGGCGCCTACAGGGATAGCCTGGGCTGGGTATACTTTAAGCAAGGGGAATATTCAAAAGCGCAGGAAGAGTTGAAAAAGGCAATAAGATTGATGAAGGACCCGGTAATCTATGAACATCTTGGTGATACTTATAATAAATTGGGTGAAGGCCGGAGAGCTCTTGATGCATATCGTAAAGCATTAGAGCTGGATGCGGAAAATGAGAAGTTAATGGAGAAAATAGGAAATTTAAAGAAAGAATTGAAGGAATAATGAGAATTCGAGCTTATGGGAAGATAAACTTATATTTACAGGTATTGGATAAGTTCCCCAGAGGGAAAAGGGGATACCATAGGCTACAGACAATCTATCAAACTATAGGTCTTTATGATGAGATTATTCTATCCCAATCCGAAGGCCCTGAAATAGAGATTTCTTGCGACCACCCCTTAGTTCCCCAGGGCCCAAAAAATCTGGTTTATAAGGCAGTATCCTTATTAAGGAAATACGCGGGAGTCAAAAGGGGCATAAATATAGAAATCGTAAAGAAAATTCCTGTTGGCGCTGGATTGGGTGGTGGTTCATCCGACGCAGCAGCGACCTTGCAGGGATTGAATAGACTATGGAAGTTAAATTATACTCGCAACACTCTACTTCCCATATCAGCACAACTTGGCTGTGATGTCCCCTTCTTTCTTTATGGACATACTGTTTTAGGGGAAGGGTATGGAGAGGTAATAACCCCCCTTCCGGGGATAAAGAATAAGTGGGTTCTTTTAGTTAAGCCCGATTTTGTGCTCTCCACGAAATGGGTTTATGAACATCTTGGCAAAATAAGGTTGACAGAGCCTATAAATATTATTAAAATAAAAACTCGCCACTCCCAATATGGAAGAAAAAGAGGATCTTCTCTTCCGGGAAGCTCGCTTCTGACTATTGGCAAGATAAGGAAGATTTTGAAAGACGGCGTAGAAAAGTTGCTTTATAATCGGTTGGAAGAAGTGACTATTGCCTACTATCCCATTATTTCTCAAATAAAAAAAGAGCTTCTGGAAGGAGGTGCTGACTGTGCTTTAATGTCGGGCAGTGGCCCGACAGTTTTTGCTCTTTTAAAGGACCAGAGATTAGGCAAAAAGTTGCAGCAGAGAATGGAGAAGTACAAATTTTCTACTTGGCTGGTCAAAACAGTTTAGAGCTGCTCAAAGTGAAGGGTGCGATTTAGCGGTCGGTTTTGTCTGGAAATTTGTTTCAACAATCCCGACTACAATGCTGCCAATGTTGGTAATTCATTACCACCAATTAGCCGTTCATGGCGCCTGAGTCTTAACCCTGTTGAGCATCCGATGATTGGCAAAGGAGGAAGCAAAGATGCAGATTACGGAGGTGCGAGTCTACCCGAGGAATGAGGAGAAGCTGAAGGCCTTTGTTACCGTGACTTTTGATGACTCTTTTGTGGTTCGCAATCTAAAAGTGATCCAAGGGCAGAATGGATTGTTTGTAGCGATGCCTTCGAGAAAAATGGCTGATGGCAGCCACAAAGACATAGCTCATCCCATAAAGAACGAGGTTCGCAGAATGATTGAGGAGAAAGTTCTGGCTGCCTATCAAGAAAAGATTAAACAGACTCCTCTTCCAACTGAGTTTGGGGGTGGTGAAGTACCTGCAAAAGAACCAGCAAAGGACATAGAAGAAGAAGAAAAAAAGAAATAAACCCAATTACCTTTCGTAGATTGGGGAGTAGCCAAGCGGAAAGGCAGCGGCCTTTGGAGCCGCGATCATAGGTTCGAATCCTATCTCCCCAGCTTACATTTGAAGTGATGAATGTAGTAGTAGAGTTCGGGGCGCCCATAAAGGGCTACACTACGCACAACCTTTGGTGAAGAACCGCGTTTTTTGTTGTAAGGGTTCGATTTATCGAGCCCATTTCTTTGTGTGTTGGTTATCGGTGGTGAAATATTTTGACAAATCTGGTTTCCATTATTCTTGCAGCAGGGGAAGGTACGAGAATGAAATCGACCTTGCCCAAGGTTTTGCACCAGATATGCGGTCAGCCGATGCTCCTTTATGTGTTGAAGGCTGTCCTCAGCGCTGGCTGCCGGAAGAATTACTTGGTGGTAGGCCATAAAGGGAAGAGTGTAATCGAAGCGTTAAGGAATTTTCTGCCACTGAAGAAAAAAGGGATTGAATTTGTCAAGCAAAATAAGTTACTCGGCTCGGGACATGCGGTTCTTCAGGTGAAAAAGAACTTGAAAGGTTATAGAGGCAATGTCCTGGTAGTTTATGGTGACCTGCCTCTTTTGACTGCAGGAACTGTGAACAGGTTAGTTCAAGCTCATTATAAACAAGACAATTCTCTGACTATCCTGGGAGCTACTTTGGAAGACCCTTCTGGTTATGGAAGGATTATTGAAAAAGGTAATGGAAAAGAGATAAGAATAGTAGAGGAAAGAGATGCTACGCCGGATGAGCGGAGAATTAATACAGTTAATGCCGGGGTATACTGTTTCAGGGCAGAGGATCTATTTAAGGCGATAGATAAAATTAGGCCAGATAATAGAAAAAAAGAGTATTATCTCACGGACACAGTAAAGATTCTAAGAGATATGGGCAAAAAGGTGAGAATGGTTACAACTAAAGATTCCAGCGAGGTTGAAGGAGTAAATAATAGAAAACAGCTGGTAAGCGTTCAGAAATATGTCAATATGAAAAACTTGGAACGTCTGCTATTAGCGGGAGTTACAATTGTCGACCCGTCCTCAACTTTTGTCGATTCCACAGTAAAGATTGGCAGGGACACGGTGATTTATCCTGGTTCGACGATTTTAGGGAAGACGAAAATTGGGGAGAATTGTAAGCTGGGTCCTCATGCATTCATTGAGAATTGCCAGATAGAAAAGGGGGTAGAGGTGCGTGCGTCCTTTATCTACGGTGCCAAAATTGCTGAGAGAGCAAAGGTTGGTCCTTTTTCCCACATTCGGCCAGGGACGTTTGTTGGAGAAGGGGTGAGGGTAGGAAATTTTTGTGAAGTGAAAAAATCGAGAATTGGCAAGGGTACAAAGGTCTCTCACCTTTCATATATAGGAGATGCCTTTTTAGGAAAGGGTGTTAATATAGGGGCAGGCACAATTACCTGTAATTTTGATGGTGTCAGGAAAAACATAACCCGGATAGGAGACAATACATTTGTTGGTTCAGATGCAAAATTTATAGCTCCGGTCAAAATTGGAAAAGGTGCAGTTATTGGTGCCGGCTCAACCATTACTGAGGATGTACCTCCCGGTAAATTGGCTATTGCCAGAGCAAGACAGGTAATTAAAGATAGAAAGAAAAAGAAAAAAATTAAAAGATAGTTTGTTCATCGCTTAAGGAATTTTTTGACGCCCAAAAAACTCGGACTCTGTAGGGCGCAAATCAAAACTCCTCCTCCGATAAATCGGAGTCGTCGGACCCCGATTTATCGGGGCTTGGAAGTGAAGAGGTCGTCCTCATTTTTTGGCTGAAATTCCAAGAGCTCTTCACAATCTATCTTTTAATACTGTGATAAGGAGAGGAATTATTATGAGTAATGCATTGAAGATATTTACTGGAAGGGCAAATCCTAAACTGGCAGAGGAAATATGTAGATATCTTAAAGTTCCTCTGGGAAAAGCAATGGTTACGCAATTTGCTGATGGTGAATGCAGAGTGAAGATAGATGAGAATGTTAGGGGGACTGACTGTTTCGTAGTTCAGCCTACCTGTCCTCCGGTAAATGATAATCTAATGGAACTTTTAACAATGATAGATGCCTTTTGCCGCGCTTCTGCCAGGAGAATTACGGCTGTTATTCCTTACTACGGTTATGGCCGACAGGACAAGAAAGACGAACCCCGCGTCCCTATTACAGCCAAATTGGTGGCCGACTTAATCTCAGCAGCAGGAACCCATCGCATTCTCACTATGGACCTCCATGCTGCTCAGATTCAGGGTTTCTTCAAGATTCCTGTTGATAATCTCTATGCCACACCAGTTCTGCTCGATTACTTCCAGAAAAAAGGCTTAAAGAAGTTGGTAATAATTTCCCCTGATCCTGGAGGAGTGGAGCGCGCTCGTGCTTTTGCCAAAAGGATAAAAGCTTCGCTGGCATTAGTGGATAAACGTCGTCCAGCAGCCAATGTGGCTTCGGTAATGAATATCATTGGTGAAGTTGAAGGTAGAGATGTAATCATTCTTGATGATATGATTGATACTGGGGGAACAATCACCGGCGTGGTTAAGGCATTAAAGGAGAAGGGTTCTCGGGATGTATTTGCTGCCTGTTCCCACGGAGTCTTATCCGGTTCGGCGGTGCAAAAGATTGAGGAGTCTCAACTGAAGGAGCTGGTGATTACCAATTCGATTATTTTGGGAAACGAAAAGAAATGTAAAAAGATTACTGTTCTTTCAGTTGCCGAGCTTTTGGGAGAGGCAATTAAGAGAACGCATAAAGAGACTTCAGTCAGTACGCTGTTCGTCTAATTATTCATTTGGAGGTTGTAAGTGGCTCAGGAAGAAGTGGCGCTAAATGCTCAACCGAGGAAGAACACTGCCAAGGGTATGACTCATCAACTGCGTCGTGAGGGAAAGCTCCCGGGAGTATTATACGGTGGGAAAGATCCGGTGCTTCCCATAGTTATTGACCAAAAGGAATTTTTAAAAGCCCTGCATACGGAGCACGGAGAAAATGTGATTATCTCTCTTTATGTTTCCGGCTCAAAAACTGGAGTCTCCAGGAAAAGCGAAAAACCTGTATCGGTGATTATTAAGGAGATTCAGGTAAACCCCGTAACCAGGAACTTGCTCCACGTCGACTTATATCGAATATCTTTGAAAGAAGAGATTCAGGTTAATGTTCCTATTGAAATTTATGGGGAAGCTCCCGGGGTGGAGAAGAGCGGAGGAGTGCTTGATCATGTGGTCCACGAAATTGCAGTAAAGTGTTTACCAACAAAAATACCAGATAAGATTATTTGTGACGTTTCTTCCCTGGAAGCAGGAGAGACCTTGACCGTTAAGGATTTGGAGATACCCCAAGGCATAGAAGTCTTGGACGACCCGGAAAAGATTGTGGTAAGTATTATTGCTCCTACAGTAGTAGAGGAGAAGCCGGTTGAGGAAGAAGTTGCTCCTGAAGAGGTTGCAGAACCCGAGGTTATTGGCAAGGGAAAGAAAGAAGAAGAGGAAGAAAAAGAGGAAAAGGAAGAAAAAGAAGAAGAGAAAGAGAAAGGCAAGGGGAAAGAAAAGAAGAAAGAGAAGAAGGGGGAAGAAGGGGCTAAACAGTGAGGCTTGTCGTTGGTTTGGGCAATCCTGGGAAGCAGTACGAATATACAAGACATAATCTTGGATTCAGAGTAGTAAATGCGCTCTCTAACCAATGGAGAATAAAGCTCACCAGACATAAATGCCTTTCCCTGATTGGCGAGAAAAAACTCTCCTCAGTTTCTTGCCGCAGAACTTTTAAGCGGACAACCAATGTTTTAACTAGAAGTTTATCTCTCCCGACTATTATTCTGGCTAAGCCTTTGACTTTTGTAAATGGTAGCGGAGAGGCAGTGAAGGCTTTGTGCGATTGGCTTAAAATAGGGAGAGAGGAAATTCTGGTTATTTGTGACGATTTTAATCTGGATAAGGGAAAATTGAGGTTGAGAAAAAGTGGTTCCTCTGGTGGGCACAATGGATTGGAATCTATAATCGAATTCCTAGGTTCTGAAGAGTTTCCTCGCCTTAGGCTGGGAATTGGCAGACCGGAAGAAGACCTCGACCCGGCTGAATATGTCCTCCAGAAATTTAGTAAACAGGAAGAGAGTGTTGTGGAGGAGATGATAGCAAGAGCATGCCAGGCGGCGGAGGCAGTAATTAGCGACGGGATTGATGCAGCAATGAGTAGAAAATGGTAAGAGGTTGCTCGGGATTTTGGTTCACTCGCTGACAATTTTTTGCTCTTTGAGCACCGCCAAAAATCTTCCCGCAAAACTTGCGGGATCTTCGCGGGACTAAACTCTAATCTTCGATTTTTGGCTAAAAATTGTAATGCTCGCTACACCAAAATTCCCTCGCATTAGACGAATACGCCGCCCTCGTTTTTTGGCTAAAATTCAATAGCTTAACAAACTATACTTTTAGATTCGAAATAGGTGAACGAATATTAAATTTTATTAAGGTTGATAGGTGAAACTGTTTACTCTTACTATTTTTGTCATAACTTACTTTTTTTTTATCTGGAAGAAGCAGTATAAAGCACAGGTATGCTGGATTGCCTGTGCTATTTTATTCCTTTTAGGAATAATCAGGTTCTTTGACATTTTTACCGTGATCAATTGGAACGTGCTGGGTATTTTTTGGGGAACACTGGTTTTGGCTCAGCTGTTCAGTCTTTCTGGCGTCCCAGCCTACTTGGCCAACATTCTGGTAGTAAAGGCAAAATATGTTAACTGGGCGATTCTTTCAGTCTGCCTGGTGGCGGGAGCTATTTCTGTGTTTGTAGAGAATGTAGCCACTGTGCTGATAATTGCTCCTATAGCCCTGGCAATCGCCCGCAAATTGAAAGTAAGTCCTGTTCCTTTTTTGATCGGTATTGCCATCTCTAGCAATTTACAGGGCGCAGCTACCTTAGTTGGTGATCCGCCAAGTATAATCCTTGCCGGATTCTCTGAGATGAACTTTAACGATTTTTTCTTTCTTTCCGGTAAACCCTCCATCTTTTTTGCTATTGAACTTGGTGCATTGGCCTCTCTGGGAGTTCTCTATTCTGTTTTTCGAAGAAATAGAGAGCCTGTGGGAGCTGTGGAGAAGGCTGAAGTGAATACGTGGACGCCAACGTTTCTATTGGGTTTTATGATTCTAAGTCTGGTGGGAGCTTCTTTTCTGGGAACTTCCAGTGACCACCGTCTTTCGGTTAATTTATCGGGTATTATTTGTGTAGTCTTCGGTTTCATTGGTTTAATGTGGCATGAGCTGACTGGGTTGAGGGTTAGGAAATCTAGTCGGGGAAAACCGGGAAGTACTCTGTTCCATGATATTAAGATTCTTGACTGGGAAACTTTCTTCTTTCTTGCCGGTATATTTCTCATAGTAGGTTCCTTAACCAAAGTGGGAATTATTGATGATTTAGCCAATCTCTTTATTCGTTTCGCGGGAGAAAATCGATTAATTGCTTACCTGGCAGTTGTTTGGGGCTCGGTCTTCTTTTCTGCGTTTGTGGATAACGTTCCCTATGTTCTTACCATGCTTCCCGTGGTGCGCGGTTTAGCCCTGGGGATGGGAATGAATCCTTACCTTCTATATTTTGGCCTATTGATTGGTGCTTCTGTGGGAGGCAACATTACTCCCATTGGCGCCTCGGCTAATGTGGTTACCTGTGGAATGTTGAAGAAGCATAACTATAACGTAGATTTTGTCCAGTTCGTTCGCATCGGTTTGCCATTTACGTTCTTCGCAGTATTAGCCAGTTCTACTTTTATCTGGCTAATCTGGAAATGACACCCTCGGGATTTGGTTCGCACGTTGACAATTCAAAAGATAGCTTGCTCATTGTTGAGAAATTTCTTGACGCCAAAGAACTTCGGACTCTGCAAAGCGCAAATCAGAACTCCTCGCTCCGTTCGTCGGACCCCGATTTATCGGGGCGGGGGGCAAATGTGTCGCCCTTGTTCCCTGGCTAAAATTTCAAGACTTCTTCGCGAACTATCTTTTGAATGTGATTTGTTTAAAAATTCTAATGCTTGCTCCACCAAATCCCCTCATACGATGGGTTGAAAAGGTAGGCTTAAGATGGCTATGAATTTCAGGAAGGCAATAGAAAGACAATTTTTTGCTGGGTTGGCTGTCCTTCTGCCTATAGGACTTACTCTATATATCGTCTGGATTCTGTTTAACCTGGTGAGTAAATCTGTCTCGCCTTTACTGATAAAGATTCCTTTTCTGCAAGCAGTGCCTGTTGTAGTGATAAGGATTATAGCTGTTCTTATAACTTTCGTCATCATCTGGATAATTGGTCTGGTAGCCACAAATATTGTCGGTAGAAACATTCTTAAATTACCGGAAGTTCTGTTACTCAAAGCCCCGGTAGTTAACCGCATCTATCAAACTATAAGACAAATAATTCAGACAATAATTGTCTCCAAGACAGCCTTGCGCCAGGTGGTGCTGGTGGAGTATCCTCGTAAAGGAGTTTACACAATCGCTTTCGTGACTAATACTTACGAGGAAAAGGGTAAGAAAAATGTTTCTCTTTTTATTCCTACGACCCCCAATCCCACCTCTGGTTTCTTCTTGATCGTTCCTGAGCAAGAGGTGATTCCTTTAAAGATGACGGTGGAAGAGGCTACAAAGTTGGTGGTCTCAGCAGGGATTATAACTCCCGAAGGCTATTCTATTGAAATTCCCAAAAATAATTCTAAAGATTAATGGAGGATGCAGTGGTTGAATCGTTCAGAAATTTACCCGGTATAGGGGGCGCTTTAGGGGCGGGAATTCTTGGATTATTGTTTGTGGTCTATCTCTCCATAAAGATTCTTAGAAAAAGTCAGGGAACAGTGAAGATGAGAGAGATATCGGAAATGATTCACGAGGGAGCCATGGCCTTTCTTTTCCGCGAGTTTTCGGCGATTATTGTCTTCGTGGTTAGTTTGGGTCTGGTTCTCTACTTTTTTGTGGCTAAAAAGACAGCAATAGCATTTTTAGCAGGAGCATTCTGTTCCAGTCTGGCAGGCTATTTAGGAATGCAGATTGCCACTCGCTCGAACGCCCGCACTGCCCAGGGAGCTACCAAAAGCTTTAATGAGGTATTGGGGATTGCTTTTCCCGGGGGAGCAGTAATGGGGCTTAGTGTTGCCGGCTTAGGACTGTTCGGATTATCTCTTGTATTCTTAATCTTTCTCTACCACGCGGGTCTCCATTACGAAAACTTTCTGGATAGGATTATTGAGGCCACCCAGCTTATCGTTGGTTTTAGTATGGGCGCTTCATCTGTAGCCCTTTTTGCTCGGGTTGGTGGTGGAATCTATACCAAAGCTGCGGATATGGGTGCGGATTTAGTGGGTAAGGTAGAAGCGGGTATTCCCGAGGACGACCCTCGTAATCCAGCGGTAATTGCAGATAATGTTGGTGACAATGTTGGCGATGTTACGGGTATGGGCGCAGACCTTTTCGAGTCCTACGTAGGAGCAATAATTTCGGCAATTGTTATTGCCGTAGCTTTTCAAAACGTTAAGGGAGTAATGTTAGCACTGCTTCTACCCGCCTGGGGAATTGTCTCTTCCATCATCGGAATCTTCTTTATCCGCACCGCTAAGGGAGAAGATCCTCAAAAAGCTCTGCGCAAAGGAATGGTTGCCAGCGCTTCTCTTCTCATAATTGGCGCCTTCTTCCTGGCAACTTTCTGGTACGGAACAATCAACGCATTTTTAGCTGTTCTCTCGGGATTATCTGCGGGTATGCTTGTAGGATTTACTGCCGAGTATTATACATCGGGCAAAGTTGTGCAGAACATAGCAAAATCATCGCGCACAGGTCCGGCTATCAATATCCTGCAGGGGATATCTTCGGGAATGTTCAGTGTGGCAATTCCCATAGTGGCCATAGGAGTGGCTACTATTGTTGCTTATAAGTTTGCAGATATTTTTGGCATAGCTCTTTCGGCGGTGGGGATGCTATCAATAACAGGAATGACTGTGGCTATTGACGCTTATGGACCAATTGCTGATAATGCTTGTGGCATCGCCCAGATGGCGGGAATGGCTCCGGAGGTAAGGTCGCGGGCGGAAAGGCTCGATGCAGTAGGTAACACCACGGCAGCCATTGGTAAGGGATTTGCTATTGGCTCTGCTGCTTTGACTGCATTGGCTCTTTTCACTGCGTATGCCCAGACGGTTGGCCTGAGCGTATACGATGAAGTTACCCTAACTTCAGCGCTCGTTCTAAATATAATGAAACCACAGGTCGTTGCCGGACTATTTATTGGCGGTGTGGTTCCTTTTATATTTTCTGCAGCCACAATGCAGGCAGTGGGCAGGTCGGCTTTTAAAATCGTGGAAGAGGTGAGAAGGCAGTTCAGGGATATTCCCGGACTTATGGCCGGTACGGCAAGGCCGGATTCGGCTCGCTGTGTGGATATTACCACCCGCGGAGCTTTAAGAGAGATGGTAGTTCCGGGAGTTGCCGCTGTTCTTTTGCCTCTTATCGTAGGTACCATTTTGGGAGTGGAAGCGCTAGGTGGGTTTTTGGCCGGCTCCCTTGTTACGGGAGTTCCCCTGGCAATATTTCTCGCTAATACAGGAGGAGCCTGGGACAATGCCAAAAAATATATTGAGGAAGGCAATCTAGGTGGAAAAGGGTCTGAAGTACATAAGGCTTCTGTAATTGGTGATACTGTTGGCGATCCTTTCAAGGATACAGCGGGCCCCTCCTTAAATATCTTATTAAAGTTGATGGCCATTGTATCTTTAGTATTTGCTAATGCAATTCTGACAATCCACAACTGGTTAATCATCCTCTTCCTGTAAAAAGGGAAAAAGGGGACAGGCTACTTTTTATAAAAAATATGGAATTAGGAATTATTGGTCTTCCCAACGTAGGGAAATCGACACTGTTTAATGCTTTAACTGCAGGTCACGCTCCGGCTTCCAACTATCCCTTCTGTACTATCGAGCCTAATATCGGAATCGTGCAAGTTCCTGACGAGAGGCTGGAGAAACTGGGGGAGATTTATAAGCCCCAAAAGTTGACTCATACTACGATAAGATTCTTGGATGTGGCTGGTCTGGCAAAGGGAGCATCCAAGGGAGAAGGTCTGGGAAATAAATTTCTATCCCATATCCGGGAGGTGGATGCTGTAGTACATCTCGTTCGCTGTTTCCCGGATGAAAAAGTAGTTAATGTTATGGGAGATATCGACCCGGTGCGGGATATTGAAGTTGTCAACACCGAACTTATGTTGGCAGACCTGGAAGTGGTTGGGCGAAATATTGAAAAATTGAGTGGTGCCGCTAAAAGCGGCGATAAGGAAGCTAAAGAAAAACTCAAAGCGTTAGAAAAAATAAAAGAAGGCCTGGAGAAGGGAGTTCCTGCCAGGCGGATAGAAGTACCCGAAGATTTACCAGCCTCCTACAATTTACTTACAGCCAAGCCAGTTCTATACGTGGCTAACGTGGATGAGAAAGACCCCTCTTCGGGGAAGCAGGTAGAGGAGTATGCCAGAGGCGAAGGGGCTGAGGGTTTGAGTGTGTCGGCAGAAGTGGAAGCTCAAATTGCTCAATTGGAGAAGGGAGAAAGGGAGAAATTTAGAAAAGAGATGGGTATAGAGAAGGGCGCACTGGAGCGTCTGATTCTCTCTTCTTATAAGTTGCTCGAGTTGGTTACTTTTTTCACTGTTGTGGGGACGGAAGTGAAAGCGTGGACAATAAGACGGGGTTCTGCGGCGATATTGGCAGCGGGAAAGATACATTCTGATATGCAGAAAGGATTCATCAAGGCAGAAGTCTTCTCCTTTAAAGATTTAGAGAAGGGTGATGAGAAGACTCTACATGAGAAAGGATTAGTCAGGATAGAAGGCAAGGATTACGAAATTCAAGACGGCGATATAGTGCGCTTTAGATTTCACGTCTAGAATATAGACTATCTTAGACGAAAGAAAAGAAAACAGGGATTTTTTTCTTGCCAGTGCGAGGCCAATTTTATATAATCTTAATAAATTTTAGTTTCTTAATGAATAGGAGGGAATAAATTTCGTGCCTAGTTACGAAAGTATTTTTGTTTGTCCACCGGATTTACCAACTGAAGAACTGGATGAACTTGTCAAGAAGTTTGAGAAAATTATAACCCAGGGGCAGGGAGAGGTGATTTCCTGTAATAAATTGGGACGCAGGAAACTGGGGTATGAAATAAAAGGTTACAAAGAAGGTTTTATGTATTGTCTAAATTTCAATTCTCCGTCAAGTCTGGTCTCTGAATTGGAAAAGAATTACCGCGTCACTGATAAAGTGATCAGACATCTAATCGTGAAGGTAGATGAGAAAAAATTGAAAGAGAAAAAAGTAACCAGTGAAGAGTCGAAAGATGAAAAGGAGAAAGAGAGCCCTAGCAGTGACGTGTAAATAGAAAGGGGGATTAATAGTGGCTAGAGGCACTGTGAATAAGGTTATTCTAATTGGCCGATTGGGTAGTGACCCGGAACTTCGCTATACACCTAATGGCGATGCCGTAGCAAATTTTAGAATAGCGACGAACAGGGTTTGGAAAGACCAGGAAGGCAATCAAAAGGAGAGGACGGAATGGCATAGGATAGTAGCCTGGAGAAAATTGGCAGAAAGGTGTGGAGAGTTTCTCAGGAAGGGAAGTCATGTGTATATTGAGGGGAGGCTGGAAACGCGTAGCTGGGAAGACAAGAATGGGAACAGAAGATTTGTAACAGAAGTTATAACCGATCGGATGCAGATGCTTGATGCTAAAGGTGCAGTTAAGGTAGCCGAACAGGCTCCTCCCGCGGAAGAGGTTTTTGAAGAGAAACAACTCCCCCAAGGAGAAGAAATAAAAGAAAGCGAATCGGAAGACGAAATCCCGTTTTGAATTCTTCTTTCGGTAATTGCTGAACAATCTCGGTGAAGGGTAGGTTAAAAAATGGTTCCCAATGGAGGAAAGAAAGGTAGAGGAAGAAAAGGAGGCTTTGATTCCAGGAGGAGACGGTATCGACCTTTTCGAAAGAAAATATGTCGTTTCTGCGTAAAGAAGATAGATTATGTTGATTATAAAGACATAGGACTCCTGAGGAGTTACATTACGGATAGAGGCAAGATTCTATCCAATAAGGTTACTGGAAACTGCGCTAAGCACCAGCGTAACGTAAGTAGAGCGGTAAAGAGAGCAAGAGATATCGGCTTATTACCATTCACCACGAGATAAAAGATGTCGTTCTCTCCGAAATATTTCGTCTATTCCGGAATAGAAAGTCATACCTTCAATTTTCCCTAGCTATTGGCTGAAATTGCAAGAGTTATCCATAAGCTATCTTCCATATTGTAGTTGCACAGCGAAGTTCTGCGTTATTGGCAGTGTATGGTCTTGTCTCCAGCCCGATAAATCGGGACGCCGATAAAGGGTATACTACCCACAAATTTTGCAGAAGAGATTAGAGGGAAAGATGAAAGTGATACTGTGTCAGACAGTTAAAGGTCTTGGTGAGAGAGGAGACGTAATCTTGGTTAGCGATGGTTATGGTCGTAACTATCTCATTCCTCGCCGCCTGGCCTGGGAGGCGAACGAAAAGAATATCCGCAGGTTGAAAGAGGAGAAGCAGAAAGAACAGGAGAAAGATGAAAAGATTTTGAGATCAGCCGTGGCATTTGCCGCTAAGTTAGATAAAATTTCTTGTACCATTACTGTAAAAGTAGGAGAGGGCGAGAAAATTTTTGGGGCAGTTACTTCTTCCGATATTCGAGAAGCTCTACTTTCCAAAGGAGTAGATGTGGATAAAAAGGATATACTTCTGGATGAGCCAATCAAGGAATTGGGAGTTTATACAGTGGAAGTTAGAGTTCATCCAAAAGCTACAGGGAGAGTAAAAGTCTGGGTGGTAAAAGAATGACAGGTAGGGGGGAGAGAAAATGGTCGATTTAATAGATAAAATTCCGCCACAGAATCTGGAAGCTGAGCGCTCGGTATTGGGAGCGATGCTTATCGAAAAGGAAGCAATCGCTAAGGCCATAGATTTTTTGAGAAGGGAAAGTTTTTATAGTGAAGCACACCAGACGATTTTCCAGGCGATTATCGATATCTACGATAAGAATAAAGCAGTCGACTTCGTCACCGTTGCTGAAGAGTTAAAAAAGGCGAAGCTACTTAAAGAAGTGGGAGGTGCTACCTATCTAAGTAATCTGATAGATAGTGTTGCTACAGCGGCCAATGTTGAGTACTATGCCAAGATTGTGCAGGAGAAAGCGGTTCTCAGAAATCTAATTAGGTCCGCCACCCAGATTGTAACCGATAGCTATACCGATACAAAGGATGTCAATGAAATCCTGGATCAAGCAGAGCAGGCAATTTTCGGTATAACCCAGAGCAAAGTTCAAGCAGGATTCATACCTGTTTCTGAAATGGTGCATGGGAGTATTGAGACTATTGAAAGTTTATACAAGAAGAAAGAGAAAGTTCCGGGAGTGCCTTCAGGGTTTATAGATCTGGATAGGAAGACAGGAGGATTCTACGCCTCAAATCTAATAGTTGTTGCCGGGCGGCCCTCAATGGGCAAGACTTCGTTCTGTTTGAGCATTGCCCGTAATGTAGGAATTAACGAATCACTCCCGGTAGCAATCTTCAGTCTGGAAATGTCTCGGGAAGAATTAGTTTTGCGCCTTCTATGTTCAATGGCTAGAGTGAGTGTGCATAAAGTGCGAACAGGTTTTATAGATAAAAAGGACT
>WVXT01000048.1 GCA_011773355.1 bacterium
CTCCCACAGATGGCCTAAAGTAGGCGTTGAGTAAGGGGGCGCTGATCAAGACTTCTGGATTTCCATCCAGATCGAAATCGAATTCTTCTATTTCTATACATTCAGAACCTAACTGGCGCTTATTATCAACGATTTTTTCTGCATTAATCAAATGTTCATAAGTCGCTCTTCTGAGGTGAGGAAAGTATAATCCTCCGAAAACGCCATGCCAGTAAGCGCAATTGCACTGCCCTTTCCAAAGTTCATCCCTCGCTGTTTCTAACCAATCTGGAATTTTCATACTCTCTCTCTTGGATTCCACTGAAACCTCACTTCCTGGTCTGTTGCTTCTGCCTGCCGCGCAAGGTAAGTTCTTAATTGCCCTGAAAATCTTGTTACTGACCAGAAGCATCTTCTTCTGCATCCAGTTACTCTCAGAGTATTTGACAAAGAAGTTTCGCCAAAAGCCCCCTTTCAAAAACCCTACATACCGTTCGGGCTGAGGTAATTTTTCCACTTCTCTCTGGACATCAGCAAATTCCTTCCTCGCCTTAGTGGGCAAAACCCATTCCATCATTTGGGAATAAGAGCCCGTAGGAAGATAAATTCTTCCCTTGGGTTCAAACTGTGCTACATATTCAGAAAAAGTAAATGTCTTAATCCATTTCTTATTCTCTTCTAATTCACTAAAGAACTGTTCCAGCCAATTCTGTTCATAGGCTAGCTCATGGGTTCCTGGCCAGATGCCAAACTTCTCTCCGTCATCAGCCATTACTGCCAGTCTTTCTTCCTTCTCTGTTGCCTGGGATTTAAAATACTTAATGACTTCTTGTACGGGATGGAAAGGTATGAGAAATCGCAGCTTTTCACTAATGGGAAAAACCTTGAGCGGACAGCCTTGTTCCTCGGTAAGATAATATCCAAAAAGTTGTTCCTCAAAAAGGCCAGCAGATTTGAATGGCAAATCGTCAACGATAGTATATTCTACACCCCCCTGAGAAATTGACTTTGCCAAATGTGGCTCCCAAACACGTTCCGCCAGCCACATGCCTTTTGGCTGGTAATCAAACAAATACCTGATATATTTGCTTAATTTCATTATTTGACCAATTCTATCACGGTCGTATAACATGGCCAAAATCGGTTCATAGTAGCCACCGGTCATAAGTTCAATCTGCTCGGTTTGTAAAAGATTCTTTACCATGGTAATAAATTCTGGATGATGTTTAACAATCCATTCCAGAAGGACTCCACTAAAATGGAAAGTCACTTTTACAGTAGGATGTTTTGTCAGAATTTCCATAAAGGGAAGGTACGCCTTCTGGTAAGCCTGTTCAAAAATGGCTTCGAAATTGCCAACCGGTTGATGGTTATGAATGCCCAATACAAAGTTTATCTTTTTCATATTCCTCAAGATTTCCTGAGAAACCCAAAATTTGCGCACTCTATGATTGTGTTGTTTCTCTTCTTATGATTTCCATTATATCAATCTTTTCATCATCAGGAACCATTCTCGCTTCCAAATGGACTCCAAGTTTATCCAGTTCCTGAAAAGCTTGAATGTCTTGTTTACTAACTGAAATAGCTTTGAGGATCTGTTTCTTATCAGGAGAATAATGCATTCCTCCCACGTTTACTTCTTTTATTCTTACTCCTTTATTGATTAAATCCAGGACATCCTGGGGTGAGACGAGAAGAAGCATCGCCCTATCCCCTTCAAATTGGCCGTTCAGTATCGCCTCTTTGGCTTGAGCTATGGACAAAATGGATATCTTGGCCTGCTCTGGAACTGCCATTGAAAACAGAGTTTTTTGCATACGATCACCGGCAACAAAATCGTTGACCACAACCACGTGATTAATTTTCAGGAATTTCATCCAGTTTTCAACTACTTGACCGTGAATTAATCGGTCATCAATTCGCACTAATACTAAGCCCATTATTTATCTTTCGCCTTTGACACTCTATCAAGAAACTTTTGTTTAACATCGAGGATGCTCTCTTCGCCCTTGCGTCGGATAAGACGAGCTAACTGCTTTAGAGTAAGAGAGCGGCGATAGTTTATGCCAGCAATTAACATTGGCAAATTAACTCCGCTAATAATTTCAACTTTCTCGTCATTAACAAACTTCAGGCTGGCGTTTGCCGGTGTACCTCCAAAAATATCCACGAAAATGATTTTTCCTTCCGAACGTTCGTTTCCTTTCTTTAGTATCTTTGCTATCCTTTCACTTAATGTGTCCAACCCATCATCCTCATGTAAGGATAGTGCCCATATTTCTTTTTGTTCCCCTAAAATGATCTGCGCTGCTTTAACCAACTGTCGACCAAAATCGCCGTGAGTTATAATAATAAATCCAACCATTTGTTAACTCGCCCTCAGGCAACCACCCCTTTTGCCCCGGTTGTCGCCCTACACTGTTGATTTTTCAATATCACGGTACTGAGTTTTAACAGGGTACTTCTTTTCTAGAAATTTCTTCAATTCATTCACAACAATTACGGAACGATGGCGTCCTCCTGTGCACCCCACAGCTATGGTCAAATAAGATTTCCCCTCTCTAATATAATAAGGAATCAAAAATTTCAATAACCCAAAGTATTTCCTTAAAAACTTCTGGGTAACGGAGGACCTCAGAACAAAGCGGGAAACTTCGGGATTGTTTCCGGTTAATGGTCTCAATCTTTCTATGTAATGAGGGTTGGGAAGAAAACGTGTATCAATTACCAGATCAGCATCAACCGGGATACCATATTTATAGCCAAAAGAGACTAAGCTGACATTCATCGTATCCAGTTCTGCTGTCTCCCTGAAACTGGAGAAGATTACTTGCTTAAACTCCTGAGGCGTGAGAGCCGTAGTATCAATGATTTTATCAGCTCGTTCTTTTATTCCCATAAGTCTCTTTCTCTCCTTAATGATAACTTCAAGCATGCTTCTTCCTTCCCTATCCAGGGGGTGTTTCCTGCGCGTTTCACTGTATCTTCTCACCAGGACAGAATTACTGGCTTCTAAGAAGAGAATCTGGTGGCTGAATCCCATTTTGCCCAGTTCTTCCAATGAACCAAAAAGGTCATCAAGGAAGTCCCCTTCCCGAATGTCAATGCCTAAAGCGACTTTCTTTATTTTATCCTTTAACTGTAAGCAGATTTCCGCAAATTTAGGGATAAGGGTAGTAGGTAAATTGTCCACGCAGAAATATCCCAGGTCTTCGAGATTCTTTAAGGCGGTACTTCTCCCTGCTCCAGAAAGCCCCGTTACTATGACAAAGTTACCCTTGGCCATATATTTCTAGTTCCTTCCATACCTGATGCCAGGAGATTTGATACAGTCAGTGAGCCAAATTCCCAGTTACTTCTTTTCTTTTTTTCGCTGGGTGATTTTTATTATTTCCTTATCCAACTGACTAATCGCCGAATATCCTTCTCTTCTTAGACGCTGATTCATAGCTGCTACTTCAATAATACCCGCCATGTTTCTTCCGGGACGAATGGGGATTACCAATTCCGGAACATTAACTTCCAGAATCGTCGTATATTTCTGGTCGAAACCGAGTAGTTCGTAGTCTTTGGTTTTGTCCCACTCTTCAAGTACAATTACCAAATCAATTTTTGCCGAACTCCTTACCACACTCGCTCCAAACAATTTTTGTACATCTACTATTCCCAGTCCCTGGACTTCTAAATAGTAACGAATCGGTTCCTTGGCGAAGCCGATGAGAATGTCACCCCTACGTTGTTTAATTCCTACCACTTCTCCGGCAATCAATCGATGTCCTCTATTGACCAGTTCCAGGGCACACTCGCTTTTGCCGATGCCGGTCACTCCTAATATCAGAATTCCCAGACCGTAAACTTCAACCATCACTCCTTGAACAGATTTAGTGAGTGTAAGTCTATCTTCTAAGAAAGGCAAAAGGCGATTTACGAAGGTAGAAACAGAAATGGAAGTCTTAAACACCGGGACTTTCGCTTTCTGCGCCATTTCTATAAATCCTCGCGGAGGGACAAAATTACTGGTAACAATAAAACATGGAATCTTTTTGGAGAAAATACCCCGTAATACAACACTTTTTTCCTTGCTGTTTAACTTTTTTAAATAATCCAGTTCTTCCCGGTCTAAAATCTGAAGTTGACCGGGAGGCAAGATATCTGCCTCACCAGATAAGGCAAGGCCAAGACTATGAATCTCCCAGCTGGTTATTTTCCGATTTAAACCTTCCTCCCCACCCACAAGATGCAAGTCTAAATCTGCTCCCTTCTCCTCAAGTAATTCTTTAACCTCAAGTTCTGCCATTTGTATTGACCTCTCGCTTGTTTTCTCTTCTTCTAATTAGTACGTATCTTCTTCCTTAATAATCTTAACTACTTCACCTGGCGCCTTTGCTTCTCGCAATGCCTGGCGAAAGAACTTATCTTTAAGAAGCCGGGAAATTTTTGCCAAAACTTTCAGATGCATCCCTGCGGAGTCCTGGGGAGCGATCAAGAGAAAAATTATGTATACCTTTTCTCCGTCTAAAGCATCAAATTCTACTCCCTTCCTGGATGTGCCAAATGCACAGACAATTTCCGCTACTTTGTCTGTTTTAGCGTGTGGAATTGCTACTCCCTGTCCAATCCCCGTAGAACCTAATTTTTCCCTATCCAAAAGAGCCTGAAGTATTTTTTCTTTTACATTTTCTTTTATCCTCTTGGAGACCACTAGCTTATCAATTAATTCTTTGAGTGCTTCTTTCTTTTTTATTGCTTGTAAATCGACTTCAATGGCATCTTTGCAAAGAAAGCCCATAATCTTCATCTTCTTCTCCTTCCATAAAAATGTTCCTTATTTCATATTTTTCCTTATAATTAAACTACATTCTGATAATTTTGTCAATTACAGAAGATGAAAATAACCAACAAATTTTTCAAATCAATCTCCTATATCGGGGCTACTCCTCGTTCTTACATCCTGAATTTTTTACCCAAATAAACTTTTCGTGCTTCTTCTGACTCCAGTAGCTCTTTAGCGGTTCCTGAGAGCAGAATCTTTCCCTCGTACATAATATAGGCTCTATCAATTATTTCCAGCGTTTCTCTAACATTATGATCCGTAACCAGCACGCCCAATCCATTATTTTTGAGTCGGGCAACTATCTGTTGAATTTCCACGGTAGTTATGGGATCAATGCCTACAAACGGTTCATCTAAAAGAATGTATTGAGGAGTGGTCACCAGAGCCCGGGAAATCTCTACCCTTCTCTTTTCTCCTCCCGATAGCAAGCAGGCCTTATTTTCCGCTAAATGTTTTACTCCCAACTCACGCAGTAAACTTTCTAATTTTTCTTTCTTTTCCGATTGAGTTAGCGTAGTTGTTTCCAAAATAGCCCATATATTTTCCCTGACCGAAAGTCGTCTGAATATAGAAGGCTCCTGGGATAAATAACCAATCCCTTGCCTGGCTCTCTTATACATTGGTAACTCAGTTACGTCCTTCCCCTCGAGGAATATCCTCCCTTGGTCGGGACGAAGCAGACCCACAATCATATAAAATGTAGTTGTTTTTCCGGCCCCATTTGGACCAAGCAGACCTACTATCTCGCCGGGGTTTATTTCTATCTCTACATCGTCAACAATTTTGCGATGCGAATACGTTTTGACCAGACCACTTGCCAATAAGCTCATTTTTCTACCATTTAATCGCTACCAACGGCTACACTACCGGTTTTTAGGGTAGATGGAAGCCTTTACATTTCCCTCCATAATGACTCTCTGTTCATCGATAAATATGGTAACGGTTTCTGCCGAGTAATTAGCCTTTACCTGTTCGTCATCCTGGTAAATGCGGGGAGAGCCTCCGGATAGAACAATTTTTCTTATTTCATAATCGTAGTCCAGAAGTTGACCCGTAGCAGTCATTCTTCCGTGCTCTACCCTGGCATCACCCTGCACATGGACTCTTTTTTCATTACTTGATAACTTTATTACCTCTCCTGCCATTTTTATTCTGTCTTCGGGATTCTCCTCATCGATTCGGCTTAGCTCTGGATTGCCGGTAAGAATACTTTTCCTATTGTCTATATTGTAGGTTAATCGATCAGAAAAGGCTTCCAGCTTTACATCTTCTTCCGGGTAAGCTATTAAATGTACGTTTCCTTTTCCTACTACATAGTTCTTCTTCTCATAATGTTCCATTATATCGGAAGTCACTACATCTTTCTTCCTGACTAATTTTACGTTCCCCAGAAAACGGGTGATTTCCCCCCTTTCCAGCACTTCCATCCTATCTCCGCTTATGTCTACTGGCTGCTCTGGCTTATCAGCAAAAACTGCACTTACAAAAATTAATGGCAGAAAAAATAAAACTACTCTTTTCATACTATTTATTTTGTTCATTTGCGAATTACTTTTACATCCTTTTTTATAACAAGTTTTTCTAACTCTGGATCTGATTCTAATCCCCACCCGGTGATTATCGTGTCACCTTTTTCCTGACGAACAAAATCATTGGTCAGTATTTTCTTTTCCCGGGCATCCCACCTCAGGCTTTCTGTTTTTAACATTATTCTTTCTTTTTCAGAATTGACTACTACGTTTCCTCTCACATGCATATCCCCTGATGGAGAGTTAATCTCTCCTTCCCTGGCAGTTAGAACAGAGGCAATTTTCCCCTGGTCATAAAATTTGAGTTTGAGTCTGCGTACAATGGTCTTTCCTTCTCTCTCATAAATTTCTGCTCTGTCTGCCTCTAACTCCCACTCCTTCTCTCCCTGGTTTGTGTGAGCGAGGGTAAAATTTTCTATGGCCTGGTCAGGAAATGATTTTCCACCAGAAGTTTCTGGTTTTGCCGGCCTCTCTTTTCCACAACTTGATAAACTAAGAATAATGAGAAAAGAAAACATCCAGAAAAAATTCTTACTTTCCATAATGTCATCACTCATTTATTACAATACTCCCCGGTAGCTTCTTCCCATTTCCCCTGCAATTTCAATATGACCTCAACTACTTCCCGCAAAACACCTCGACCACCCTCGGTTTTGGTTACATAGTCCACTACTTTCTTTACCTCTTCTGGTGAATCTTTGGGACAGAAAGAGAGGCCCACCCTCCTCAGAACCGGTATATCCACAAGGTCATCCCCAATATAAGCGAAGTTTTTCCTGTCAAGCTTAAATTCTTGCAAAATCTCTTCCAGGGCTTTACTCTTGTCCATTCTCTTAAGATGGACGGCCTCTATCTTTAGATCTTTTGCCGTTTGTTCAACCTGCTTGCACCCTCTTCCGGAAATCCAGGCAAACTTCAAATTTCCTGAGCGTCTGGCAAGATTGAATCCCATGCGGTCTTTGACGTTCCAGCTCTTTATTTCCTCGCCAGACTCCATAATCACGATATCGCCAGGCGTGAGCACGCCGTCCACGTCCATTCCTACCATTCTTATGTTTTTAGCTTTTGTTTTTATTCTTCCATCCATTTCACTATCCTATTTAAAGAATACCCTCGGAAAGAAGATCTCTCTCGTCTACGATTCCTTTGGGATATCCTTTTCCATCTACTACAGGTATATTATCNNTAGCCATTCTCTCTTCGGTAATAGTCTTGGGGTTTTTGGTCATTACCATACGAATTTTCTTGTTTAGAATTTTCTCATCGTTCTGTAATCTGCGTCGCAAATCCCCGTCCGTAAAGAACCCCACTAGTTTACCGGAACTGTCAACTACACTGGTTGCACCCAGACGCGTCTTAGTCATTACTAATAGCGCTTCTCTAACTGTCTTTTCTTGATGGATTACAGGATTATCTTTGCCTTTTCTCATTATATCTCTAACTCTAAGAAGTAGCCTCTTACCCAGGGTTCCACCGGGATGGAGACGAGCAAAGTCCTCTTTTTTGAACTTCTTTCTCTTTAGTAGGGAAATCGCCAGAGCATCGCCCAGGGCTAACATCGCTGTGGTGCTTGCTGTAGGGACGAGATTGTAAGGGCAGGCTTCCTCTTCTACTTTAACATTAATGACTAAATCGCTCTCCTTTGCTAATTTAGATTTAGCTCTTCCTGTTATGGCTATTAACTTCAAATTCATCTTCCTTATTATCGGTAAGAGTTTCTCAATCTCTTTAGTCTCCCCGCTATGTGAGAGGGCTAATACTAAGTCTCCTTCAGTCATCATTCCCACATCGCCGAGAATCCCTTCTGCCGGGTGGAGAAAGAATGCAGGAGTGCCCGTAGAGGACAACGTAGCTGCAATCTTCTTCCCAATCAATCCCGATTTTCCCATACCCATAACTACAATTTTTCCCTTACAGGAAGCTACCATCTCCACGGCCTTTTCAAAATTACGGTCAATAGTGGAGATGAGATGCTTTATAGTTTTGGCTTCGATTCTTAAGACCTTTTTTGCTTCTTCAATACTTCCCACGAGATACTCCCCCTCACCCTATCCCTCTCCCTGAAGAGGAGAGGCGAATTTATTGTCAGAGCCCTATAGAATCGGAACTTAATCTTTCAGGAATATCCGCAACAAAATATAGGCTATACCTAAAATAGCGTAGATGATTGCTAAAACTTTGAGATGCCATTTCCAGGTTGGTTCTTCTATCAAAGTAGATCTAAGGTCTGCTTTGCACTTTACACAAACTTTGGCATCTTCTTTGTTATCATGCCCACATTTTGGACAACGCATATACACCTCCAGAGTCTTATTTTTTAGAGGTTTTCTTGACTATTCTATCTATCTTTATCAGTTTTTCCAATAGTTCTTTTACTCGACTCAATTTAACCATATTTGGTCCATCGCTTAGAGCTCTCTCCGGTTGTGGGTGAACCTCCAGGAAAAGTCCATCAATGCCTGTTGCCACTGCCGCCTGAGCAAGGGAAGAAACGTACTTTCTCTCCCCACCGGTAGTACTTCCCTTCCCCCCAGGTTTTTGAACGCTGTGGGTAGCGTCGAAAACTACAGGATAACCAAAGGACCTCATTATGGGTAAAGATTTCATGTCTACAACTAAATTATTGTAACCAAAGCAACTTCCCCTTTCTGTCAGGAGTATCTTTTTATTTCCAGTCGATTCTATCTTCTCTATTACATTCTTCATATCCCAAGGGGCAAGGAATTGTCCTTTCTTCACGTTTATCGGTTTTCCCGTTCTGGCTATGGATACGACAAGATCGGTTTGCCTACATAAGAATGCCGGGATCTGTAAGATATCGGCTACCTTGCTAGCCAATTGAATCTCTTCTATCCGGTGAACATCAACCAGTAATGGAATATCGAATTCTCCCTTTGCCCTCTCTAAAATCCCAAGTCCCTTGTTCAACCCAGGACCCCGATAAGACTTTATCGAAGTCCGATTGGCTTTATCATAAGAAGACTTGAAAATAAAGGGAATATTTATTTCCTCTGCAATCTCTTTTAATCCTTTTACTGTCTTTCTGACCAGTTCCTCCGATTCGATAACGCAAGGCCCGGCAATCAAAACCAGGGGTCTGTTTCCCCCTATTTCAATATTCCCGATTTTTATTACTTTTACCATTTAATTCTTCTTAAAGTTATTACGGGCATAAAGCCCTACACTACAAAAGCTAAACTGCTATTCTAAAGGAATAGCTTCATCAATCAACATTATGGGAATGTCGTCCTTAATGGGATACATCAGTTTACAGTTATCACAGATTATCCCGTCTTCTTTTTCGCTTAAGTGGACGTTGCCCTTGCATTTGGGACAAGCTAAAATATTCAACAGCTCCTTGTTAATGGCCATAAGACCTCCTTATCCAGCCGCTTTCAGTATCTTTCTGACCTTTTCCAGGTCTTCCCGGGTGTCCACGCCAACAGAGTCACATTCTGTAATTACTACTCTTATTTTGTATCCATTCTCCAAGGCCCTCAATTGTTCCAGGTCTTCAATTATCTCTAGAGGCGTCTGCTCCATCTGAACAAAATCCAGAAGAAAGTTTCTCCTGTAAGCATAAACACCGATGTGTCTGCAGCACACAGAAGCGACACTTTCCAATTCTAACGAATCCCTAATATAGGGAATTTGTGCACGAGAAAAATAGAGGGCAAATCCATTATTGTCTATTACTACTTTAACTATATTGGGATTGCTCAGTTCCACTTGTGCAACTATCCTCCGGGCAACTGTGGCTATATCGATGGCTTTATCCTCAATTAATACCTGTGCCACTTTTGATATGACTTCTGGAGGAATTAGAGGTTCATCTCCTTGGATATTTATGAAGATATCTCCATTTAACCCCTTAGCTGCTTCAGCTACCCTGTCAGTGCCACTTCTGCAGTTGGTAGAGGTCATTATCGCTTTGCCTTTAAACTTTTCTACTGCTTTGAAAATTTCCTCATTATCTGTGGCTACCAGGATATCATGCAGAACTTCTGCTTTTTTCGCTTGTTCGNNTTTTTCGCTTGTTCGTAAACTCTTTGAATTAAAGGTTTACCCGCAACGTCGGCTAATACTTTACCTGGAAACCGCTTGGAATCGTAACGAGCTGGAATAATACCGATAATTTTCATTGTTTCACAAAAGGGCCTTTTCTCTCTTAAGGAGACAATAAACAGAGAAAAGGCAGATTCTCTACAAGGCCAGGCACTATTTTAGCATATAATTGAAATAATTGCTAATATAAATGTGGCTAAAGCTTTTCTAATAAGACTATATTTTGCGCATGAAAATATCTCATCACGGGAAACATATCTAAAACCTTGAATCCAATAGAATTTAGTTCTTCCTCAAGATTACCCAGGCGCAACATGTTTATCTTCTTGTTGACATTCTTAATCCGGCATCTCAACCACCTTTCAATAATATGTAATAGATTATAGCGATAAAATGAGATTATGACAGCTTTTTTTGCCACTCTATGGAGTTCCTGCAAAATCTGAAATCTGGTACTGGCATGAAGTATATGCTGAAATAACCTTATAGTTACGATGCAATCGAAACAATTATCTTTTAAGGGCAGATGTTCTATATCTCCCACCAGGAAGTGGTGCGGGGAATTAGTGGAAGGAGAATATTTCCTGGTAGCCAAAACCATGGGAAAAGAGGCGTCTAAACTGGCTAAATTGTGACTTCTTCTTAAGAGCAACTCAGTGAAACGTCCATAGCCACAGGGAACGTCCAGTATTGAAACAATCTTCTGCCCCGTCGACTGGAAAATTTTGTCCAGTATCTTCTTTTCTCTCCTGTTAACTATCTTCTGGTCAATACCTTTATATCTGGTCCTTTTGTATTCTTCTACGTCCATTTCTTGTTTCCTATCACTTCCAAATCTTTTATCTTATTTTCTACCTGTTCCGCGACTTCTTCCACTGTTATCAGCTCCATGCAATCCTGTGCCTTGCATTTCCTGCAACCCTTTCTGCGGCAGGGGAGTAGACTTAGGTCTTTCTTGACAGCAACATTTTCCGCACCATAAGGGCCGTTTCTTCGGGGATCGGTGGGTCCATAGAGTCCAATTGAGGGAACAGAGAAAGACGAAGCAATATGTAGTGGTGCACTGTCGCTCCCTATGAACAGTGTGCACCTGGAAATGAGAAAAGCTAACTCTTTGAGATCTGTCCTGGGGGCAATTATAGGTTTTCCTTCCATTGCCCTACTTATAGATTCAACTAGATTCTCTTCCCCGGGACCCCAGAGAAGTAGCACTTTGGCCGTGTACCTTCGTATCAGAATATCTGCCAGGCGGGCATAGTCTTTGCTTGGCCAAATCTTGCTCTTCCAGCTCGAACCGGGATTTAAAGCGACGATAAATTCTCCTTTCTTTATCCCTTCTTCTTTCAGGAATCTTTCCACATACTCCTTTTCCGGCTCTCCAATTTGAATTAGAAATTCTCTCTCTTTTGTTTGTGCTCCTAATAGACTGGCTAACCCAACATACCTCTCCACTGCGTGCCAATATTCAGGAAATGGAGGAGCCTTAAAATTAATGAATAACGAGTTGAATTCCTTGCCATCTTTAGCATCGAAGCCGAGCCTCGTCTTTGCTCCTGTCATATAGGCAAACAGTCCACTGCGGAATTGGCCGTGGGAGTCTACTACAAGGTCGAATCTTCTATTTCTTAATCTTTTTATGAGTGGCCACAGTCTACAAATCCACTTTTCCCTGTCAAAAGTAATCACTTCATCCAGATAGGGATGTCTGGTGAGAATTCCCTCTGCCTTTCTCTGAACCAGCCAGGCAATATACGCGTGGGGATACCTCTTTCTCAAAGCTCCCAACAGGGGAAGGGTGTGTACCACGTCACCTATCCCGCTTAACCTTATAATCAATATCCTCCGGAATTCCCGTAATATCATTTTGATTTCTTGACTTTTCTCTCCAGCAGTTCGTCAATTCGGTCAATTAGATCATTGCGATTTAGATTGGCAATGTCTATTTTTCTTTTAATCCTTCCAATATAGGCATCGCATACATCAGACCTTCTGGCTTCGTCTTCGAGATGCCAGAGTTGCATATTCTTCTGGCACAAAGAATCGACCAACGTTCCTAGTGTTCCCAAAAGCTTCTCTCCCACTCTGGACTGTCTGTATAGCTTCACCTTTTCATCTCTTAACTTGACCTTTCCCTTTAGTGCCTGAGCCAAGAATTGATCCATTTCCTCAATCAACATACTTCGCTGGGACTGAACTATATTTATCTTCTTTTTGCTCTTCTTCCCTTTTCTTCTTAAATTGTCAAGCCTGATATTCTTGACACTTAATTTGTCAACTAAACTTCCCAATGTCTCGGCCAAGTTGAACCTCCTTTTACCCCTTCACCCTGACCCTCTCTGCCAAGGGAGAGGAGATTCTATTCTATCAGGATGAAATTTTTGTACTCTCCGATCTTCCACCCTGTCTTCCTGGCAATGAAATCCGAAATCCTATTTCTTATATCCTTAAATGTCAATATATGAGTGCTTTTTGAAGTATTGAATTCACCTTCCCGCTTACCGATTCTATCTTCCATTACTTTGGGGTGGCTTCCATTGTATCTGTTGAGCATCGCAGGGTCAATGTGTTTAAGATAGTCGAATTCTTCCTTCTTGTATTTCTTCTCCCACCCATTACCATGATGCAGAGAGTCGTGATAGCGTTTCTTTTCTGCCATTACTTCAGGAGATCGTACCCATCCATAGTGATAAATGGAAGCACCTGTATCTTTTACTTTCAATTTCCTTCCATTGAGTCTGAAGCCCTGGGCGCTGCTCCAGGAAGTTATGCCTCGAAAATTCCTGATTATCCTCACTTCTCGTTGGTACCAGTGGTATGAGTTTATAAAAGTCGAGTAATCCCCGTAAAAATGTATCCAGTTAAAAATGAGTCCTTCCACCCTTTCCTGGCCAAGCTCCTGTTGCATACTTTTTAGAATCCTGTCCAGGTCTTTCTCGTGAACTACCTCATCAGCCTGTAAATAGAAACACCAATCACCTGTACATTTGGCCAGGGCAATATTTGTTTGCTGTGCCAGAATCCGGCCCTTGTACTTAAAGCTTGGATCCCATTTCGACTCGATTATTTTTATTTTTCCACTCCCAATCGACCTGACCAAATCGAAAGTTCCATCATCGGACTTCCCTACATTTACTATAAACTCATCACAGATGGGTAGTATCGACTTGATCGACTCCACTATGGGAAATGAAAATCTTATAGCATCTTTTACAAAAGTAAATCCGCTTACCTTCAACTCTCTTCTCCAATGCTCAAAGTCGTCGCACACATAAAGACCTACAGTACCAAAGCAAACAGGTTATAAGCTCCCCGTTTGTATTATTCTTTCATATTCCTTTATATACTTTTCGGTCATTATTCTCGCTGTAAAATTCTCCTCTACCCTCTCCCTACATTTCCGGGGGCTGATTTCATCGATTCTTTCTATGGCTTCCTTGAATTGTTCAAAAGTGTCACAGCGAAAACCGACATCAGAAGTAACCACCTCGGGCATCGCTCCTCTGTTAGTGGTAATTACAGGTGTCCCTGAAGCCAGTGCTTCCAGCGTCACATTACCAATGGGCTCCTCCCAGTTTGTGGGAAAAATCAGGGCTCTTGCTCCTGCCAGAAGCTTCGCTTTTTCTTTATCATTTACTTCTCCCACAAATTTGACGTTCCTTCTAAAAGAGAGTCTCCATCCTCCAGCGACGATCAGTGTGAATCCCATTACCTTTGCTAATTTTATGGCTAATTCTACATTTTTGACTTTCCAGGAGACTTTCGCCAGGAAAAGGAAATATCTTTCTTTCTTCTCTCTGTAAATAAAATCATCAAGATTGATTCCGCTGTAAATATAATGCGTGCTCCCATGACGCATAGCGTGGTTCTTACTTACGAACACCGTATTGGGCATAAACTTCTCCCCGGGCTTGCCATTTCCCCCGATCCTGACTAAATATGGTTTGCGGGGAATCTCCCGGGGCGTGCCATATAGCTGAATAATGTCTACATCCCGGGGAACATAATCTTCAACATTTCGTATCGGCTTCTTTATTGCCATGACATTTATCGAAGGTAAATGCGTACCGGCCAGGCTAAGTAGATATACCCTGTGTCCCATATTTGCCTGTTCTTTCATTAGATTAACAGCTATCCTCTGCGTTCCCCCATACTTTTTAACAGGCAAGACCTTGGGATAGTAGTGAAAGATGTTCATCGAAACTCACCCAAAATTATTACGGGCATAAAGCCCTACACTAGCAGATGGCGGTAAATCTTTTTTGTATCCTGGACCATCCTATCTACGCTGAACTTCTTATTTACCAGTTGAAAACCCTCTTCTGCCATTTGTTCCGCAAGCGCTCTATTTCTTATGAGAGAAATAATAGCTCGAGCAAGGGCCCCTGGATTTCCGGGAGGAACTAAAATTCCATTCACTCCGTCTTTCACAATCTCGGGAATTCCTCCCACATTGGTGGACACTACGGGAACTCGCGAAGCAAGAGCATCCAGAAGGGAAGTGCCCAATCCTTCCCAGCTGGAAGACATTACAAAAAGATCCAGAAGGGAAAGGATTTCCGGAACATCCTGGCGAAATCCTAATAATTTCACCTTTTCTTCTAGACTCAATTTTCTAATTAGAATCTCTATCTCTCTGCGAAGAGGCCCTTCTCCGGCTATCAAAAAGATTACCTCAGGGAATTCATCCACCACAATTCTTGCTGCCTCAACAAGAGTTCTGTGGTCTTTATGCCAAGCCAGAGCGGCAATATTCCCTATGCGTAACTTATGTTTATTCAGTGCTAATTCAGAAATAAGATAATCTCCCTTTATCTTTCGAAATCTGTCTGTATCTACACCGCTGTAAACAACATCGACCATCTCTTCCGCCAAACCATCAGCCATTAGAACCTGTTTAACTCTCTGGGAAATTGCTATTATCCTGTCGACGTTTGCATACTTGAGACGACTGAGTATATTCTTCTTAATGGGAAAATCGACTCTCCGGGACAAAACGACCTTGCAATTTCCACCACTCTTTGCTGCCAATAGACCCAATGCGTGGGCATGAGGAGAATGGAGGTGGACTATTCTAATCGAGTTCTTTCTTATTATCTTCCCCAATTTGCATACTGCCAGGAGGTCCCATTCTCCTCGCATCTCTACGGGCAAGACTTCTAATCCTTTAGCTTTCGCTCTCTCTGCCAAAAGGCTTTGAGGAGGACAGGCAATCACGTTATGGTAATCTGTTAACCTCTGAGCAAGATAGAGAACTTGCTGCTGACCACCTCTCCAGGTTTTTGCTGAATCGATATGTAATACAGTTTCCAATCTTTTTACGCTAAAGTCTTAGTTAAAATTTTTTTAAATTCCCTGCCGATCAATTCCGAAGTGAACTTTTCCTGAATTAATTTGTATCCATTTCTGGCTATCTTTCTCCGCAGTTCTTCGTTATCTTTTAATAGTATTATTGCCTCAGCCAGGGAGTGAGCATTTGCCACTTCGCAGAGCAAGATATTTTCCCTATCCTCGAAATATTCCACAATGGCTGGAGTCTTTCCAGTAATTACAGGTTTTTCTAAAGATAGACATTGAAAGACTTTGTTAGGAACTACTCTTAATGCTTTCTCCGTGTTCCCAAATATGCCCAGGCAGACGTCTGCGTGGGAGACTGCCTCTGGTAACTCCTTGAAAGGAATCCAGTCTCTGAGAATTATGTTTTGTAACTTTAGTTCTTCGACCAACCTTCTAATCATAGGAAAAGTCTGTCCTGAGCCTATCAATTCGAAATGGATGGCTCTATCCTTCTCCGCTATTATCCTGGCTGCTCGCACAATATACTCTATTCCCTGCAAGGGAAGGAAGGACCCATAAAATTGAACGAGGAAATTGCTTTCTTTTCTATTCTCCTTTTCTTTCCTGATCTTATATAGAGAAGGAAAATCGTCGGGGACGCCCACTGGGACCCGGCTAAATTTACTTCTCTCTATGCCAAACTTCCTCGCATAGTAGTCCGCATGAGCCAGAGTGTCTGTCAGGATTATGTCGGCAAGTTTAAAGGACCATTTATCTATTCTGAAATTATGTCTTCCCTGCATGGAATACGGGGGCACCTTCTTCTGGTCGACAACTTTAGTTTCATATCTGGAGACAAATGGGTCAAAAACTACAGGTTTATTGGTTAACAGCCCAATCAACTTGGCCAGGGGAACATCTTTGTGCCGAAAAGCGGGAACAAAAATGAAGTCATATTTCACAAGGAAAAATTTAAGATGTTGAAAGAATAGTATGGGATATCTGAGCCAGAATCTAAATTTTGACTTTGTACGACATTCTACTACTTCCACGCCATTCTTTATCAGACCTTGTTTGATAATTACATTGCGTATATACCCGGGATTATAACCCCCAAAAAAGCAGACCCTCATCGTCCTTCCTAATAACGCGAAGCTTTGCTTCGCTACTCCTTCCAATCACAGAAGTTTCGTAAATTCCTTTTCTAACTTGTCCACGAGATTTGACCATGTATATTGTTGAATTTCCTTGTATCCTCTCTCTGCTATCTGTTCTCTTAAATTCTTATCCTCAATTAGTCTTCTTATCTTTCTTGCAATCATAAGAGGGTGTCTAAAATGAAAAACAAGAGCAGTCTCTCCATCAGTGGCGAAATCTCTTGTCCCCGAAGGGGAGCAGACTACGGGAACTTTGCAGGCCATGGCTTCAGCGCAGGGATTGCTCCATCCTGCTCTCTTTTCCGCACTAACAAAAATATCTGCTTGAGAATAGAGTTCCGCCATTTTTTCCTGGGGTATAGATGTGTAAAACGTAACGGGAACTCTGCTGTGGACCATTTGACGGGCATCAAGCCTGGGAGTGCCCACAGGAGTGTCGAATAGCTGGAGCCTTAAAGAAGGATACTTTCTAAGCAACATCCCAGCTGCCTTGACCACTTTCTGTATCCCCTTCCTCTTCTTATAAATCCTCCCATAACAGAGGATTCTTGTCTGCCTGCTATCCTTCTTTGTCTCCACGGGATGGAATAATTCAGGATTGATGCCACCAATTCCCTCAATACATTCTCTTTTATATTTCTGTCTTACCATCTCACATATTCCGGTAGAGTTTCCCATAATGAAAAAATTTCTGTTGCCACAAACTTTTCGATTATTCTTGTGCTCAAGAAGACAATAGAAAATTTTCATCCCCGCTTTAGCACTTTCCAGGTAATGAATAAGCGAGTAATCGCTGGATATTACAATATCGTTCTCTTCCAAAGTTACCTGTTTTATAGGTCTTGTCTCACCAATGAATTCCAGCCAGGCGGGAGGACTTCCGTCCGTGTGGTATATCTTGAAGGAGTGGTCTCTTTTTATAAAATTGTTACCTATCTCAATATACCTTCTGACTCCTCCAAAAACTTCAACATGCGGGAGTATAGCAGCTATTTTCAATCGATTCTCTCCTTTGAAAATTGCCAGAGTTTCAGATATTTCATAAATACATAGAAACTGCCAATAATGGAAACGATGAGTCCATAAGTTCCATCCAAATAGCCCCTTTTTATCAGGTACATCTTGATAAATTTGATGTGCGGTCGAAATATTAGGTCAAAGACTCTTCCTCTCTTACCATTTTTAAACATTTCCTCGGCAGCCAAGGAAGTGAACTTATTAATCTTATTTAAATGGTCAGACAAATTTTTATATGAATAATGGTGTAAACAGGATTTAAGGTATCCTTTCCTGCCTTCTACCAGTACAGACTCGTGCACCGTGCGCTCGTTAAATTTTCCTTTTCCCCTGCGAAACAGGCGCAACTTATAATCAGGATACCATCCACAATGTCTGATCCATTTTCCCAGATAGTGATTTCTTCTCGCTATATAATAGCCATTGAAAGATTGAGGCTGGGAATTTAGAACGGTGAGGATTTCTTCTTTCAACTCTGGCGTAACCCTTTCATCGGCATCTATATTTAGTACCCACTCGCTGGTTGCTTTTCCTAAGGCCAAATTCTTTTGCTGAGAAAAGTTGGTCCAGTCGTTCTGGAATACCTTGGGGGTGAATTCTCTGGCAATCTCTACTGTCTTATCGCTACTGAAAGAATCGATAATTACAATCTCATCTGACCACTGCACACTTTCCAAGCAGTGTTTAATATTCTCTTCCTCATTGTAAGTGATAATAATTACTGAAAGTCTACTCATCTATTTTCTCGTCCTTTCGGGTGACCATCCCCATTCATCGGGATTGCCCTTACAATGTAGAGCTTCGCTATACAGGCAAAGTGCTATCCGAAAAACTTCCAGTATATCCTGTGGACTAAGTGAAAATGAGCGCATCTGCGAACGTATTTTCTCAGATTTGCTTCCACTAATCTATTTCCTTTAAAATAAGAGAGAAAGAATCTGAGTTTGTCTCTATCGGTTACCTGTGCCCTCCATTTCTCACAGGATCTATTAAGACGGGCCAGATTCTTGATTCTCGCTTTCAGCGAGACATTCTTTGTAATCCTTGAACAATCGAAGTCAAGCAGATATACTTGAATTCCCTTTCCCGTATCCCGGATCAATAGATTCTTAACGTTCAAATCTGCATGGTATATTCCTGACGTGTGCATTTTCTTAATGGCTTCTGCTAAGGAGTCGATTATTTGTCTCTTTAGAGATATCTTTTCTTCCGTAGTTCTTCGGTTGAGTCCCTTCAAATAGTCTAATAAATTAGTGCTATCAGGAATTTCTTTATAGACTATCTCTCCTTTATAGAATGGACCAAGAATTTTTTCGACTCTGGCGGCAAGGACCTCAGGAACAGGGATGCCCCTTTGGGACGCTGTTTCCAAGATGACCAGCTCCCGAAACGGCCTGGAACTTCCCCATAAGATGTCTTTTGTTATTTTGCGAAACAATCCTCCATGTTCATAATGTTTTATGATCATCCTTTCCTGGGAGCCTTTAATAGGAATGCAGGGAATCAAGTTTCTGCCTTTGAGTAAACTGACTCCGGGAAATAATTTTCTTTCTTTTGTCTTCTCCGAGAAAGCATCTTTTTGACTTAATATTGGGTCTCTATATTTATCTTTTACCAATATGGTAGTTCTGCCTATTACTACCTTCTCAAACTGTGGTGGAGTTTCCCTGTTCAACTTCTTTCTCAACCTCGGTTAACCGCGAGTCTTGCTTCTGGGATTCATTAATTCTCCTTAACTGGTCTCGAACCGCCTGAAAAACGTCCTCCACGGTAATCGCTTTCATACAGTTCAATTCTTTGCAAACTATCCTGGAACAAGGACTACACGGTAGGTTTTTCTTTATTACTATATGGTCCCTGCCCCAGGGACGGCTGCGTTGGGGGTCGGCAGGACCAAATAGCGCAATTACCGGGGTACCACTGGCAGCAGCCACATGTATGGGACCCGTATCGTTGCCCACGAACAACTTGCACTTTCTAGTAAGCGCTGCCAATTCTTTGATACTTGTCTTTGCTACTATCGCTTTTTCTTTCATTAAACTTAGTACTTTTCCCACAATCTTATCCTCGCCCGGACCCCGGAAAACGATAACTTTTGCCCCGAATTCTCTAATCATCATGTCCGATAGTTCGGCGTATCTCGGTTCCGGCCACCTTTTAGATTGCTTAAATGCTCCGGGATTAATACCTATAAGTAATTCTCCTCGATCAACTCCCTGTTCTTGCAAAAACCTGTCAGCCCAAGCGTCTGCTTCTGGGTTGAAGGCCAAATAGGGCTCCTTGCTCGTGGGTTCCACTCCCAGGGAAAGGACGATATTAAGGAACATATCTATAGCGTGGAGAGGAGCCTTTGGGGACTTTACTATCCTGGTTAGTAGTAGGTTTCTCAGTGAATGACCATAGCCAATTCGCTCTCGAATTCTACTTAAATAGACAAAAAAAGCAGCCTTGTAGGAACGTGGCTGCATAATTATGCCCATATCAAAATTTCTATCCCTTAAAGAGTGAATAAATCTAATCTTCCCCTTTAAGGTTTTCTCCTCGCCTTTCTCATCATAAATAATTATTTCATCAAAATCTGGATTGTCATCAAATATTTCCTTCACCCAGGGATTAACTAGAAGACTTATATGAGAATTGGGAAATCCCTTTTTCAAAGCAGATAAAGCCGGGGTCATAAACAGTGAATCTCCAATCCAATTTACACCCTTAACTAAAATCTTCGCCATTTCTCTAAACGCCCACTTTCAGCTCCGCTACTCCATTTTAACGCGCAGCTTTCTCCCCATTCATCAGGACCGCTATATTTTAAAGGAACGGAGTAGAAGATTCCGGCGTTTCCACTTCTTCTTTCTTCTTTGGTTTAGCTTTCCATCGGTTATGAAACCACCACCAATGAGTGGGATACCGCCGCACGAAATCCTCGATCACCTTGGTAATTTTAGCAGTAACGGTGATAATATCTTTCTCTTGATTACCAGATATCTCAAATTCAACGGGTGGACCAATAATAACTTTATGTTTATCTACCCCCTGGCGCACGTTAAATATGGGAACTACCGGTGCACCTGTCCTTAAGGCCATGACTGCAGGTCCAACTACAGTTCCTGCTGGACGGCCAAAAAAATCGACAAATACTCCACCTTTCGCCTTGTTCTGATCTGCAAATAGAGCCAGTATCTTGTTTTGACACAAAGCGCCCAGAGATCTACGCACCGCTGTGGAACGGGGATAAGCGGGTATGGAATCGTAACCCAACCTGTCTCGCCATTTCTGGAAATAACTTTCCACTCTCGATTCATCAGCTGGCCTCACAATCAATGCATATTGATACCCGCGGGAAGTAAGTCCTGTTCCCATCAGGGTAAAATTGCCAAAGTGTGCACAGAGTCCTATCACCCCTTTCCTCTGGGACAGAGCCCGTTCTAAATTTTCTTCTCCCTCTAAGACAAACTTTTCTTTTAGATGATCCAGGGGTGAAGAGTTCCTGAAAGCATAAACCATTCCCGAAATCAGTTCACAAAAACTCTGGGCAACTTCCAGAAGGCAAGCACGATAAATATATTCGATTTGTTCTTTACTCTTCTCCTTTCCTAAGCTCAAAGTAAGATTTTCTAGAGCTATCTTTCGGTGCTTCCTGGTAAATGGGCGAGAGATGACTTCTAAGTACCGGACAATAAGGGGAAATGTTTTTGCCGGTATAAACATAAACAACACGCGCATAATTGAGAATGTCATCCAGGATGCATCTAGTTCAAATCTTTTTTTCAATTTACTTTTTTTCTTTTTCTTCTTCATTTACTTTAATCCTCTTGTCAGTTATGAATGAGTAGATTTTTTGCTAATATGGCGCTTTTTTCGGCAGCTCCCTTATGCACCTTAACTATTTCCACGGCAGTCCTTCCCATTCTCTTTAACTCTTCCGGATTTGATAATAACTGCAGGATACTATTAAGTAGGTCTTCTTTATTGGATACTACCCTCCCTGCTCCTCGGGAAATAAAGGCTTGGGCTATCTCCTTAAAATTGTCCATATAAGGGCCAAAGAGGACCCCTTTTCCCAGACTGGCTGGCTCCAGAATATTGTGTCCTCCCACAGGAACCAGGCTTCCGCCCACAAAAATAATTCTTGCCAGGCCATAGAAATGAGTAAGCTCGCCAATGGTGTCCAGGATAACAATCTGGTTCAGGCTGTTGCCTCGAAAGGGAGTAGAGAGTTCTGACCTTCTGGTGAATTCTAAATTTCTGCTAATTAACAATTTTTCCACTTCCCCTACTCTTTGCATATGCCGGGGTGCAAGAATTAAAACCACACCAGGATAAGACTTTCTAATTTCTCCATAGACATCGATGATTGTTTCTTCTTCTCCTCTATGTGTGCTACCAGCAACAAAGATCAATTTATCGCTTTGTAAATTTGAATTTGCTAAGCGAGGAAGAGCGTCCATCCCCATATCAAACTTTAAATTGCCTGTTACAGTGACTGTTGAGGGATTAGCCCCCAGGGCGATAATTCTGGCTGCATCCGCGCCGCTTTGCATAATAAATTGATCGATATTTTCCAGAACTCTCTTCATCAAGAACTTAACTATTTTATACTTCCTGAAAGATTTCGCAGAAATCCTGCCGTTAGTAACGACTATGGGAATTGCCCTTTTCTTTGCTGCCCTTATGAAATTAGGCCAGAGCTCGGTTTCGGTTATGATAAATAGTTTGGGCTTGATGGTATCCAGAACTCTTTCCACTACGTACGAGAAGTCGAGGGGAAAATAGATGAATGCCCGGGCATGGGGAATCAACTTTCTGGCCATAGCTCTACCACTACTGGTTAATGTGGAAATAACAAAATTGTAATCAGGGCATTCTTTCTTAACCGCTCTTATTAGATTTCCCATGGCTACCACTTCTCCCACGGAAGCAGCATGGGCCCAAATGAGGTTTTCACCTCTTACCCTGTTTATACTTTCATTCAAAAAACCTAATCTCTGTTTCAGCCCTTTTCTTATTTTCTGAATAAAAAACGGCCAGAAAATAAAGAAGAAGAAAACCATAAGAATCTGGTAACAAGCCCAGAAAAAATCAAACTTTTTAGTTTTGGCTTTCACAGGTTTTTCCATTTAGAACTTCGCTTTCTTCAGCACCATGGTAATCGTTCCCATTTTGCTTTGCTTTTCTATTTTTACCGGAATCTTCCTTTCATCATTGCTGAGCCACATCTGGGAGCTTTCCATGTGGACTTTTCCTTCACGTTTCCATACCACTTCGGTCTTGAGTGCTTTATACTTACCGGAAGGAGTGGTAACTTTCTCCACCCCGATAACTTTTACTTCCACTGAATAGTTCTTGCCGTCATCATTGGCATCTATAATTAGTGAGTCTCCCTCCGTTAGTTCCTGTGTCCTCAAGTAATAGACAGAGGACAGAGAATCCTGTACATAAACAGGAATATCAATCTTTTTATTTTCATGCAAAGCCTGGCGTTTCTGTTGGTCGTAAATTGTCTCTTTATTAGAGCGATACTTTCCTCCTCTCAATTTCTTTCTCTGTTTCCAGGTAAATATACCCTGTTTATCAATATACGATTCTATAAGGTCTCTGACCTTGTAAAAGAGATCGAAAAATTTCGAGCTACGGGTAGAAAGGGTTACGTAATAGGCATCCCTGCCAGAAATTTTCACAATCTTCTTCACTTGCATTACCGCACTCCCGCCTGCCACCCCTTTCCACTTAACTATGTAAGTCAACTTCTCTCCTACCTGGAAAGCTCTATTCTCTACTTCACGCCACAGAGAATTTGCCAGGCAGTCTATTGAACTACCGTAAAGGACAAAAAATAGAGCAAGCATTACGTATACGATTCTATTCTTCTTTGCCATTCCTCTCTGCCTCGAACAATCTCCAGTTCTACTTTCAACACCCAAATCTCCCGGAAAATCCTGCCTACTTCTGGAGAAATAATTCTCTCCAGTCGCACTACGTCCTTTTCCGTGGTAACTGCGATTACCTCTCCTTCCTCCAGGGCAGTTCTGTACGTTGCTTCTATTTCCTGGAGGTCGCGTCGTTGATAATCGTGGTGGTCAGGAAACTGGAAAATTTTTATGAATTCTGCGCCCAGTTCCTCCAATGTTTTCTCAAAGGAGTAGGGATTGCCAATACTGGAAAAAGCAACAACTCTCTTATCTTTAATAAAATCTAAACTTTTCTTCTCTCCAGAGAAAGAACCTTGCACATACTTTGGGCGGTGTACGCTTTCCAGGATTGTACACTGAGGATTGCCTGTTCTTAGATCGCCAATTATCCTTTGCAAATCATCCCGGGAAACAAGATTTACTCTGGTCAAAAGAAAGATGTCTGCCCTGGATAGGTGTGAGAGAGGTTCTCTTAATGGCCCGCGAGGAATTAAGTAGCCATTACCGTAAGGATTTAGACAATCTATGGTTACAATGTCTATGTCCCTGTTTAAACGCCAGTATTGAAAGCCATCATCCAAAACCACAACTTCAGTACCAAATCTATCTACTGCATATTTTCCAGTATTTATTCTGTTTTTTCCCACAATTACGGGAACATCGGGTAGATTTTTTGAAAGGAGAAAGGGTTCATCTCCAGCTTCCCGGGAAGAGAGTATTAACTTCTCTCCGTCGGATACTATGGATATTTCGCTCTTTTTGCCCTTTTTCTTCCTCCTCCCATACCCTCGGGATAGGACGGCAACTCTCTTTCCCTTTTCTCTGAGTAGTCTGGCTATCATAATTACTGCTGGTGTTTTTCCTGTGCCACCCCAGGTAATATTGCCCACACTAACTACAGTACAGGGTAGCTTGGTCTTAGGGATGACTGCCAGTTTATGCAGAAGCAAGCGAAACTTGATGGCTAAATAGTAAAATCCGGATAAGATAAAAAATAAAGAACGAAAAAGAGAATGGGTTTTCCCTCTTTCGTTTTTTATGCAGGCTAAATAGAAGCCCATTACTTTCTTTCTCATTACATGTTCTTATCTACTCTTTCTCACCCTCCACTCATAAACGAGGGGGCTGGCTATAAATATGGACGAATATGTTCCTATGAATATCCCGATTAGAATGGCAAAAGAAAAATCGTGAATAACGGGGCCACCCAGAATGAATATTGATAAGACCACTAACAGAGTAGTCAAGGAAGTCATCATGGTGCGCGATAATGTTTCATTAATGCTCGAATTTATCACTTCAGCTAAAGGCTTCTTATATTGCAGCCTGATATTCTCCCTTATCCTGTCGTAGACCACGATAGTATCGTTTATGGAATATCCAGCTAACGTAAGAAGGGCAGCGACGATAGGAAGAGTAATCTCTTTCCCCAAAATGGTGAATATACCAAAAGTGATAAATACATCGTGGATTAAGGCTGTTACTCCAGCAAGACCCCAGATACCACCTATAAAGCGCCAGGCGATGTAAATAATAATGCCCAGGAAGGCCAATAAGAAGGCCTTAGTACCACGTTTTTTTAGATACTCACCAACCACAGGTCCCACTACCTCATTTCGATCAATGGTAAACTGATCTTGAGAAAATTCTTCCTGGAAAATCGAACTCAACTTTCGCGCAATCTCCACAGGTCCAACGTCTAAACTTTTTACTCTAATTATCATTACATTACTATTGGGAAATTTCTGAATGGTAGCCCCGGATAACTCGTGTCTGGACAGTGTTTCTCTCATTTCCCCTACGGTGATTTCCCGGGAGAAATTTATCTGTACCAGTGTGCCACCGGTAAAGTCGATTCCGAAATTTACCCCCTTGTGAAAGATGGCATATGCGGAGAGTAAAATCATAAGTCCCGAAAGTATAAAGGCTTTTTTTCTCTTTTCAATAAACTTGAAGTTCGTCTTCCCAAAAAATTGCATCCTTCTCTCCTATTTACTGATAATTGAAAAATAATTTGTAAAGAGCATTTGGAATTTCAGCCAAAAACCGAGAACGACATGCTCCCCTAATGCAAGGGGATTTGGTGTAGCGAGCATTAGAATTTTTAGCCAAAAATCGAAGATTAGAGTTTAGCCCCGCGAAGATCCCGTAAGTTTTACGGGAAGATTTTTGGCGGTGCTCAAAGAGCAAAAAATTGTTAGCGAACGAACCAAATCCCGCGCATGTATTCCTTAAGCGATGAACAAACTATCTTTCAAATCTATATACTTAGTTTCTCGATTCTTTTGCCCATCAAAACCATATCAAAAATCATATGCGTAACCACTATGGCGGTAAACATGCTAATTAATATACCCAGAGAAAGTGTGACTGCAAAACCTTTTACCGGACCTGAGCCGAATTGAAACAAGAAAGCTGCTGCTATTAATGTAGTTATGTTGGAATCGAGAATCGTCCTGAATGCCTTCTGGTATCCTGCATCGATTGCTACTCTGACCGTTTTACCCGCTCTTAATTCTTCTCTAATCCTCTCAAAAATCAAAACATTGGCATCTACTGACATACCGATGATTAAGATAATGCCAGCAATTCCGGGTAAAGTTAGGGTTGCTCGGACAAAAGTACGTCCCAAGTAAGCCATCATTCCCAAAAGTATAATCAAATTTAGAATGATGGCTAAATTGGCAATCAAACCGGATAATTTGTAGTAAATTACCATAAAACACATTACGCAAATAAGACCAATCATCGCTGCTAACACTCCTGCCCGGATTGAATCTCTTCCCAGGCTAGGACCTATGGTTCTATTCTCTATAATGTTAACCGGCGCGGGTAATGCACCTGCCCTCAATACAAGGGCTAAGTCCTTGGCCTTCTCCATGGTGAAGTTTCCTTCAATTATTGCGTGACCATCGGGAATCTTACTCTTGATTACAGGGGCTGATTGTACTCGCCCGTCAAGAACAATAGCCAGGTTTCTTTCAATGTTGACTTCTGTTATCCTGGCAAATTCTCTGGCCCCTTCCTTATTGAAATCGACCGCCACATAGGGCATATTATACTGACCACCTATCTTTACCTTGGCGTTGGTCAATGCGGCCCCGGTAATTTCCGACTCTTCTTTTAATAAAAATAAGGTCTCTTCCCTCCCGGGCAGAACTTCATAACCGGCGGGAACTTTGCCGGGGTCGACTTTTCCTTCAGAATCTAATATCTCGCTTATTCTGACTCCATCATTGACTAATTTGAACTCCAGTAGCGCCGTCTTGCCAATAAGCTCAATTGCCCGTTCGGGGTCTTTTACTCCTGGCAATTCCACAACCACCCACCTATCGCCCTGACGGGTAATTAATGGTTCGGCTACGCCGAATTGGTCTACACGATTACGTATGACCTCTAATGCTCTCTCCATAGCATCGCTAGGGGAAGTTCCTTCGGGCAGTCTATTTAAATCGACTTCCAAAACTAGATGCATTCCTCCTTTTAAATCGAGGCCGAGCTTCAGGATTTTGCCCAGAATCTTATCTTTACTTTCTTCTAATTTTACTTTTTCCTCAGGAGATTTGCGATACCACTGGTATGTTGGATATAGATATGCCACAGCCAGTATCACGATTACTGCTGTAATAATCGCTTTCCATTGAATCGATTTTTGCATCAATATCTCCTGTTAGAAGAATACCTAGAGTAGTTTAATCTTATTAATAAGCAGTTCGAAATTGCATTTCAAAAATTTTGCTGCTCGCCGACACATTATCATTCTTGTCAGAAATATCTCAAAGTACTCCATCACCTGGGAAACTGCGGTGTCAATGGTTAGTTCTAACGTAATTATTTTCTTTTCGTTATTTACTCTCAAAAATGATTTCTTGGAGGCGTAATTTACGCGGTCATGAATATCGAACCTCTTTAGATTGGGACGCACTCTCGATTGATGAACATCCGACTTGTCAGCCAGAATAATGGCCGCAGCAATGTCATTGATGGGATCACCGGTCTCCTCTTCATGATTACCAATGGCCCCGGCAATCAGGGCAATTTCACCACTATCCATGTTCAAGCTTTCCAAAATTTCAATAGCCAACAGCGCTCCACTCTGCTCATGGCGCGTCCTGCTGATCATATTTCCCATGTCGTGAAGATAGCCAGCAATTGCAGCCAGCTCTGGTAATCGTTGATTGTATTTTAAGTGACTTAGGATATTATGAGCAATACTGGAGACCAAATTAGCATGACGCTGTCCATGCTCAGTGTAACCGACTGCGTTCATATACTGGTCTGCTGCTCCCAGGAAGGCAATCACCCGAGGATGCTGTTTAACTTCTTTAATTGTTACTTTACTCATTTTATCTCTTTTCCTTGCTCGGGACTGGTAGGTGATTTGACCACTGTGGCAATTGCGCTTTTGGAAATAACCACTTTTACTCCTTCAGCAATCTTCAAATCCACAACATTGCCTTTGATGGTACTTATTATCCCGTGAATCCCGCCAGAAGTAATGACTTCATCTCCTTTCTTTAAGGCATCAAGAAGCTTCTGGTGTTCTCTAACTTTCTTTTGTTGAGGACGGATCAGAAGAAAATAGAAAACAAAAAAGATTAGAATTAGAGGCAATAAACCTCCAAACGCGCTGCCTCTGGGAGCTTCTCCCGCTCCCCCTGGACGTTGACCCAAAGCATAAACAAGATCCATTAGTTACCTCCATATTTACATTAATTAGTGAATTTCTTCACTTTCATTGTGCCACTTTTTCAAAAATTCTCTTTTTGCTTCCTGGTAACGATTCTGCTCAATCGCTTGACGAATTTGCCTGAATAATTTTACCATAAAATGTATATTATGTAAAGTGTTTAATCTTAATGCCAAAATCTCCCCTGCTCGAAAAAGATGGCAGAGATAGGCTCGGGAAAAGTGTCCACAGGTGTAACATTCGCATTCCGGGTCGAGAGCTCCAAAATCGTCTTTGTATCGGGCATTCTTGATTACTACTTTTCCTCCAGAGGTAAATACCTGGCCGTTGCGGGCGTTCCTGGTGGGCATAGCACAATCGAACATATCGATGCCCTTCTCCACAGCTTCCCATAATTCTTGAGGCTCTCCCACTCCCATTAAATAGCGTGGCTTATCCTCTGGAAGAAGCGGTGTGGTATAGTCCAGAATCTCATTCCGTAGATCCTGCGGTTCTCCCACGCTCAAGCCACCTATGGCGTAACCTTCAAATCCAATCTTTATCGTCTCCAGAGCACTCTTCTTCCTTAAGTCTTTATGCATCCCTCCCTGGATAATGCCAAAAAGCCATTGTGAATTTGGCGATGAGTGGTGATTGTTGAATTCCTGTTTGCACCGTCTGGCCCATTGCAATGTCAATTCCATCGACTGCCGGGCGTAATCTTTCCCGCAGGGATAAGGAATGCATTCATCAAAACAGGTTATGATATCGGAAGCTAAACCAATCTGAATCTGAATAATTTTTTCCGGTGAAAAGAAATGCTTGGCACCATCTATATGCGACTGGAACTCTACCCCTTCCTTGCTTATCTTTCTCCGGTCAGCAAGACTGAAAACTTGATATCCTCCGCTGTCACTTATGACCGGTCTATTCCAACCCATAAACTTATGGATACCTCCAGCTTTCTCTATTATTTCCGTACCCGGCCTTAAGAAAAGGTAGTAAGTATTGCTGAGAACCATCTCTACCCCTGCCTCTTCCAGTTCCTTGGGTGACAGGGTTTTTACTGTACCCTGAGTACCAACGGGAATAAATACAGGAGTAGTAATTGTGCCATGGGGAGTTACAATTCTCCCTATTCTCGCTCTGTTGCTTTTCTTTAATATTTCAAATGATGAACATAGCATCGCCGTAACTATAAAAATGGTATTTTTCCTTTATGGCTTCCTCGTATGCTTGAAAAATATTCTCTTTTCCCGCAAATGCTGCCACCAGCATTAGAAGGGTAGATTGCGGCAAGTGAAAATTGGTAATTAACCCATCCACCACCTTAAATTCAAAGCCAGGATAAATGAATAGCTCTGTCCAGCTCTTTCCCGGTTTTACTACGACCTTCTTTCCCCATCTGGCAGAAATTGATGGTGACTTTCTTTCTGCACAGCACGACTCCAAGACTCTTACGGTAGTGGTTCCCACGGCAATGATTCGCTTTCCCTTTTCTATAGCTTGATTAATTGCTCTGGCAGTAGCACTACTTAATTCGAAGTATTCGGCATCGAGTCTATGCCCGGTAATTTCAGTCTCTCTTACTGGCTTGAAAGTTCCCCAGCTAACGTGCAAAGTTAGGGGCACAACCTTTGCCCCTTTAGTTTCTATTCTGTTCAACAACCTCCTGGTAAAGTGGAGCCCTGCCGTGGGAGCTGCCACTGCCCCTTCCTTTTCTGCAAACACCGTCTGGTACCATTTCTTATCTTGAAGTTTAGATCTATCCTGAGAATTCCTTTTGACATAAGGCGGAAGCGGAACCTCACCAATCTTCTCCAGGTTCTCCTGAAAAGTTCCTGTAAAGTCGAATCCAAAAATAAATTTCCCTGCCCCTCTAGACAAAACCTTGCCCAGTAAATAAGGAATTCCCGGAGAACGCTCGCTTGCCCAACTGTTCTTCCAGAAGAGTACTTCAGTATCTTCCCTTATTCTCCTTGCTGGCCTGACTATTGTCTCCCAAACTTCTTTGAAATTCTCTTCTTTTCCGCAAGAACTACGAAGCATCTTTTCTGCCTCTGCCAACCGTCTTAGCAGGAGAACCTCTACTTTTCCGTTGGTAGCTTTCTTCCTCCCCAAAAGCCTGGCTTTTATCACTTTCGTATTATTAATTACCAGTAAATCACCAGGCTCAATCAATTTCACTACATCGACAAATCTCTTGTGCTCTATCTGGCCTGTTCCTCTGGATAGTACCATAAGTCGACAGTGGTCTCTGGGCTTAGCGGGTATCTGCGCAATAAGCTCTCCCGGCAATTGGTAATCGTATTGGTGAAGTTCCGTTAATCTTCCCATTTCTCAATCTTTGTCTTAGGATAATAGTATCGCAAAATCTGTCGATAGTTAGCTCCCCGTTCAGCCATTCCCTTAGCGCCCCATTGACACATTCCTACCCCGTGGCCCCACCCCCGGCCATAAAACTTTATTCTGTTACCCATATGTTCCATTGCGAATAAAGTGCTTTTGATAATGTTAGGACCCATAAGCATGCGAAAAGCGTTCCCTCTGATTTTGAGGCGACCTCCCCCATGATAGATTTTTAAATAAGTTACCCTACCAGAGGAACTTCTCCCCAAAATCTTAATCTTCTTAATCTCTTCTACGCTGTATCCATTTTCATTTAATTTTTCTGTAAGCATTTTTTTCTTTATCGTCTTCTCCCAGTAGTACTGGTGAGTCTTCTTACAAAAGTAACAGACTACTCCTTTCAAATAAGGAAATGGCTGCTCTCCTTCCCAGGCGTTGGTCACATCTTCTGTGCGTCCTCCACAATTACTGTGAAAGAAGCTTTTTATAAGCTCTCCCTCATAAGTAATCACCTGTCCTCGCGTTAGGTCGACTGCTTTAGACGTGCGTGGGTCTTCTGCTTCTCCACCACCATATACTTGAGAGGTTATGGTAGCTGAAAGGTCGAAGCCTTCTTTATCGTACTTTCCTAAATTTTTCATAACGTAGGTTCGGGAAACGACTGCCTGGGCTTTAAGAGCTTCTATAGGCCATTCCGGAGAGACTTCACGGGTCATTACCCCATAAAGGTATCCTTCTATTCCAAGTTCATTTATTACATTTAAGTTTCCTTTGTTATTTAACGAAATCTTAATCCCATCCCGGTATCTCCGGCCATTAACCCTGAGCATTTCATTATCGGAAAGGGATTTGAACCGAAGCGCTGGCCCGAATATCTCATCTCCAATTCTTATACCCTCAGAAGCAGCTAACACTAAATAGATACTACTTTTCTTCAGCTTAGCATGCCTTCCTGTTCCTAAATCGATGACTTCAAAACCACCAGCCGCGCTGAGATTGGCGGAATAGACGTTTTCTAAAATCCCTACGCGAATAATCGTTTCCGGTAAACGATTCCCGGCTAAAGAGGGGGAAAACAAAAGTACGAATAGGATTAAAAATATGAATCGAAAAAATAGATCAAATTCTTTTCTCATCTACTTCCTTCCCAGAAGCCAAAAAATCAAAGATAGAATTATGCTCAAAAGAATACAGGTAGTTATGGGAAAATAGAGAGTGAAACCAGGCTTCTTTATATAGATGTCTCCAGGCAACCTGCCCAGATAAGGAATCTTGATCCCAACTGTGAGAATCAACCCTACCAATATCAGGACTATTCCAAAAATGATAAGAATTCTTCCTATAATATTCATTGTTTTCTATTTCAATCCGCTGCGGGAAAATATTTCTCTTTTTCACTAAAAATGCATCCGCAATAGTGCTGTCGATAAAGGTCCATCTTCTTGGAAATCTCTATGCCTTCTTTCCACCCCTGGCGAAAGTCTTTATAATAGAAATTTATATTATACTCATTTTTAAGTTTTTCGCAAATCTCTTTTATTATTTCGTGTTCCTGAAACTTGCTATACAATAGTGTTGTGGAAAAATAATCGTAGCCTTTCTCTTTTGCCTCTTTTACCAATTTCTTCAACCTCAAGTCATAACACTTTTCACATCTTCTCTGTTTGCTCCAATATCCAGGTAAATTAGGTTTTCCTCTGGTCGCTTCCAGCCACTCCTCTAAGGCATACTCGTCTTTCCAGACCATTGGTAGCTTTTCTTTTTGCGAAAAATAACCCATGGTCATCATCCTGTTCTGATACTCGCTATAAGGGTGTATATTAGGATTATACCAGAATCCGGTGATTTCCAAATTTTTTCCTTCCTCTTTTACTTCGCGCAGTCTCTTTAATGGATAACAGGCACAACCTGCACAGCATACATGTAGTAACAGTCTCATTGGAGTTTCTCTTTTGTTGATAATTTAAATAAAGCCTGTCTTAACTTACAGGCTTTAGTGATGGAACAGTCCCCATTCATTGGGACATTATCATAATGGAGTAGCCCCGATTTATCGGGACGCTACTAAAACGACTCTGCCCCCTTTTCTTTTCTTCTAAAATAGTTCTCCCTGCTGTTTAATGGAATTCTTGGGTAGTTTTAGATGTTCGTAGGCCGATTTAGTAACCATTCTACCTCGAGGAGTACGTTCCAGAAATCCAGATTGAATCAGGAACGGCTCGTAAACATCGGTTATGGTTTCTGTCTCCTCGCCCACAGCCACTGCTATTGTTTCTAAACCTACAGGTCCCCCGGAAAACTTCTCAATGATTGTAGCTAAAATTTTTCGGTCCATATTATCCAGTCCCATTCCATCAACCTCGAACATCTGTAAAGCTTTCCGGGCAATCTCCTCTGAAATTTTCCCGTCGC
>WVXT01000069.1 GCA_011773355.1 bacterium
TGGGAGAAACCTTGATATCTTTGTCAGGCTTAAGAGGTGCTGCACAGTTACCGCAAAAGCGCGTGTCTTCGGGATTATCAAACTGGCATTCGGAGCACTTAATTGCCACTATTTTCCCTCTTAACTAGCGTGGCAAAAGAATATCAATAAATGAAATTAGAGTCAATTAAATAAATTACATAGTATGATAAGCTTACAATAAAAGAGAGATTATCTATTAGCACCCAGGGATTCACTTGTTTTGGGTCCGATTGTCCAACCGGCTCTTTTTTTTATAAGCGCTTTTTGAGTCAATTTTTTATCACCCACCTCAAGGATGACCACATATTTGCCTGGCGGCACTAGAATTCCGCGTCGCCTTCTCCGCATCTGAGCGGCTTCCTGTTTTGTCGGCTGACGGCGCATGTTCCAGATCACACTATTTATCCCGGCATTCGTTTTACCTTCAAGCTGGCTAATAATTTTCCCATACGGATCAGTGATAGTAATCTTGACTTTCTTTTTTACTTCGTCTTTGAGGTAATAATTTATCACTACCCCGTCAGGCTCGTTGGGAGTCGATAAATGCCTATGGCCGTATAGATTATAATTTCCTCCATAGGTGTGGGCCATCCACTGCACTTTTGGCTCTACTTTAAATAAAAAGATTTCTTCTTCCAGGACCTTTTCATTCATCTCCTGAAGCGGAGTGATATCCGTTATGAATATTCCCCGTCCATAAGTTCCCACAACAAGGTCATTCTCACGAGGATGAACCAGCAAGTCATGGACCGCAACTGTTGGCATATTATTCCTCATCCTCACCCATCTCGCCCCACCATCAATCGAGACATAAACACCATTATCTGTGCCTGCAAAGAGAAGATTCCGGTTCTTCCGGTCTTCAAAGATAACATTGATCGGCCTATCAGGAAGATTAGCAGCGATAGATGTCCAGGTCCTTCCGAAATCAGAGGTTTTGAAGAGGAAAGGCCTGAAATCATCCCTGCGGTATCCGGACTTGGAGACATAGGCTGTTCCTGCCTCGAAATTTGAAGCAAATACCCTGCTTACCCAGTAGTTTTCCGGTCCTCCCACACCTGCTATCTTTTTAGTCATCTCATTCCATGTTGTGCCGCTATCTTTTGTGAGCCAGACTTTTCCGTCATCCGTTCCGACCCAGATTACACCAGGAGTAACCGGAGATTCTGAAATTGTGGTTATGGTGCAGTATTGGATATGCCCTCTCCCTGCGATCTTTACTGCATCGTTTTCAGTCAGGTCAGGGCTTATTTCCTGCCAGTTATCACCGCGATGCATGGAACGGAGTAAAACTTGAGTCCCTGCATAAATAATTTCACTGTTATGTGGCGAAATATGGACAGGAGGACACCAATTAAACCTGTAAGGAGGCTTACCCTCTTCTCTTCTCGGTTGAATATTCGTCCGGGTACCCAGTTTCTGGTCGACGCGATGATGGCCTCCGAATT
>WVXT01000094.1:0-331 GCA_011773355.1 bacterium
TTTTAGCTGCGTATCTAGTTGGTTCTGTTCCTTTTGGTTACCTGGCGGGAAAGTTGATTAAGCGTGTCGACCTCAGGCAACAGGGAAGTAAAAACGTGGGAGCGACCAATGTTTTTCGAGTAGTGGGAACTTTACCGGCCATTGTCGTTCTCTTTTTAGATATTTGCAAGGGGTTTCTCTCTATCCATTTGCCTGGTCTATTTCAACTGGACGGGAGTGTGGGAATATCGCCACAAACTTTTACTTTGCTCACAATACTGGCTGGGTTAGCTGCAATTGCCGGACATAACTGGACTATTTTTTTGAAGTTCCGGGGAGGAAAGGGCGTAGC
>WVXT01000094.1:427-10851 GCA_011773355.1 bacterium
CAGGGAATCGCTGATTTTGGTCTATTTCGGTGCTATTGTTGCCCTGGTGATAATAGTCAGGCACAAAGCCAACATAAAAAGATTAATTGCTGGCACGGAAAATAGACTTGAATGGGTAAGAAGCAAAGAAAGAATTTCCGACTTCTGAGAGGGGAAAGGAAGTGAAGAGAAGCGTCGCTGTACTGGGTGCCGGGAGCTGGGGAATAACGCTTTCTGTATTGCTCTTTGAAAAAGGATTTTCGGTAAAAGTCTGGGAATTTGATAAAGAACAGGCTCAATTACTTAGAGAGAAGAGAAAATTTAGATTTTTGCCCTGGGTAAATATCCCCCAAGAAATTGAAATCATTTCCAATATTTCTTACGCCCTTGATGGTGTGGGATTGGTCATAGTAGCGCTCCCTTCCCATGTGGTTAGAAGAGTAGCAAAAAAGATGGCTAAAGTACCTCTACCGGAAGATACAATAATTGTCAACGTGTCCAAGGGGCTGGAAGATAAGACTCTTCTCAGAATGTCTCAGGTCTTATCCGAGGAATTGCCGGAGAAATTAAGAAAACGGATTGTAGTTCTCTCGGGTCCTTCCCACGCAGAGGAGGTGAGTAGAAAAATTCCCACCACGGTTGTGGTGGCTTCCAGGAACGAAAAGTTGAACCTGGAAGTTCAAAAAATATTTTTTGCGCCATACTTTCGGGTATATACAAATTCGGACATTATCGGCGTGGAAATGGGCGGAGCATTAAAGAACATCATTGCCCTGGCTGCCGGTATTGGCGATGGATTAGGATTGGGCGACAACAGCAAGGCAGGTTTGATTACCAGAGGATTGGTAGAGATTACGCGTCTGGGCAAAGCTCTAGGGGCAAAAACAGCAACATTTTCAGGACTTTCCGGAATGGGAGACCTGATAGTGACCTGCACGAGCCGCTACAGCAGGAACCGAAATTTTGGAGAAAAAATCGGTCAGGGCAAAACTTTAAAAAAAGCGCTCTCCGAAATAAAGATGGTTGTGGAGGGAATTCGTACCACGAAAGCGGCTTATCGGCTGGCAAAGAAATACAAAATTTCTATGCCCATCACTGAACAGGTCTATAAAGTTATTTTTAATAACAAGAAACCGCCTGAGGCAGTGAAAGATTTGATGCTTCGCCAGGCAAAACCAGAATTGGAAGAAGACCTTCTAAAAATGTGATTTTTAAGGAGGTTGCAAATGAACAAATCCGACCTGATTGAAAAAGTTGCCCGGGTCACCTGCGCTAAGAAAGAAGCGAAGGATGCCGTCAATGCCCTGTTTTCCGTTATCAAGCAGGCCTTGGGGAAGAATGACAGGGTAGGAATCTCGGGATTCGGAACTTTCAGTGTGCGGGCGAGAAAACCAAGGGTGGGCCGTAATCCCAGGACAGGCCAACCGATAAACATTTCGGCAAAAAGAGTTGTGCGATTTAAGCCGGCTAAAGAGATTTTGGAAGTTTAGTAAAATTTATAACGGGGTGGTATGAGCGACTATGCAAATTCCGGATAAGAATTTCTTTTCCATAGGGGAAGCCAGTNNGGGGAAGCCAGTAAAATCACAGGCGTAAAGCCTTATGTCCTGAGATATTGGGAGTCGGAATTTAAGCTCCTTCGACCAGCCAGAAGAGAAAGCGGACACCGAAAGTATACTCGTAAAGACCTGGAAATGATTGGCCAGATAAAAGAACTTCTTTACGATAGAAGATTCAGCATAGCCGGCGCAAAGAAACGTTTGCTTGAGGAAAAAAAGAACAGAAAAGAGGAACTGAAACTCGACTGGCAGAAGGATAGCGCTGCGATTAGCGCACTGAAGGAGACAAAAAAGGCAATAAAAGAAGTACTCAAAATCCTGGAAAAAGATTAATTCTCTGAAATCCCCCATTTATGTTTGCCAACTGAACATCGGGGCGTGGCGCAGTTGGTTAGCGCACCAGCATGGGGGGCTGGGGGTCGGCGGTTCGAGTCCGCTCGCCCCGATTTAATAATTTCATCACAAAAAAGACGAAAAGACCAATTTTTTCTACATAAAAAGAGGTGAAGCAAATGGAAAAAATAAATGTAAAAGCATTGGCTGTTGGATTAGGCGTTTTATGGGGAGTTTTAATGCTATTTGCTGGTTGGGTGTCCATATTTGGCTGGGCTACAAAATTCGTCGAGGTAATGGCGTCAATCTATATTGGTTTTAAACCTACATTCTTAGGTGGTGTCATTGGCGCAATATGGGGATTTATCGATGGTGCAATCAGTGGAGCAATAATCGCTTTAGTTTATAATGCTATTGCGAGAAAAAAAGAGGAGAAGAAACGATAAAGGCAAAAGAATATGGCTAAGACCAGGAAAAGCTGGCGAGAAAAATTGGAGAAAACTGCGGGATTGCCAAAAATAGTGACTATCCCGAAAAAGATGGAAAAGAGATTAGGAAAAGGGAAACTTCTCGTCCCTAAGCCATTAGACGTTGATGCATTGATCCGGAAGGTTAAAAGAGGAAAGCTTATCACTCAGGAGCAAATCAGGGAGAAATTAGCCAGAGATTTCAAAGTTAATGTTACCTGCCCGATAACTACGGGAATTTTTGTTCGTATTGCTGCTGAAGCTGCTGAGGAAGATTTAAGAAATGGAAAGAAACAGATAACGCCTTATTGGCGGGTAATTAAGGGAGATGGTCGTTTAAACGAAAAATTTCCTGGAAATATGAAAATTCAGGCGAAACGGTTGAAAGATGAAGGGCATCGTATCCTGTCCAGCAACGGCAAAAAGCCGCCTCAAGTGAAAGATTTTGAAAGATATTTGCAGAAATTATAGACCACCTCTCACTTTGGGCTTCTTCCCTGAGGGGAGAGGAGATAGATAGAAAGGAGAAAGACTATGGGACAGTGTGAAAGCTGTGGAATACCCCTTGATGAGAAAACAACATCTAAATTTGATAGTCGATACTGCATCTACTGCCAAAACCAGGAAAGTGGTGAGTTGGCAAGTAAAGAACAGGTGAGAGAAGGTAGTATCCAGGCATTGATGCGACTTCAGGGCAAAAGTCGGGAAGAAGCAGAGAAAGTAGCCGATGAAATGATGCCAAAACTTCCTCGCTGGCAAAAATAGGCGGACATAATGGAGGGATAAATGGGAGAAAGAATTAACGGTAGGGGAATAAGAGTGATTCTGTTAGCACTTATAAGTTTGGTTCTGACAGTAAGTCAGGTTTTTGCTCAAGATTTGTCAAAGCTCCTTAAAGAATTAGAGGCAAAATACGCAAAATTCGAGGAAGAAATTAAGGATATGACTACTGTGCAAGAAATTAAAGTGGTTACGCCCGAAGGAGAGATGGCTTCAGAGATGGAGATGTTTAGAAAGGGCGAAAAGTTCAGGATGGATACCACAATGGATATGTCTCAGGCTCCTGACATGCCTGAAGGAATGGGAGAAATGAAAACCATCATCATTTACGATGGCAAGAATACCTGGATGATTTCATCTTTCACAGGGAAGAAAAAGAAACTTTCGGGCGAAGTTGAAAAGCAGTACCAAAAAGAAAGGAACTGGTGGGAATTAATCTCAGAAAAGGCAAAAATTGTGGGAACGGAAAAAGTTGACAAACGGGAATGTTATGTGGTGGAAATTGAAGATAAAGAATATCCGTTTACCAGGTTGTGGCTGGACAAAAGAAATTTAGTTATGGTTAAAGGTGAAAGTAAGGGAACAGAAGGGGAAACAATCCTGTTAATACATTCGGATTTTAAGAAAATAAAAGCTGATTGGGAATTGCCTTACAAGACTGAGATGTATGCGGATGGTAAACTTATGTCGACTTCCCTGGTTAAATCTCTCAAGATTAACAAAGGCCTCTCTGATGACCTATTTGACCCGAATAAAGTGAAGATACAGAGAAAAGGATATGGCATGCGGGAAATGATGAAAGAAATGATGCGGGAAGAAGCAGAGGAAAGGTTATTGGAGGAAGCAGAGGAAGCGATTGGAAGGTAGTCTATGAGCTATATTGGCTCCTGGAGTGGTGGTAAAGATAGTTGTTTTGCTTGTTATAGAGCAATGTATAAAGGATACGATATTTCTCATCTGGTAAACTTTATTTCTAAAGAATATAAGAGAGTGAGCTTTCACGGCACAGAGAATAAATTGATTCAATTGCAGGCTGAAGCATTAGGCATACCCTTGTTGCAAAAAGAGACTACTGGTAATGGCTATGAGCGAGAATTTAGGGAGGCGGTGCGAAGTCTAATTCCTAATGGCATAAAAGGGATGATTTTTGGCGATATCTATTTGCAGGAACACAAGGATTGGGTGGATAGAGTTTGTGGAGAGTTAGGAATTGAGGCAGTTGAGCCGCTCTGGGGAGAAGAGCCAGAAAGAATTCTACTCGACTTTATAGATGTAGGGTTTGAGGCGATAATAGTCAGTGCTAAAGNNGTGGTCGACGGCCCGATGTTCAAGAAGAAAATAAGAATAACTGAGAGCAAACCGATTACACGAGAAGGTTACTGGTTTTTAGATACTGTGGAGTATTCATTACTAGATCTTGCCGAGACGCCCAGGCTTTAAACAGCTGGATTGTTCGGTTTAACTTAGGAGAAGAGATGCGATATTTATGGTTGGTGCCTAGCATTTTTTTGACCCACATTTGTCTGGGACGGTTTTTCTCTGTACCTTATACCCTGGCTCTGTTTAACAAATGGTATTTATCGGTGTGTATAATTTCGTCGATAGATATGATTACTGTTCCTTTCTACTTTCGTCTCTTTGATAGCGTTATAACTTCAAGAGGTTTTGTTGTCCGGGAGAGACTATTAATTCGCCGTCTTAGAAGAGTCATTGAGAAGCTTACCAAGAAAAAAATCTTCAGGAGAGAGCGAAAACTCCATTCCCGAATTCTAGTGCGTGCTCAGAGATGGGGACAGTTTGGAGTGATACTTGTTGCTGCCCTGCCTTTCGTGGGAGGAGGAATATGGTCCGGGGTTCTTCTGGCACGCTTTCTCAAGTTGAAAATAGCAAAAGGACATCTTCTGATCTGGTTGGGTAGTATTCTGGGAGCTTCATTCATATCCTTAGGTATTCAGGGGATTAAAGAATTAATTGTTAAATTTTTGTAGAGGAAATGTGACTGATTTCAAAAGTTTACAGGAAGAGATGGTTACTCAACAGATAATGGGTCGAGGAGTCGTCACTCCCAGAGTGATCGAAGCATTCAGAAAAGTTTCTCGTCATCTTTTTATTCCAGAACAGTTCCGCAGTCACGCTTATAATGACCACCCTCTTCCCATAGGAGAAGGGCAGACAATCTCCCAGCCTTATATGGTGGCCCTGATGACAGACCTCCTCGATTTAACAGAGGAAGATAAAGTTCTGGAAATCGGCACTGGCTCTGGCTATCAAGCGGCAATTCTGGCTGAACTGGCAAAGGAAGTGTATACAATAGAAAGGCACAGAGCGTTAGCGGAAAGAGCAAAAAGAATACTGCAAGAGTTAGATTATAAGAACGTGAAAGTTCTCGTCGGTGATGGGACAAAAGGACGGAAAGAATTTTCTCCCTACCAGAAAATTATTGTAACTGCCAGCGCTCCCGGTGTCCCTCAACCGCTATTTGAACAGTTAGATGAAATGGGTAAACTTGTAATTCCCGTAGGAGGAAGGTGGTCACAGGACTTAGTTCTAATCCAGAAGAAAAAAGGTGAAATGATAAGCAAGCCCGTTTGTGGGTGTGTATTCGTTCCTTTAATTGGAGAATATGGCTATGGGGGTAGTGACTGACAATGGTTCAGGACATAATTAAATTTTTGAGTCGGGTATTTCCCCCAGAACTGGTGACAATACTTGTGGCTGCTTTGCCTGTTTCAGAGCTTCGTGGGTCGATTCCCCTGGCTCTGGGAGTTTTTCATTTTCCCGTGGGAAAGGCATTTTTCTTATCCATAATCGGAAATCTAATTCCTATAATACCGCTCCTTCTTTTTCTGGAATCTGTATCTAAATGGTTGAGTATGAAGTTTAACTGGGCTGAGAAATTTTTCAGCTGGCTATTTGCTCGCACCAAGAGGAGAAGCAAACTTGTGGAGAGGTATGGAGCCATTGGTCTTATCTTTTTTGTGGCCATTCCTTTGCCAGTAACGGGAGCGTGGACCGGATGCGTGGCAGCGTTTCTTTTTGGCATCAGAAGAGTGTGGGCAACGTTATCTATAGCTAATGGCGTGTTGATAGCGGGAATAATTGTTACTCTTGCCAGTCTTGGTGTAATTAATATATTCTGGTAATACCCCTCACCCCAACCGTCTCCCCAAAGGGGAGGGGGGATAGGGAGGATTTTCCCCCGAGAGGAGAGAGGGGATAGGAAGAATCTTTTTCCCGGAAGAGATAGCGAGAACAAAAAGACCGGGGCGTAGCTCAGTTGGTATAGAGCGCACGGTTCGGGACCGTGAGGTCGGCCGTTCAAATCGGCTCGCCCCGATTTGGAGTGTTGGGGTCTTGACAGTGAGACTAAATTTTGGGTATAATAAATTAAGCAAACTTGGCTTTATGAAGTTCTTTCTCATAATTCTCCTGTCTGGGTGCGCGTTTTTCCCATCGGGAATTTACCACAGAGTGCAGAAGGGCGAGACTCTATGGAGAATTTCCCGGGTTTACGAAGTCGACCTGGATGAGCTGGCAAGGATAAACCATTTGGCTGACGCTACGAAAATTAGGGCGGGTCAAATGATCTTTATTCCCGGTGCTAAAGAGAGAAAAGATACTTTGGCCTATGTTCCAAAGCGACCTTCTCCGGAAAGAAAAGAAGAAGCGAAACCGCCACCCGAACTAATCGATTTCTCCTGGCCTCTACAAGGAGAAATATTGACGGGATTCGGGAAACAGAGTGGTAAACGTCACCAGGGTCTGGACATCGCAGGGAAGGAAGGAGTCCCCATAGTGGCTATTTACGGCGGTATTGTGACTTATAGTGACAATAAACTCCGGGGATATGGGAACATGGTGATAGTCAAACATAATGAGGATTATTCGAGCGTCTACGCTCATAATAGTATAAATTTAGTCAAAGAAGGAGAAAGGGTAAACAAGGGACAGGCGATCGCTCAAGTGGGAGCAACCGGTTGGGCAGAGGTACCGCATCTCCATTTTGAAATAAGGGAGAGGGGCAAAGCGGTCAATCCTGTGTTCTATTTGCCTTAAGAAGTACATTTTGTCCTTAAAACAGAGGAAAAATGGGATCGAGTATTGACTCAGTAAAGCTGTATATGCAAGAGTTGAGGACAATTCCTCAAGTTACTGAAAAAGAGATGGCTGAACTGTTTCCCAAAATAAAGAAGGGAGACGGCAAAGCAAAAAAGCGAATGATTGAGGGGAATTTAAGGTTAGTTATTAGCATTGCCAAACGATACTCTTGCTATGGTCTCGATTTCTTAGATTTAATCGAGGAAGGAAATGTAGGCCTTATAAAAGCGATTGACAAATACAATCCCAAAATGGGTTACAATTTTTCTACTTACGCTTTCTGGTGGATTAGACAGTATATTCAGCGGGCAATCTTAAACCAGACTAAAACCATCCACATTCCACTTTACGCCTATGAGACAATAAAGAAACTCATTAATGTCTCTGAAAGGATGCACGAGGAGTTAGAGAGGCAACCAACTACGGCAGAATTGGCGAAGAAGCTCCGTCTTTCCATAAAGAAAACTCGCAAGTTTATGCAGGAAATCCGGGTCTTTGAAAGGGTCGGTTCTCTGGATAGTCCCCTGGGAGATAAATTCGATATTTTCCTGAAAGATCTGATTCGAGATGAAGCAAAGGAATCGCCAGACCATGTTGTAGATTTGATAAAGTCTCACGAAGAGCTGGCGCAAATTTTGAAAAAGTTGAGCCCTCAGGAAGTAAAAGTCATTAAATTAAGGTACGGCATGGTTGATGGGAAAGGATATAACCTCAGGGAAGTCGGTGAGAAAATGAATCTCTCCCGGGAGAGAATAAGACAAATAGAAAAAAGAGCAATAGAGCGATTGAAGAAAATTGTTATTAGAATGCAACTCCACGGATTAGATTAGGAGAACTAAAAATGAAAGAGCTTCAGGAACTGATTCGTAGTATCCCGGATTTTCCCAAAAAGGGAATCCTTTTTAGAGACATTACCACACTTCTTCAGAATGGCCCCGAGTTCCGCCGGGCAATCGATATTCTAGCTGAGCATTACAAAGGGAAAAAGATTGACCAGATTGTAGCTGTAGAATCGCGCGGTTTCATTATTGCTTCTCCCCTGGCTTATAAATTAAACGCTGGTATTATCCCCGTGCGGAAAAAAGGGAAGTTGCCCTATAAGACCGTGGAGACAACCTATGAACTGGAATATGGAACGGATACCCTGGAGATGCACGCTGACGCTTTCCAGCCGGGTGCTAATATCCTGATTGTCGACGACCTCCTGGCTACGGGTGGTACAGCTAAAGCCACAATCGACCTGGTGGAGAAATTGAAGGGAAAAGTTGTGGGTATCTGTTTTTTGATAGAACTAACCGACTTGAAGGGCATTGAGAAACTGAAAGGATACGAAGTACTTTCTATAATAAAATATTAAACATATAGGTTACTTGCTCAAAGTTACCCCGCACCCAGAGTTTTGGGCGTGGGGTTTAGTTTAAACAGGAAATAAAACATAAACACGTGCGTGGCAACCACAGAAAGTGAGAGATGTTCAAATGATGGTAGATACGGAGTTTTACAAGAGTAGTTTGAATGAATTGTATGATGGGGTATATTACGTAGACCGAGACAGAAAAATTAGGTACTGGAATAAAGCAGCGGAGCGGCTTACAGGTCATAAAAGTTCTGAAGTAGTAGGTAAGCATTGTTCGGATATTCTCATGCACATCGACGATAAGGGAGTTAATTTCTGTAAAAAGCAGTGTCCCTTAGCAAAAACTACTGTCGATGGACGCGCACGTGAAGCAGATTTGTATCTTCTTCATAAAAATGGACATCGGGTACCTGTTTCCATCCGCGTGGCTCCGATTCGAGATTCAAGTGGGCAAATTACTGGGGCTGTCCAAATATTTAGCGATAAGTCGCCGGTAGTTACGGTTCGCCAGAGATTAGAACAATGTGAGAAAATGGCTTTGCTAGACCCTCTGACAAATTCGCCAAACAGGCGATATATTAAAATGAATTTAAATTCCAGACTTGATGAAATGTCCAGGTATGGCTGGCCCTTTGGGGTGCTGTTCATTGATATAGACCATTTCAAAAGAGTTAATGATGTATATGGGCATGATGTGGGAGACGAAATATTAAAAATGATAGCAAAAACATTGTTAAATAATCTGAGACCTTTCGACCTTTTAGGCCGCTGGGGTGGAGAAGAATTTACTGCAATTATTGCAAACGTTAATGAACAGCAGTTATACTCCATTGCCAATAGGTTTCGTCTACTCGTCGAAAATTCAGCTCTCCATAAAGAATCCGATACCATTCGTGTCACTGTATCAATTGGTGCTGCGTTTGCACAATCGAACGACACAATGGATAAGTTATTGAAAAGAGCAGATCAACTAATGTATCATAGCAAGATTTCTGGCCGGAACCGCGTATCAACGAGCTGGGATGAGTGAGTCCAGTCAACAGACCCACCTTCTAAGTCCACCATTTACGTAACCAAATCTTATGATTCCTTATTGGCCCTTACCTGAAAGACCCGCTTTGCGCTGGGTCTTTTTTTTCTCAAAAAATGTCATAAAATTATCCGTTTGCTCTATTGTAAAAACAGGAAACGCCACTAAAATAATTATAATATAGCTAATTTGGGCTTAAAAGTTTATTTTCATATTCGATTTTCGCCGGCGACTGCGAGATAAAATTGAACTTGGTCTTCCAGGAAGTAAAGGGGAGAATCGATTAATTTTTAAAATCACACAAAAGGTCTCTGAGAAATACCTGGAAGTATCTTTGCAAGCAGCTCCGCACAATAAATGTGCGGGATGTCTAATGAATCTCGTTCTTATCGTCGAAGAACGAGAATGCCACATCCCGATTTTCAATCGGGGCTGGTGGGGCTCGCGGGGTTCGCTTGGCTCGCAATGACAGAGCAAAAGCAAACCTTTTTCAAAGATTTTACATAATGTACTTGACAAGATTAAGAAAAATTTGTTATGCTACATTGACTTCATATAGAATTTAGTGCATTCCCGTTCAAACTCGCCATATGTCGTCAAATGTCAACGACTATCGTAACCCAAAGCACGGATATTCTCTTTAAAGCAATTTGATTCACTAATATTGAAGGTTTACGAAATTTTTACAGTTCTGTTACAAAAATTTAACAATTACCTGAAAAGTTTACAAAAATTTTACAGTTTGGTTACACCATTGAAATATTATTGATATATAATATGATAATTTAGTTTTATTTTTCTAGGCAATAGTTCTGAAACCA
>WVXT01000099.1:0-12982 GCA_011773355.1 bacterium
TACCAAGATTGCCATCACATAAATTCCCATCACTTTTTTTCCTCTCCCCAAAGGGGAGAGGGTTAGGGCGAGGGGGCTAATCCTTATCTTTGAATTCTATATCCAGCAGCTTTAATCTGTTTCTTGACTTCATCTTCGGTAAACCAGCTCAAATCGCCAGGAACAGAATGTTCCAACGCAGCCAGAGCGTCTCCATAAGCAACAGCCTTCTCCACATCACCCGTTAGATAACCATAAATAAAACCAGCAGTATACGCATCTCCACCACCGACTCTATCGATTATTTCTATATCGTACTTCTTGCCTTTATAGAGTTTATCAGCCAGGGCAATACTGGTCCACCCGCCGGTGAGAACGGTGCGCACTTCTCTTAAAGTAATGGCAACCACTGAACAGCCAAACTTATCCTTTAATTGCTTTGCTATGTCTTCATAAGAACCTTTATAGCCAAAAACTTCCTCAGTATCAAATTGTGTGGTTACAATAATATCAACTTTATCCAGTATCTTGGAGAGGCACTTATTCGCCTCTTCGGCCGACCATAGCTTAGCTCTGTAGTTTATGTCAAAACAGATTTTGCAGCCCTGCTTCTTTGCCTCGTTTACAGCCTCGATTGTAGCGTCCCGACAACTTGGACTGAGAGCAGTGGTAATTCCGCTGGTAAGAAAAAGCCTTGCCCCCTTTAGAACCTTAGGCCAGTCTACTTCACCGGGCGCGAGTTTACTTACGGCCGAGTCTTTACGGTCATAAATGACTCTACTCGCACGGGGAGTGCTACCCAATTCCAGGTAGTATATTCCCACTCTCCCTTCATCAGACCAGACTATATGAGAAGTATCTATACCGTGTTCTCTGGCCTTGTTAGCCACCATCTTTCCTAAAGGACTGTTGACCAGTTTTGTAACCCAAGCCGTGTTCAAACCAAATCTTGCCACTCCTACGGAAGTATTTAACTCTGAACCACCCACGTTAACATCAAAACTATGCGTCTGCTCCAACCTCATATAGTTAGGCGGTGAAAGCCGCAACATTGCCTCTCCCAAAGCCACAACATCATACATTCCACTCACCTCCTCTTGAGTACCCGGGCTCGTCCCTGAGCCCGGCAAAACCTATCATTTTCCACCTCGGGGTCATAGACGACCCGAGTAGCTAAGCAAAGATTTAGAAATACGGCCAGGACTTACCATACAATTTGTTCATATACTCAATGCTTGACTTTATTCCGTCCCGACAGCCCTTTGCTGGCTTGGGCTCCAGGCACACAATACCTTCATATCCCATACCATTCAATCTGTCAAGCAGTTTCTTAATATCAATATCTCCTTGAGTGATATGTGTCTGAGGTTCGCCATTTATTGTCTGCTTGAGATGGACTAACTTTATTTCAGAGACTCTTAGTGACTCTAAAGCTTTCAACGGGTTCTCCTTTTCTATAGCGATGGAAGTGAGATTGCCCGGGTCGAAAGTAACCCCCATTAGAGTTGAACCTACCTGGTCAATTAGATACTTTATATCTTCCATAGGTTCTCTGGCATTTTCCAAGCCCAACATCACCCCGTGCCGAGAGGCTATATCAGCATATGTCTTTAATCTACTGCCTATCCTGTCCTTCTCTTGGGAAGTATATCTCCTTTTCTCACTCTTAATGATTCCACCATCAGCAACCAGCCGCAGAATAGGTTCCCCGCTAAGTGAGGCAGACAAGTGAATCGCCCCTTTAACTTTCTGTTCATCTCTTTCATCAAGGCAGTTATTTTTAATTGCATAGGTAAAATGGATATTCTTATATCGCTGCGTAAGTTGACGCAGTGCCTCCCCATCATAATCTTCTACACACCCTTCTCTCAACTCAATGGCCTCAAACCCGTTCTCCTTAGCAAAATCAACAATATCCTGGAGGGTAACCTCCTTATCTTCCAATTCTTTATCAAAGACAGCAGTGGTAAACCCTAGCTTCATAATCTCCCCCTGTTGACGCTCCGCTACTCCATCCGTCGGAACAGCAATCCCCCTCAATAATCTATGGTTCAAATTCTTTAAATTCTTCTAAATCTTCAACTTCTTCCTCAAATTCTACGCCGCTTATCTCTCCTTCTTCAAACTCTCTTTCGATTGTGCGTGTACCTGTCCCTCTCTCTGCCTCAAACTCTTCCAGTTCCTCTTCTTGCCCTGCCACTACTTTTTGTAGTTGCCTGAGCTTCCTTTCCATTCCAGAAAGGTCGGCATCGGTATTTCTAAACTTAATTATAATCCGCTTCAGGGCAGCAATACGTTCGTCAAAATTCGCTCCACTTGCTTCAAGTTTTCTATAGAAATCCCTGGAAATCTTAAACTTCCTGAGAGTCAATAATTTTTCTCTAACAGGTGTAAGATTTACTTCAATATCACTGTATTTTTTTAAAATCTTCTGTAGAGTAAAGATAAGTTCTTCTACGCTAACCTTTTTCTCCACCAATTTCTGGTAAAAATTCATGGAATGTTCGTAGTCTTTTTCGGTCAGTGCAAATGAAATAGTGAAGAGAAACAGGAACAGAAAGGAGAGAAGAATGGAGATACATCTTTTCATCAATTTTCCTCGGGTTAACGCTGTTTTCAGTATATTATAGATTTTGAGCCTAGTCAAGTAAAAAGATAGGAAAGGTAGGGAGACACTAGCGATTTTTATTGCAAGTTATTTTGAATTTGGTATAATATCGGAGGCAAAGCTGGAAGTGTATCTTAAACTGACTGGCTGCAGATAGTTCATACGAATTTGTGTATCTGAACTTGCATCCTAAAAAGTAGTAAAATGAATTTTGTAATTAAAAAGCAAGGAATATTTAAACGATTTCTTGATGCCCGTTGGGCCTGGGATTTAGTTCAAGGACCTATTTACAATCGCCTGGTAATAAAAGCAGCTTCTGAATTATACCGACGGTTCATAGATGAAATTAATCCTCCGCAGCACGCAAAGATACTGGATGTGGGCTCTGGGCCTGGTTTTTTGACACTTCTATTAGCCAAAAAAAATCCCACTGCGTCAGTTGTCGGTGTTGACTACTCGCCGACGCAAGTGCGCGCCGCAGACCGCCTCAGGATTCGCAATCAAATCCATAACTGCAGTTTCCGACAGGGCGACGCTATGAATCTTCCATTCCGGGACGCCTCATTTGATATTATCATTAGTGTGGCGTCAATTAAGCATTGGCCCCAGGGAAAGAGAGGATTGCAAGAGATACGTAGGGTTCTTGCACCAAACGGATGCGCTTTCATCGGGGAGGCAGATGGCGGCGCTACAGACGAAGAGATATATCGGTTCGCTAGTAAGTTTACTGCATGGTATGTTTGGGATCCGTTTATGAGATGGTACCTCCGCCGAGTCGTCTTCGGACAGAGTTATAGGCCGAGAGAGGCTGAATTGATGGCCAGAGCAGCCGGATTCAGCCAGGTATCAGTAGAAAAAGTATCAGAATCGCCTTTTTTCCTGATAAAATTACAGAAATAATGTCAGTTACTGGTAAATGTCTAAAATGACACTGGATATAGTAATTCCATTAATTGTGACGGGTTTAGCGGAATTCGGGGACAAAACCCAGTTATCGATTTTTCTTTTATCCTCGAAAACAAAAAAACATTTCCATCTATTGCTCGGGGTTATGCTTGCTTTTTTAATAGTGGATGGAACTGCAGTACTAATAGGTTCGCAGATTATAGATATAGTGCCTATGCGTTTCTTAAAAATAATTTCGGGAATTATTTTCATAATTTTTGGCGTCTTGATATTAAGAGCCAAAGAGGTAAAAGGCGAAAGCAAATTATACTCCAGGAATCTGTTTTTTTCAGGATTCACCCTGATTTTCATAACAGAATGGGGCGATAAGACGCAAATTGCCGCAGGGATATTTGCCACTAAATACAACGCTCTGATGGTCCTGATGGGAGCAATGACAGCCTTACTTTTGCTGACTGTTATGGCAATCTATCTAGGTAGGTTCGTTTCTGATAGAGCGGATAAAAGAGTGGTAACGAGAATCGCGGGAATTGTATTCATATTAATGGGAATATCGTTCTTTTTGTTCTAAAGTAGGAATTTTTTTAAGTATCTGCCTGTATACGATTTCCTGGACCGGCAAAGTTCTTCCGGAGCCCCCGTCGCCACCACCTCGCCGCCTTGCTCCCCACCTTCGGGGCCCAGGTCAATAATATAGTCCGCGGTTTTGACTACATCCAGATTATGTTCAATCACCAGAGCTGTGTTCCCCTTATCGACCAGGCGATGCAGGACGCTCAACAACTTTTCTATGTCCGCAAAATGTAACCCCGTGGTGGGTTCATCCAATAGATACAGCGTCCTTCCTGTACTCCTTTTGGAAAGCTCCTTGGCCAGTTTCACCCTCTGAGCCTCTCCGCCAGAGAGAGTGGTTGCCGATTGTCCCAGCTTTATATAGTCGAGTCCCACATCGGACAGAGTCTGGAGTTTTTCTCTAATCCTGGGTATATTCTTGAAAAATTTCAGGGCTTCTTCCACGCTCATTGATAGGATATCGGCAATATTCTTACCTTTATATCTGACTTCCAGGGTTTCCTGATTGAACCTTTTTTCTTTACATACTTCGCAGGGAACGTAAACATCGGGTAGAAATTGCATCTCTATTTTGATCAATCCCTCACCCCTGCAAGCTTCACACCTTCCTCCCCTGACATTAAAACTGAACCTTCCTGGCTTGTAACCTCGAATCTTCGCCTCGGGAAGCAGAGAAAAGAGCTGGCGGATAGGAGTAAACAGGTCCGTATAAGTGGCTGGATTGGAACGGGGCGTTCGGCCGATTGGCGATTGGTCAATATTGATTACCTTATCAATGTTTCCTACGCCTAAGAGCTTCTTATGTTTTCCTGGTTTCTCTTTGGAATGGTATATTTTTTGTGCCAGTGCTTTATACAGAATCTCCTGAATCAACGTGGACTTACCCGAGCCGGAAACGCCGGTAATGCAAACAAAAATTCCTAATGGAATCTTTACATCGATATTCTTTAAATTGAACTGGGCTGCACCCTTTATTTCCAGAACTTTATTCAGGTCTCCTCTTCTTCTCTTTGCGGGCAGGGGTACTTTCAGTTTACCTGAAATATACGCGCCAGTCAAAGATTCGGGATTAGCTATTATTCTGGATAGTGGTCCACTAACCACGACCCTGCCACCTTTTTCACCTGCTCCCGGACCCAGATCGATGATGTGGTCAGCAGCATGGATTGTAGCGGGATCGTGTTCTACTACCAGAACCGTGTTGGCTAAATCTCTCAAATCCTCCAAGGTAGAGATTAATCTGGATACGTCACGCGGGTGTAAACCAATAGTGGGCTCGTCGAGAATATATATTACCCCTACCAGTGATGACCCAATCTGGGTTGCCAGATGGATTCTCTCTGCTTCTCCGCCAGCTAAAGTAGCTGCTGGTCGGTCAATTGTAATGTAATCCAAACCCACGTTAATAAGAAAAGAGAGTCTCTTCTTAATCTCTTTCAGTACTTCCTTTCCAATAAACGCTTCAGTGGGCGAGAGAGAAATCTTATTGAAAAATCCTTGAGCCTCTTTCACAGAAAATGCGGCTATATCGGCGATGGACTTCCCCTGCACGGTAACAGCTAAGCTCTCATTTTTAAGTCTTTTGCCCTGACAATCTGGACAGACCCTGGTAGTCATATACTTATTGAAAATTTCTTCTCGCACAAAATCAGACTCGGTCTGGTGGTAGCGCCTCTCCAGCTGCGCAATAACTCCTTCAAAAGGCTCTCCCGACTCATAAATTTCATCCGGAGAGCTGTAAAGTAATATATTTTGATACTTTTCAGGAAGTTTTTTGAAAGGTGTGTCCAGACTGAAGCCATAATAATCACTGACATCTTCCAGCATCTCATAGTAATAGCTTCGCGCCGACCATTTCCAGCGGTGGCGCCGCGTGGTAATGGGATTGGACCAGGGAACTAGCGCTCCGTCATTTACGGAAAGGTTCTTATTGGGCACAACCAGGTCAGGGTCTATTTCCGTCTTCGTTCCCAGACCAGAGCAACTGGGACAGGCACCATAGGGAGAATTGAAAGAGAAACTGCGAGGAGATATTTCGCCCATACTTATGCCGCAATGGGGACAGGCGTTGTGTATACTAAAAAGAGAAGGGCGCTTTCCGGTAGTATCTATTAAAACCATTCCCTGAGCAAGTTTCAAGGCGGTCTCAATAGAATCAGTAAGTCTCGTCTTCACTTCCGGCCGAATCACCAGGCGGTCAACAACCACTTCAATATTATGTTTTTTGTTCTTGTCTAATCTAATATCCTCTTCCAGCCCGTAAATCTTCCCGTCGACTCTTACCCTCACGTATCCTTCCTGGCGAACCCTCTGGAAGAGTTCTCTATAAACTCCTTTTCTTCCTCTTACCAGCGGCGCCAACACCTGAATCCTGGAACCTTCAGGAAAGCTCAAAACCTGTTCCACAATCTGTTGAGAAGTCTGAGGAAGGATTTCTCTTCCACATTTAGGACAATGGGGATGACCGACCCGGGCAAATAGAAGTCTTAGATAATCGTAGATTTCAGTCAGTGTGCCCACGGTAGAGCGGGGATTGCGGCTGAGGCCTTTCTGCTGGATGGCTACCGCGGGAGAGAGACCTATAATCTGGTCAACATCTGGCTTCTGCATCTGACCCAGGAACTGGCGAGCGTAAGCAGAAAGTGACTCTACGTATCTCCTCTGGCCTTCGGCATAGATGGTATCAAAAGCAAGAGAAGACTTTCCCGAGCCAGACAGGCCAGTTATGACCACGAGTTTATTGCGGGGAATCTCCAAATCTATATTTTTTAAGTTGTGCTCTCTGGCACCTCTGATGGTAATTTTGTCCTTTGTCATCACTAATTTACCTTTTTTGTGTCGATAAAAAATATATCAAATTTCGTTACCCCAAGTCAAGCCAAACTCAAAACCTGAAAAGCCCACGGGAAAAGCCGGCAATGGTAAATGGTAGTTTTCAAAATTTTCTGGGAATAAGTCTGGCGGGCAGTCCCGGGGAAGTCTCTTATTTGGTTGGCTTCTGTTGGATAATTGTGTCCTTTTTCCAGTGTATGTCGTCCCTTGATGGGTAATCGAGGTTGTAGTGGAGGCCGCGACTCTCTCTGCGCCTAATGGCAGATTCAATGATTAGCTGTCCCACCGTTGCAATATCGCGTAACTCAATCAGGTCGCTGGTGATAATAAAGTCCCAATAATACTCCTGGATTTCTTTCTGCAGAAGTTCGATACGTCTCTTAGCCCGCGCCAGGCGTTTATTCGACCGGACTATCCCCACATAATTCCACATTAGCCTTCTGATTTCATCCCAGTTATGGCTTACCATTACCGCTTCATGGCTGTCCACAGCATGTCCTATATCCCAGGGAGAAACTGTGGGGAAAGAGATTTTTTCTTCGACGGCATATTTTGCTTGTTCACTGGCTCTCTCGGCAAAGACTAACGCCTCCAAGAGCGAATTGGAGGCCAAGCGATTGGCGCCATGCAAACCGCTACAGGTGACTTCTCCCACAGCAAAGAGTCTTCTAAGGCTAGTTCGGCCATTACTATCAGTTAACACCCCACCACAAATGTAATGCGCTGCGGGAACTACAGGAAGCGGCTCCCTGGTCATATCGAAACCGAAAGAGCGACATTTCTTGTAAATATTAGGGAACTTCTTCTTTACGAATTCCGGGTCTTTATGGGTCATATCCAGAAAGACACAATCGTCTCCCCTCTGTTTCATTTCCTGGTCGATTGCACGGGCAACTATATCCCGGGGAGCCAGTTCTTTCCGGGGGTGGTACTTGTGCATAAAAGGCTTGCCATCGCTCAATCTCAAAATACCACCTTCTCCCCTGACAGCCTCTGAGATTAGGAAAGACTTCGCTTCTGGATGGTAGAGGCAGGTGGGATGGAACTGCATAAATTCCATGTTCCCAATCTTAGCCCCTGCCCTGTAAGCCATGGCTATGCCATCTCCGGTAGCTACATCCGAATTACTGGTATATATGTAGACCTTTCCCGCACCACCAGTGGCCAGAAGAGTAACCTTAGCCAGGAAAGTATGGACTACCTTTTTCTTAATATCCAGGACATAAGCTCCCCAGCATTCTCCTTCTCTCACAATAAGGTTTACTGCAATCAAGTTTTCATATGTGGTTATGTTCCTGTCTCTCTTAACTCGTTCGACCAGGGTCTTTTCTACCTCTTCTCCCGTCAGGTCGGCAGCATGGATTATTCTCCTTTTGGAATGGCCTCCTTCGCGGGCAAGGTCATATTTTGTCTTATCTTTCTCCCATAAAGTGAAATTTACTCCCCAATTAACCAAATCTCTAATTCTATCCGGGCCATTTTTGACCACCGTCTCCACTACATCGGGATGGCAAAGTCCGTCCCCGGCAACCAGAGTATCCTGAATGTGCGCGTCGAATGTGTCCTCTTGACTCCAGACCGAAGCTATGCCTCCCTGAGCATACTTTGTATTCGACTCCTCAATCTCCCTTTTGGTTACCACCGCCACTTTTCCCCAGGCGCAAACTTTAAGGGCAAAGCTCAGGCCGGCTACGCCGCTCCCTATAACTAAAAAATCAGTTTTTACTTCCACAACTCTCCTCTAAAGCACAAAACCAAGCATATATTCAATCCTTAGCACCAACCTTCAACTCTAACATCCTGTTTATGCTCTGGTAAGCGTCCTTTCTAATTTCTTCAGGGACTTTGATAAGATGAACCATCTCCTTGAGTGAATCACGAACTTTCTCTAACGTGTGGTATTTCATATTGCGGCATACCATCTTTTCGCTGGCAGGATAAAATTTTTTATCCGGGTTCTCCTTTCTTAAACGGTATAACATACCGTTTTCCGTGCCGATTATTAATTCTTTGGCCGAAGTCTCCCGGGCAAAACTCAGTATTCCACTGGTAGAGGCAACCTGGTCAGCCAGATCCAATACTTCCTCCAGGCATTCGGGATGAGCAACAAACTTTGCCTGTGGATGAGCCTTTTTTGCTTTTAGAACATCTTCCTTCCTCAATACCTCATGAGTAGGACAAAATCCTTCCCAGCAGATTAACTCTTTATCAGTAGAGTGGGTCACCCAGTGACAAAGATTTCTATCGGGGACAAAAATTACTTTTTCCTGGGGAAGAGAATTGACCACTTTAACTGCATTGGCTGAAGTGCAACAGATATCACTCTCTGCCTTAACTTCTGCTGAAGAATTGACATAAGTGACCACTGGCGCATCAGGATGGTCTTTCCTTAACATTTTAAGCGCTTCCCGGGAAATCATATCAGCCAGAGGACATCCCGCTCTCAAATCGGGGAGAAGAACACTCTTTTGCGGTGAAAGAATAGCTGCCGTTTCTGCCATAAACAAAACACCACAAAAAACTATAGTATCTGCGTCAGTGGCAGCTGCTTTGCGGCTCAGTTCCAGAGAATCGCCGACGAAATCAGCAATATCTTGAATCTCTCCTATCTGATAATTATGGGCGAGAATGACTCCATTTCGTCTACGTTTCAACTCTTCAATTTCTCTTAAAATTTCTTCTCTACTTTTCACTTTTTTACCTTTTTGTAGTAGCTAAGCGCCCTCATTGCCAGTCCCGATTGAAAATCGGGATTTCAGTCGTTTGCAATGAGAGCCGGTGGTCAAAGCAAAAAATGACTCTGACCCCTTTTTCTTTTAACGAGCATGTTATCTATCAATCTGGTGTTGCCAATCCAGACAGCCAGGGCAACCAGGACTTTTTTCCCGGGACCTATTGTCTTTACCTCTTCCAAGGTGAAAGGGTCGACAATTTCTATATAGTCTATCTTAGCGTGAGCTTCTCTCTTAATAATTCTTTCCATTTCGGAAATTACATCTGAAACGGAACTTCCCTCCTTTATCAACGATTTCGCATGCTCAAGTGCTCTATATAGTGAGAGCGCCTCCTCCCTCTCTGGAGAAGAGAGGTAAGAATTGCGAGAACTTATGGCCAATCCATCTGGCTCGCGGACAATGGCACATTCCCTGATTTTGACTTCCATATTTAAATCTTCGACCATCTTCTTTATGACTCTTAGCTGCTGATAATCTTTCTGACCAAAATAGGCAACGTGAGGTTTTACAATATTGAATAGCTTGCAGACCACCGAGGCTACGCCCCTGAAATGTCCTGGTCGGGACAACCCGCAAAGCCTTTTCGATAACTTTTCTACTTCTATATGAGTAGAATACTCCTTTCCATACATTTCGGAAACAGAGGGATAAAAAATTATGTGCACACTTTTTTTCTTCGCCAGCGACCTATCTTTCTCGAAGGGACGGGGATACCTTCTGTAATCTTCTCCAGGGCCGAACTGAGTAGGATTAACAAATATGCTTATAATCAGGATGTCATTTTCTTTTCTCGCCCTTTCCATCAGGGAAAGGTGCCCTTGATGCAGCGCTCCCATTGTGGGAACGAAACCAATCGACTTACCTTCTTCCCTTAGCTTATCAGCGACTTTTTGCATTACGGAAACTTTCCTGATTACTTTCATTCTTCTATTCAATTTGTCTTTTATTAATCCCACCTGACAAATTGGAGTTGGAAACACCCGATGGTCTTAGCCCAGGTGAATCGAGTCTCTGTAAAAGTTTCACCTGTGAATTATCTTTTAAATCTGTCAATAACTGGGAAATCGTCTTCTTAAGAACCGGGTGAACCAATTGAGGAGCAATCTCTTCAAGAGGAACCAAAACAAACTTTCTCTTATGTAATTCTGAATGGGGAATCCGTAACTGTTTATCATTCAAGATTTTATTTTCATAAAACAAGATATCTAAATCGATTATTCTCGGTCCCCATTTTATCTCCCTCTCCCTCCCCATTAACTTTTCTATCTTCTCCAACCTTTTCCACAATCCTTGGGGAGAGAGTTCTGTTCTCCCCTTCACCACGGAATTCAGAAACCAACCCTGCTCTTTATACCCCACCGGTTCTGTCTCATATACGGAGGACTCGTCTATAATTTCTATCCCTTCTCTTCTCATTAATTCAATCGCTTTTCTTATATTGGCTAGTCTATCTCCAAGATTGGAACCAAGACCAATGTAAATCTCTTGTTTTACCATTTAATCTTTCTCAACCTGTCCACTGCCTCTTTTATCCTATTCTCATCCACTGTTAGAGAAAAGCGGACATATCCCTCTCCAGAAGGGCCCAGCGCATTACCGGGAGTGGAAAGGATACCTGCTTTCTCCAGAAGTTTCTCCACAGTCTGGAGTGAGGAATACCCTTCGGGAACTCTTGCCCAAATATAAAACGTCGCCTCTGGTCTTTTGACTTTCCAGCCGGTTTTACCCAATCCTTCACTCAACATGTCGCGGCGCCTCTGGTATATACTGCGGATTTCCTCCACGCAGTCCTGGGGTCCATTCAATGCTTCAATCGATGCAGCCTGAATAGCACCAAAAACACCAGAATCGATATTCTCCTTCACCATAGATAAACCTTTGAGTATATCCCGGTTCCCGCATGCCCAGCCAATTCTCCAACCTGTCATATTATAAGTTTTGGACAGAGAATGGAATTCAATCCCCACTTCTTTTGCGCCTGGCAGTTCCAGGAAACTTATGGGCTTCTTTCCATCATAATATATCTCCGAATAGGCCGCGTCATTAATAACAATAATATTGTGTTTTCTTCCAAAATCGACTACTCTTCTGAAAAAATCTTTATTGGCGCATCCTGCTGTGGGATTGTTGGGATAATTGATGAAAATCATCTTAGCCTTTGCTCTTATCTTTTCGGGAATTGAGTCCAGGTCAGGGAGAAAATCGTTTTCTTCCAATAAGGGCATAAAGTAAGACGTGCCTCCGGCATAGATCGTCCCTATATTGTAAACAGGATAAGCCGGTTCTGGACAGAGAACCACATCGCCCGGATTAACAAATGCCAGGTGAATGTGTCCAATTCCTTCTTTGGAACCGATTAGAGCGTGTATCTCATTTTCACTATCCAATTCTACGCCAAAACGGACTTTGTACCAGCGCCCGATTGCTTTGCGAAATTCCAACAGTCCCGGGCCAAAAGGATACCTATGGTATTTGGGCTCTTCTATAGCCCTCTTCATAGCGTCTCTGATATGTTGCGGCGTAGGCAAGTCCGGGTCCCCTACACCAAAATCTATGATATCTATCCCTTGCTTAACAGCCTCTTTTTTCTTTCGGTCAATCTCAATGAACACGTAGGGAGGCAACTGGGATAACCTATCGGAATAATCGAATTTCATCTCTTACTTCCTTTCAAATCCAGGAGGTCCTGCATATCGTACAATCCTGGGGATTGCCTGACAATCCATTTTGTAGCCTCTACTGCTCCCCGGGCAAAGCAATCCCGGCTGTGCGCCCGATGGGTCAACTCCAGCCTTTCACCCGTTCCGGCAAAAATGACAGTATGCTCACCCACAATATCTCCAGCCCTCACAGAATGGACTCCTATCTCCTGGGGCTTTCGTGGGCCAACCATTCCTTTGCGTCCATAAACCCCTGCTTCCTTAAGATTCAAATTTAGCGATTGAGCAATAGTCTCTCCCAATTTCGCCGCTGTTCCCGAAGGGGCATCTTTCTTCCGATTATGATGAGCTTCAACAATCTCTACATCATAACCTTTAAGCACCTTTGCCACAACGTCCACAACTCTAAATAGAAGATTTACTCCCAGGCTCATGTTGGGAGCCATAAGCAGAGGAATCGTTTTTGCTTTCTCCGCCACTAATTTCTTCTCTTGTTCCGTGTGGCCCGTAGTGCCTATGACCACGGCTTTCTTGAACCTTGACGCCACTTCTAAATTTTTCAGGCTCGCCTGTGGATTCGTAAAGTCGATGACCACTTCTGCTGTATCAATAATTTTTTCCAGATTATCAGTCACCTTAACTTTGGGTGTAACTGCATTTCCTAAAGCCTCGTGTCCTTTTGCCTCGAT
>WVXT01000099.1:13012-22053 GCA_011773355.1 bacterium
TCTATCATAGCCGCAACCTCGGGGTTGCGAATTCAAATGCTCCCATGAATCGGAGCTACTCCTGTTCTGCTCAGATAAGTTTATAATCTTTCAGTGTGGTTTTTAATTTTTTCAAATTTTCATCAGACATTTTACATAGAGGTAACCTGATCTCATCAGAAATCATTCCCATAAGGTTCATCGATGTTTTCACAGGGATAGGGTTTGTCTCATAAAACATAGCTCCAAAAAGAGGAAGCATCTTCAAATGCATCTTTCTGGATTTATTAATATCACCTTTATTAAAGGCCTCTACAAGTCCTGCTACCTCCGTAGGTACAATATTGGCGGCTACGGAGATTACTCCTTTGCCACCAACAGCCAATATGGGAAAAGTCATAGCATCGTCTCCGGAAAGGAGATCGAATTCGTCACCACACTCCCTAGCAATCTGACTTATCTGAGTAATATTGCCGCTGGCTTCTTTCTCTCCGATAATATTTTTAATCTTTGCCAATTTGGCCACGGTGGAGGGAAGCATGTTGATGCCCGTACGTCCCGGCACATTATACATAACAACAGGAATATCGACTGTTTCGGCAATCTGTTTAAAATGTAAATAGAGACCGTTCTGGGTTGGTTTATTATAATACGGGGTAATAACCAGACAGCCATCGGCTCCCACTTTCTTAGCAAATTGGGTTAGTTCAACTGCTTCATTTGTATTATTGGAACCCGTGCCGGCAATGACTTTTATACGCCCATTAACTGCCTTAACCACAGTTCCAATAACTACTCTATGTTCCTCGTGCGAAAGAGTCGCCGATTCCCCGGTGGTTCCGCAGGGAACAATTCCTGATGTTCCCTTCTTAATATGAAACTCTACTAGCTCTTTGAGTTTATCCACATCAACCCGATTATTTTTGAACGGTGTTACCAGTGCCACAAAGGAACCTGAAAACATTCTCCCACCTCCTCTCTCCCAACTTCTAGACTCTAATGCGAAGGGATTTGGTGAAGCGAGCATTAGAATTTTTAGGCAAAAATCGAAGATTAGAATTTAGCCCCGCGAAGACGGGGGAAATTCCTGAGATTTTTGACGGTGCTCTAAGAGCAAAAAATTCTCAGCGAGCGAAAGCCAAATCCCGAGCTATTTCCCCGTCATAAACTAATCTGACTTCTCCTTCAAGCCAAACACCTTTGAACTTTTCTTTTCCTTTTTTATGTCTTTCTATTATATATTCTACTTTTAAGATCTCCCCACCTCGAGTATGAACTTTGACAGGAGAAGATACTTTTCCCTGCAAGCCTGAAATCAAAGCCGAGGCAACAGCACCCGTGCCACAGGCAAGAGTCTCATCTTCTACTCCTCGCTCATAGGTTCTGATATTGATGGAGTTCCTCCCTTGCAAGGCAACAAAATTTACATTCGCTCCCGAAGGTGCAAATCTTTTATGGTAACGAATCGCCCGCCCCAGATTCTTTACATCAACCTTATTTAGAGCAGAAACAAAGACTACCGCATGGGGGACACCGGTGTTAATAAAGTTAACTTTTTGAGAAATGCCAGGCTTAAGGGAAATCTTAAAATTCAGGTCTATACCCGAGGGATTGCCTAATCTGACTTTTACCTTTTTCCCTCTAACTTGCGCCTCTACATTCCCCGCTCTGGTCTCCATGACTGCCTCTGCAGAACCAATTCCTTTAATAAATGCAAACCGGGCAAGGCATCTGGCGCCATTACCACACATTTCCGGCTCACTTCCATCTGGATTAAAAATTCGCATTCTGTAGTCAGCCTTATCTGCTTTCTCCAGAAGAATCAACCCATCAGCACCGATCGAAGAACGCCTCTGGCAGAGATTAACCGCAAGTTTGGAAAGCGTACGAGAAAGTATCCTCTTCCTATTATCAATAATTATGAAATCATTGCCTCCGCTTTCCATCTTGGTAAAAGAGATTAAGTGTCTCTTCAGTGTCATTCCTTCTTCCTAAACCGCATCCCGAATTATCGGGACAGCTACATCCCTTTTATTAAATCCTGATAGGTCTCCCGTTCTCGTATAGTATTATATCTTCCTTTTCTAACCAGAATCTCAGCAGGTCGAAGACGGGAATTATAATTAGAAGACATAGTGAACCCATAAGCACCGGCACAGAATACCGCCAAAAGGTCTCCTGCAGATACTTTAGGCAGGGCTCTGTCCTTAGCAAAAAAATCCCCGGTCTCACAAATTGGACCTACTATATCAGTCACCATTACCTTTCTCGTACCCGTAGGCCAAAGGGAGGGCCTTTCCAGTTGTAATCTCTCTTTTGACACTCCCTTGAGTCTAACCGGCTTTATCTCATGGTAAGCATTATACAGGGTCGGCCTGATAAAATCGGACATTCCTGCATCAACCACGACAAATTTTTTGGAAAACATCTCCTTTACATAAAGAATCTTCGTTACCAGAACGCCTGCATTGCCCACCAAAGCTCTTCCCGGTTCAAATATTCCCCGGGAACCAATCTTTTTCATAAGAGGTATCAAGGCACGAGCGTAAGTTGCAGGGGTAGGCGGTCTCTCATTCCAATAAGTTATACCCAAACCTCCTCCTACATTTACGTAATCGAGCTTTATTCCAATCTTTTTCAGATTATCGGAAACAGTGATGAGCTTTTTCACCCCTCTGATAAATGGGTCAATCGTTGTAATCTGGGAGCCAATGTGCATATGGATGCCGTAGATTTCCAAGTTTCCCAGTCTTTTCGCCAGTTTATAACCTTCAACTGCCCTGGCCAATTCGAAGCCAAACTTGCCTTTTCTCACTCCCGTGGCGATATACGGATGCGTGTGAGGTTCGACGTCGGGATTAATCCTCAGCGCAATTCTCGCTTTTTTCCCTAATCTCACAGCAACCCGATTAACTAGTGTCAATTCCTCGAAAGAGTCTACATTAATCATTAGAACATCCGACTTAATGGCTAACTCTATCTCTTCTATTGTCTTGCCATTTCCGTTGAGGATAATCTTCCCACCGGGAAATCCCAGGTCCAGAGCTTGCTTGAGTTCTCCTAGTGAAGCCACCTCAGCACCACTGCCGGCANNTCCTAATGAAGCGACCTCAGCACCACTGCCGGCATCAGCCAAAATCTTGCATAGAGTAGAGTTTGAGTTCGCCTTAAATGCATAACATACGAGGTGCCTCATCTTTCCCAGTGCACTGTGGAAACTTCGGTATTTCTCCAGAAGAATCCGTTGACTATAGAGATAAAAAGGCGTCCCCACTTCCCTGGCTATTTTCTCTACAGAAACTCCTTCACAAAAAAGATGTCCATTACGGTAACTAAAATGTCTCATCTTATTTTTCCTTCATCTTTGACTTTTTAATCTGGGTTTTTACTTTCTCGGGAGCAGTGCCTCCTTGAGACTTCCGAGATTCCACGCATCTTTTTATATCAATAACATCAAAAAAATCATTAGAAAACAGGGGCGAAAAAACCTTCAATTCCTTAACACTTAGCTCCTCCAGCGACTTACCTCTTCCCATAGAGTACAGGACTAAATCTTTTATAAGCTGATGAGCCTTTCGAAAGGGAACTCCCTTTTTGACCAAATAATCTGCTGCATCAGTGGCATTCAAATATCCTTCTTTAGTTAGCGCCAGCATCTTTTCTCGATTCAATTTCAGCGATGAAATAAGTGGCGATAAGACTTCCAGGACATTTTTCAGAGTATCTACAGTATCAAATAACCTCTCTTTATCTTCCTGCATATCCCGATTATAGGAGAGGGGAAGTCCCTTCATTACTATAAGCAAGGAGTGGAGATTCCCATAAATCCTGCCAGTCTTCCCCCTGATGAGTTCAGCAACATCGGGATTCTTCTTCTGGGGCATAATGGAAGAACCTGTACAGAAATCTTCGTCCATCTGGATAAAAGAAAACTCTGGCGATGACCAGATAACCAGCTCCTCTGCCAGCCTGGAAAGATGCATCATCAGCATCGCCCCGGCTGACAAAAACTCAATTACAAAATCGCGGTCGGAGACGGTGTCTATACTGTTCTCGCTAATTGAGGAGAATCCCAATTGCCTGGCAACAAACTCCCGGTCAATAGAAAAACTTGTGCCTGCTAAAGCTCCCGCACCCAAAGGCAACACGTTGGTTCTGTTCAGACAATCCGCAAATCTCTCTTTGTCTCGTCTGAGCATAGAGAAGTACGCCATTAAATGGTGCGAAAAAAGGACCGGCTGGGCATGTTGCAGATGAGTAAATCCTGGCATTATTACTTCCGCGTTCTTCTCGGACAATTTCACTATAGAATCCTGCAGATTTTCTATAAGCGTAGAGATCTTCTTTATCTCATCTCTTAAATACATTCTCATATCCAGAGAAACCTGGTCGTTGCGGCTCCTGGCAGTGTGCAGTCTACCTCCTGCATCTCCTGTCTTCTCCATCAATCTCCTCTCAATAGCCGTATGGATATCTTCATCTTGAGGAAGGAATCTAAATTTTCCCTTAGTAATTTCATCCTCGATTTCCCTCAATCCTTTAAGAATCTTGTCTCCTTCGCTTTTGGAGATAATTTTGCACTTTACCAGCATCTTACAATGAGCAATGCTTCCCGCAATGTCGTAAGGTGCTAGTCTCCTGTCGAAAGATATGGAAGCTACGAAACCAGAAGTATCAATCTTTTTCGGCTTCTTATTTTTCATAAACCCTCCTAAACCATTATGTGCCGTGTAATAATGCTATTTTTCTCTGGATTTTTTGCGCGGGGCTTGGCTATTCCTTTTTATCCATCAATGCTTTCACTTCCAGAGGCAACCCCAGAAGGTCAATAAATCCTTGAGCAGAAGTGCGGTCAAATTTATCTTCAGCTCCATAAGTAGCCAGGCTCTTCTCATAGAGGGAATAAGGAGATTTTCTGCCTGCAACCCACAGATTTCCTTTGTACAGCTTCACTCTAACAGTTCCCGTAACCTTCTTTTGAGTTGCATAGACAAAGGCATCTATTGTCTTTTTCAGCTGAGACTCCCAGAGTCCGCAATAGACAAGTTCCGCGTATCGTGGGGCAATCAATTCTTTATAATGGAAAGTATCTCTATCCAGTATCAAACTTTCCAATTCCCGATGCGCTAAATATAGAATTGTTGCTGCGGGAGCTTCATAAATTTCCCTGGATTTGATTCCCACCACTCTATTTTCTACCAGGTCGACGCGGCCAATCCCATAAGCTCCACCGATTCTGTTAAGCTTTTTTATCAATTCCACCGGTGATAACGACTTGCCATCTATCCTGGTGGGAATTCCTTGTCTAAAATATATATCTAAATAGACAGGCTTGGAAGGCGCTTTTTCCGCAGGAGTAGTTATCTGATATGCATCCTCTGGAGGCTCCTTCCAGGGGTCCTCCAATGGCCCGCATTCAACACATACTCCCCACAGATTCCTGTCAATGCTATAGGGTTTCTCTTTCCCGGTAGAGACGGGAATCTTATACCTCTTAGCATATTCAATCTCTTCCTGGCGTGATACCATCTCCCATTCTCTCAAAGGAGCCAATATCTTCAATTCAGGATTCAACGCCTTAAAAGTTAACTCAAATCTCACCTGGTCGTTTCCCTTTCCTGTGCATCCGTGGGCCACGGCATCTGCCTTTTCTCTTTTAGCAATTTCCACTAATTTTTTGGCAATGAGCGGCCGGGAAAGTGCTGCAGAGAGAAGATATTTACCTTCGTAAATAGCGTTTGCCTGAAGGGTGGGAAATACATAATCCCGGACAAATTCTATTTTCAAATCCTGAACATAGACCTTGGAAGCGCCAGCAGCCACTGCCTTTCGTTTCAAATCCGAAACTGTGTGCACGTCCCTTCCGGCAAGCTCAAACTGACCCACGTCCGCAGCAAAGGCCACCACCTGGCAATCGTAGTTTTGCCTCAGCCAGTGAATTATTATGGAAGTGTCCAGCCCTCCCGAATATGCCAAAACAACCTTGCTTACCTTTTCCATCATCCCTCCTCATGTGAATCTAGTTAGGTCTCTTCAGTTAAAAAATAGTTTGTGAAGAGTTTTGGGAATTTCAGCCAAAAAATGAGGACGGCTCCTCCTCTTGCAAGCAAAAATTTGTTCGACTCCGATTTATCGGAGGAGTTTATTTTTGCGCCCCACAGAGTCCGAAGTTTTTTGGCGTCAAGAAATTCCTCAAGCGATGAACAGACTATTTTTTAAACCCTATCAACCTTCCCACGAAGCCCCTTGCTAAGAACCTAAAATTTTATCTAAAGTATTTACTAATTTATCTATATCGCTATTATCAATTATCAATGGAGGCAAAAACCTCAGAACCCTCTTCTGAGTACAATTAATAAGGATTCCTTGTTCAAAACACTTCTTTACAATCTCTTCTCCTTCCCCTTTCAACTCCATCCCCACCATTAAGCCCAATCCCCGCACCTGTTTAATCCTCTTGGGATATTTAGATTTCAGTCCATTCAGTCGCTTCATAAAATAGCTGCCCATTATTTTCACCTGGTTCAACAATTCAACATTGAGCAGTTTCACTGCTGCCAGTCCTGCAGCAACCGACACCGGATTGCCCCCAAAGGTTGAGCCATGGTTACCATATGCGAAAAGCCTGGCTATTCTATCCTTAGCGATAGTTGCCCCTAAAGGCAATCCACCGCCCACTCCTTTAGCTAAAGTCAGGATATCGGGCTTTATCCCATAGTGTTGATATGCAAACATTTTACCTGTTCTACCCATTCCTGACTGTATCTCGTCAAAAATTAGAAGGAGCTTAGATTTATTACATAACCCGCGCAACCCTCTGAGAAAACTCCCGCTGGCCACGCGGACACCTCCCTCTCCCTGAACCGGCTCCACCATTATCGCACAAGTATTATTATCAATCGCTCTTTTTACTGTAGAAAGCTCATTAAACTTTGCCTGCTTGAATCCAGATAATAGAGGAGTAAAACCCTTCTGAAACTTTTTCTGCCTGGTGGCTGAGAGTGTAGCCAGCGTTCTGCCATGAAACGAGTTTTCAAAGACGATAATTTTGTGTCTATTCTCCTTTTTCCCGCCTTGCAGATGACCATACTTCCTGGCAAGTTTTATCGCGCATTCGTTGGCTTCCGCTCCACTATTAGAAAAGAAGACTTTGCCCGGGATAGAAGATTTCACCAACTTCTCGGCCAGCTCCACCTGCAGGCGGTCATAGTATAGATTAGAAATATGCAGGTGCTTTGCCAGTTGTTCCTTTACTGCTTTCAGAATCCGGGGATGGCAATGGCCTAAATTATTCACCGAAAGACCACTGAAAAAGTCAAGATATCTCTTGCCTTCCTCAGACCATATATATTTCCCCTTAGCCCTGTTGACTGACAGAGGGTAGCGTTTATACGTCCCCATAATAAATTTCTTTTCGGAAACCATTAAATCTCCCATTAGTTTTACCCAAAATAAAAATTACCCTATAGTATACCAAAAAAAGCAAAAAATAGCAATAATACCAAGACGGGACCTTTATGACAACCTACAACTATCCTTTATTCGTCAATACAAAAAAGTATTTTCTGTGCCCATCCAAAAAAGACTTCAATCTCCCTTCCCGAATTGCCCGAAAAATCTCTTTTGTATTCGTTTCTCCTTTCATATCATAGGTGAAACTACTTCCCTTTACGGGATAATCTCTCTTTAAACTCTCCGGAAGTCTTATATACTCAGAATCAGGCAATACAACCAGGAGAGTCTCTGGTGATGCCTTCTCCTGTTCCAGATAATCGTAAGCTGAGTCTATCTGGTCTTCATAATAGATTCCATCCAAAAATCGGGAAGTGTAGATAGTTAACCAGACCCTCGGTCCCCTATCGATTCCCAAAGTGATAATTTTATCTTGTTCTCCAATTCCTTTAAGGTATTTTAAGCTCAGCTCTTTCCAGGGGTCAGGTGTGGTTGCCGGGATAATCCCACTGATGAAAATAAAAGCAATTGTCGCCATCGTGCAAGCTATTGTTGGCGGAATGGGGATAAATATTTTTCTCTTATAAAATCTGCCCAGAAGAAAACTCCCTCCCAGTATAACTATCAACGCCAATAAGGAAAATATGAAACCATAATACCCAAAGGAATAGACAGCAACAGTTAAAAAGAGTAACATCAAAGCCAAAACTATAAACAATGATAAAATAAGAAGGATCATCAATTTGAAGATTCTATTCCTGAAACCACCTTGCTCCTCTATTCTCACCAGATACTCTCCGGTAAGAAGTGCCAAAGCCGGGGAAAGAGGAAGCAGGTACCTGGAATGGCCAGAGGAAACAAAAAAAGTAAACATACCAAAGGTTACAATTAACCACAGAAAGAGGAAAGTAATCTCATTTCTATTATTCTCCCTTTTTCGGGCTGAAAAAATCCCGATAAGTATAAAAATCGACCAGGGGAAGAAATGTCTTACCATCGTAGCAAGATAGTAGCCAATGTTGGAAACTAAATCTATCGAATACCTGTCCACTCTATTAATCAATTCCAAGAAGAAAAAGGAATTTATGAATTTATTTCCATGAATAAGAAACATTGCCAAAGGCCAGGGGAATACTATCAACAGGAAAAATATGAACGGCCAGGGAGAAAAAATATCTTTCAAAGCCGGCCTATTCTTTGGAAAAACCAGTAAAAGTACTACTATGGATATAAAGGGAATCAAAAAGCCAGGCGGACCTTTAGTCATAGTAGCCAGCCCCATGGCTACAAAGGATAAAATAAAGTACAATCGCCGATTCTTCCGTTCAAAAAATCCTTTCGCAAAAAAGNNGTGAGCACCATATCCGTCCTGGCAGCCCGCGCGTTAAGGAAATAGAGGGGACTGGAAAGCAGAGCAAGCGAGGAGAAAAGTGCTCCTTTAGAATTACCGAAAAGAATCAATGAAAAATAGTAAACGAGCAGTATGCCTGAGGTAGCGAAAATAACCGATGGTAGGCGGCCGGAAAATATGTTAGCACCAAAAATTTTGAACGAGAGAGCGACAAGCCAGTAGAATATTATCGGCTTCTGAAACCTCACTTCCTGGCCTT
>WVXT01000099.1:22062-38914 GCA_011773355.1 bacterium
CCAGTCACCGCTCTTAACCATATTTAAGCCGGAACTGAGGTAGTAAGTCTCATCGCTCTGATGAGTGGTTATCTCTGAAAGACCCGAACAGAACAGAGCAAAAGATGCTATAGCGAGAATAAAATATATCTCTTTGCCTTTAATAAATCCCAATGCTTTCGTTTTTGAGTTCATCAGCTTTCCCATTCAAGCCGGTTTATGTTTTTTTCCATAAATCAGAATTATATTTCTAAGATAAATAAATGAACCAACCGACTGTCCCAGAATAAACACCGGGTCCTTCCTGTGAATAGCATAAGTTAACAGGAGAAGCCCACCGGAAAGGCTGAAGAACCAGAAAATATTGGGAATGTAACTCTCCTTTCTTCTTTCCGAGGCAATCCACTGAAAAAGAAACCTCATAAAAAAGAGCCCCTGCGCAAAGAACCCCAATACTAACCAGAAGTCCATATCTACTCCTTAATCTTATAATTTAGTCTTCTTCTCTTCATCCACACTACTGCCAGAAGGTCAATAAACGCCTTAAACACTCTATTCCACACGCCATACTTCGTCTTTCCATAAAGTCGGGGATGGTGGTCAACTTCCACCTCCACGACTTTAGCCCCTTCCCATTTAAGAAGAGTAGGAAGAAAGCGATGCATTCCATCAAAAAGCTTCAATCTGGACAGGAACTTTCTCTTATAAGCTCTTAGCGTGCAGCCCACATCAGTGATCTCTTCTTTGGTTACTTTATTCCGGATATAATTGGCTATTCTGGAAGAAATAATCCTCAACCAGGGGTCATGCCTGCGACTTCGCACCCCGCAGACCACGTCATAATCTCCCATCTGTTTAAGAAGCTTGGGAATATCCTGAGGGTCGTTTTGCATATCAGCATCCATGGTAATTACAATCTCTCCTTGGGCCCGGAAAAATCCCGCAGCCAGAGCAGCTGTTAAACCACAATTTCTTTCAAATTCTAATACCATCAATTGTTCATATTTTCTCTTTAGAGCCCGAAGAACCTCATCGCTTCCATCACTGCTCCCATCATTAATGCAGATTATCTCATATTCTTTCTGCAGAGAATCCATAACCTCGGTGAGGGAGTTTAATAGAATCTCCAGATTATCTCTCTCGTTATAAACAGGAATCACAACCGAATAATCCATAACACCCCACCACTTGTAGCAGCAAAGCGTAAGCTTTGCCCTGCAGCTACTTCATTATTTTCGTCCCTGCCAATTTTAACTTTTTATCAATGAGCGGAGAAAGAGCCGTTTTTCTTCTACCATCAAGTACATCTATCTCTTTTACGCCTTTCTGAAGCGCCTGGACGCAGGAATTTATCTTAGGAATCATCCCTGAAACAATCGTTCCTTTTCTTATAAGCTTTTCAACCTTTTCTATTCTTATTTCCTCAATTACAGACTTCTCATCTTCAGGATTCTCCAGAATACCTGGCACATCAGTCAAAAAGGCCAATCTTTCTGCTCCAATAGCAGCGGAAAATTGCGAGGCAAAGATATCGGCATTGATGTTATAGGTGACTCCTTTTCTATCCATAGCCACAGGAGAGATAACCGGAATGGAACCCTTATCCAAAAGCATATTTAAAATTTCAGGATTTACTCTCTCCACTTCAGCCACATATCCCAGGTCATGTTTCCCTTTCAGCTTCTTCGCTTCCACTAAAAAACCATCCTTCCCGGAAATACCTACAGCTTTCCCTCCCAGAAGATTAATCCTTCCCACTATCCTCTTATTTATCCCTGCCAGAACCATTTCCACAATTTCCAGACTTTCACCATCTGTGTATCTCTGTCCTTCAATGAACCTTGGCTTCTTACCCAAAATACCCAGCTTTTCAGTAATTTCCAGCCCGCCGCCATGGACAATAACTGGGTGTTTCCCTCCCTTTGCCAGCGAGATAACATTTTTCAGGTGGCTATCCATCACCGGTTCTTTTAAAAGTTTTCCCCCAATCTTTATCACTAATAACTCTTTCAATGTTCCCCCTCTCCTTGGTTCTATCTCAAATGACTCTCCGTCAGTTTTTATAACGATAGCGCCATTCTTGGAAGTAGAGAAAAATCTTGTATTACTGTACTTTTCTTCTAATTTTCTAACCTTAAACTTGGTTGATATTATACCATATTTGGGAGCCACTTTATATAAGAATTTTGGAGATATCTGCCCTTTTCCATGATTGGGTATCTGCAAAATATCGCTTTCAATCTCTTCTTTGCTCAACTCTTCCTGGGCCTCATAATCAATATCTCCTGTAAATAGAATTCCAAAATCTCCATAGCTCAACTTGATAACCAAGGAATTACTGTCAATATTTTCTCTCATAATTCTGGGATTTAGGATGCAAAGTTTTACATCATTATATTCAACCTTTTCACCATACGCCATATGTTTCAAGGGAATCTTCCTCTTTCCGATAACCTGAAGGAACTCATCAACAAGGTCGTCAGCGTAATTTTGACTGTTATAGTACACTCTTTTTACTTTAAATTTTTTGAGAATGGGAACTAAACCCCCTATATGGTTATAATGGGGATGAGTCAAAAAGATTGTATCTAGTTTGGAGATGCCATTTTTCAATAAGTAAGGAATCACCACTTTCTCTCCTATATCAAATTTTCCTATTGTGCCACCCCCGTCTATCAATATATCTCTCCTGTTGGGCACTCTGAGATGGATTGCGTCTCCTTGTCCTACATCGAGAAAAGTAACCGATAGGTTCTTGGAAGGTAACAGTTTCTTTCCAGTTATTGAGAATAGAAAAATAAGGGGAAAAAAGAGGAGAATCGTGCGAGCAAAGCGCGAAGTTTTCATTTTTGGCAAAAATATGAAGAAAAGGTAGTAAGTCGATAAGAATATAAGAGAGGGACTGACTACGTATTTGAAAGAGAATGGTAACGAAGCAAAAAATCGAATACATCCGAACAGAATAATTATAAATAGCCTGTTCATTATGTTAATAACCTGGGCAAGGCTTAGTGAGAAAAGACCCAATATCGATGAGGCAAATCCCAGGGATATAATTACAGCAACCTGAGGAACAACAAGAATGTTAGAAATTAGAGCGATTAAGGAAATTTTATTAAAGTAAAAGGCAATTATGGGATAGACACCAACCAACGCTCCGGCAGAGACTGCTAGTGAAGTTAGAATGTAAGTAATAACCCTGCGAGGTTTACCTAAACGAAAATAATCGAGGAAATGGGGGGTAAGATATAGGATTCCCAGGGTTGCCATAAATGAGAGTTGAAATCCAACGTCGAATAGAGTAAAAGGATTGAACAGGAGAATAATAAAGGCAGCGAGAGCCAGACTATTATATAGGTGTTTATCCCGCTCCAGAAGAATTGCCACCAGCCCACAGGTAGCCATAATCGATGCCCTAATTGCTGAGGGACGACCACCGGCTACTTGAGCATATACAATAACTACTATTATTGTCAAAAAATAGGTTGTCTTTTTGGGAATTCCTATTACACGAAAGAAAGCATAAAATATGAAAAGAACTAGGCCCACATGTAGGCCACTCACAGCCAGTGTATGGAGCACTCCAGCATCAGCAAATACCCCTTGAATCTGCCTGGGTAAGCCGCCCCTTTCTCCCAGCATTACTCCTGCAAGAATTGAAGATTCCAGTTGAGGAAGATTGCTTTTGATAATATAATCTATTCTTTTTCTAATTTTTGCAATAATTGAACGGAAGATGCTTATTCTTGCTTTTCCCAATCTCTCAATATCTTCACTCTTATAGACGGAAAAGAGCGAATGGACATTCCGATGGCTCAGATATCTCTGATAGTCGAATACTCCTGGATTAGTTGAAGCCAAAGGAGAGGAAAGTCTACCACAGATGTTCATTCTATCTCCGTAATCTATCTGGATAGGCTCAGAAGTATAAAGAAAGACCTGCGTTTTTCCTGTTACTATTATTTCTCTCTTATCAGTGGTTAATCTCTCGCAAGCTAAAACAAAATCGGTCTTTTCCAATGACCTCTTGGGAACTGAAACTACAACACCGGTAAGATGGGTTCTCTTGGGAGTGGGAAAAGAAATGTAGCGGCTTATCTCATTCGAAGGCAGAAGGCGGGCTTTTAGATGTCTGGTAATTCCCAACGAAATGAAGGCTAAGAAGAAAAGGACTAAAGCGATGTTTCCACGATTTCGCTGAAGAATGAAATAGAAAACTGAAGCCAGGCCGAACAAAGATAAGAAGATGGTTATAAACCAAAAATATTTAGCTCCTGTGAAGAAATTGCCCAGGAGAATTCCAAATATGTATCCAATTACAATTAAAATGAGTGGCGTTAAACTAAATCTCCTCATTCATTGTCCTTGTGTGAGGCCGATTCAGTTGATGCAAATTTCTAAGAAGGTAGACCCCGTTACACAGAAAATCCTCATTTTGTCTTGACAAACGGACCTTCTAACGGGGCAAATGCGGTAGGATTAGTTATCCAGCAGGCATTCTTTGTCTAACTCATTTCTCCAAAATTACAGGATTTCTCAGGTTAACTATTCCCTCAGCAATAGACTCAATCATGTCGCCGGGCTGAAGCCCTTCCTCAGGACCTGCTGGAGGGCTGGCTGTGGAAAATATATCTCCCGGCTCTAAAGTCATAATATCGCTTAAAAATTCGAGGATTTCCGGTATCTTGAAAATTAGATTCTTCGTGCTGGATTCACATTCAACTTTGCCATTTCTTTTTCTAATCATTTTTACATTATGCGGGTCAGGGACTTCATCCTTGGTCACAATCCAGGGACCGATAGGGCAAAAAGAGTCGAATGCCTTACACCTTTGCTGGTACATTACATGACCCGGCTGAATCATCTCTATATCGTGAGCTGTTACATCTACAATCATTGTATACCCAAAAATATAATCATATGCTTTCTCCTTGGGAATATGCTTGCCTTTCTTCCCAATCACTACAGTGAATTCCCATTCCTGGAAAAGACATTTGGAGGATGTCCCCGGCCATTTCCCGCCCTTGGGTATCACGATCGGCTCATCAGGACCTATTACCGTAGATTGTGCTCTGATAAAAAAGACAGGAACCTGGGGCTTGGGATAACCTAACTGCTTGCGATAATCTTCGTAATTAATGCCAATACAGACTATCTTGGGAGGCTTCGGTATGGGAGCTTTCAATTTCACTTTCTCCAGGGGAAAAACAGCACCCGGCACATTGAATTTTTGACCTTCAACGTAATTAATTATCTCTTTGGCTGCCTTAAGCGCAGGCTCTCCAGCTGCAATAAATTCCACCATGGAAACAGGAACAGTCCGGCAGGCAGTCTCCTCGGGATTGGTAACCTTTTTGACCTTCGATAAATAGCTGACGCATGCTCCATTAAGGTCTATCACATTGTTATCCACGACCACGCCAACTCTCAACCTTCCACCTTCTTCAAAAGTTACAAATTTCATAATAAGCCCCCTCTTTAAAATGGAATAATTTAATCAAACTTTAGCATACTACCTCACAAAAAGTCAAGTACTCTTTGATTTTGTTAGTGCCAAGAATTTTCGTAGAGTTTTTGTTAAGCTAACGCACAGAATAAGGTAGCAAAACAAATTCCGCATCCTAATTGTCAAGCTTAGCTTCGTTACCAAAGTCTTTGGGATTCCGTAACAATAACATAAATATTAAGAAAAAACAAATAGCCCTTCTTTCATCATATTTTCTTTTTAGTATCACTATCTCATCATTGCGTTTGATGCTATCAACATAACTAATAAAACTCCGTTTTTTACTCTTTTAATTTATACACTACCATAAATTTTGCTTCCCTAATCTTTATTGAAAAATACTCTTTTTTATATGGATATTCTGCCCTGTCTTTCCTGTAATTACTCAAAAAGTATTTTGCCTTATCCAGATTTTTTACGTAAAGTAATCTCTTTCTATCCTCATAGGGTAAAATATAAGCATTTTCCTTTCCAGGCTTATTAGCAACAAAAACTTTTATGATTTTATCTTTATCATTTCTCAAAATATGTTCTAAAGCTTTCCTATAAGATAAGCCCCAGTAGTCTAATGCAAACTCATATTTAGCTCGCCTCATATCTCTACCAGCCAATATATTGCCATAAACACATTGATGAGGGTGATATTTTACCATGAACTTAACTGTATTGACCAGGCTGGATACTAGGATGAAAATAAAAGCCGTAATTATAATCTTATAACCTAACCCATAAAATCTTATTTTAATAAATTTAAATAATGCTACTAATCCTACCAGGGAAAATATTAAGAAAATGGGATAAATAAAGTAATGATGTCGCCAGCCAGCATATAACTTTGTCTCATATATAATGGGAACTATAATCGGAAGAAAGAATAAAAATATTGCTATTAAAACAGTCCGATTCTGAGGATAAAGCTTTGGTGGATGGTTAAATGAGACCTTTATAGAAATAAAAAAACCAACAAAGAAACAAAAACTATAAAGCAAAGGAGTGGTGACAGCTATCCATTTAGAAGTATAGAACCAAGGTGGTGGTAGACCTCCGGGATGAAATTTTAATGTGGCTACAAGTGCCTTAAAAAAATTACCGATTGGATTTCCCCATAGTAAAGGCCAAAAAAGAATAGTAAAGGCAATCAATAAAACTGCATATACAAGACCAGTTTTAATAATATTTTTCATTCCTTCTTTTTCTCCTCTAAGCCTTAATAAATCTATGCCCAAAAAGCCAAAGGTACATAAGGGTAGGATAACCCCTACCACACGAATATCAATCAAAATAGCACAAGTTAACGCATGAAAAACAGCTCTAGGAAAAGTCTTCTTCTCAAGATATCTTATTAAAGTATATACACTTATTACATAAAAAGATAAAAGCGCAATGTCTACTGAGTTATAAAAAGAATGGGAAAATATTCTGGGATGTAAAATTAGAAATAGACTCCCCAACAATCCAATTTTCCAGCTCTTAAAATCAAATTTGCATAATAAATAAAAAAAGAATACGCTTAAATAAAAAAGCAGAAAGGTAAACAAGTATCGCATAAGAAGGACATCCCTTGAATCAGCGAGTTTTAGTACTTTCATTTTAACAAAAACTAAAAATAGTTCAAAAGCGGGCCCGTGAATCCAATCGTGCTTATACTTCCTATTGATAGGAGCAGGAAGCAAGCCTTCAGATATAAAATCGCGAACATAACCATACCAGCGTTCTCCAAACCGTTGATTATGATATTCATTCCAATGGACACCATAATCATTAAATATATTTAGACCTATGAAGAGAAAACTCAGGAAAAAAAGAAACACAATAACCTTTTTGTTGTTTTCAATTAATTTCAAGAACAACATCTTTCCGCCTCTGACAATTCCACCTCTCACAAATTTGGGGACATAATCTTCAATTATTCTTTTTTATATTTTTCCCTGAAAGAGTCGTCCAGCTTAATTGCCTATCTTTTTTCGCTATATTTAAATAAGCTAATAACTTTTCACCCATGATGTGAAATATCTCTTTGCGAATGAAAGAAAAAAGATTATTTCTCGCGGAGACCTTATTTTGATAAGCATCTTTAGAATTTTACGAGGATGGATATAAAATTTTTTAATCATTTTCTCTCTTAACTCCATTACTTCTTGAGCAGATAGGACAGGTGTGTTAATTATCGAGAAACTTTGTTCAAACATGGACCAATCGTTAAATTTCAGCCAGCCAAACTTTATTGATTCATCATATAAAGGAGACCCGGGAAATGGAACGCAGCAATAAACCTGTATGTAATCCGGGTCCAATTTTTTTAACAGTTTTATAGTATCTAAAATATCGCCTTTTGTTTCGCCGGGATAACCCACAATAACATGGCCTGTCACTTCTATTCCAACTCTTTGTGTAAGCTCTATTGCTTTCTCTATGTCTTTTATTGTTATGTTTTTTCTCATTAAATCCAGTATTCTTTGCGCTCCAGATTCAATACCGTACCCGATCATCCAGCAGCCAGCTTTTTTCATCACCTCTAAAACTCCCTTGTCCGCTATATCAACCCTTGCGTTGCAAACCCATTTTACACCCGGGACTTCGTTTATAAGACCCTGGGAAATATTGTACATATGTTGCCTATCAGAAATCCCATTTTCAGACCAAAACAGAAAATCATTTATGTTGTATTTCTCCCTCACATATTTAATTTCATCCACAATCTTACGCCAGGATCTGAAGCGTGCCTTTTTTCCGTAAAAAACCCCTGCTGCGCAAAATCTGCAGGAATTTGAACACCCTCTATTAGTCAACACGAGCAAAAAAGGGCGATTTGTCATAGGAAGTCTATATTTATCTAAATTGATGAGGTCCCACGCAGGATATGGTAGTTCATCTAGATTTTCAATAAAAGGTCTTTTCTCGTTGTAAATTATTTCATTATCAGCTTTGTATATTAACCCTTTTACCCCCCTTATTGGGCGTCCATCTCTCAAAGTCATCGCCAGGTCTCTAAGGGTATATTCCGGTTCTCCGTTAACAATGAATTCTACATTAGGATTTTCCTTAAATACCACTTCCGGCAAAACAGTAACATGAATGCCAAAAAAAACTGTCTTTATGTCTTTATCTATTTCTTTTGTAACATCGGCCACTTTTAAATCGCCGTCAATTGAAGGCGTCGATGTATTAACAATAACTAAATTTGGCTTAAAGTCTTGAATTATATGTTTTAGCTGTTGGAAACTTATACCGTCGTTAGAGCAATCTTTCAGGCTTACCTTAAAACCGGCCTCTCTCAAAATAGCTGCGCTTAAGGCTAGGGTGAGCGGTGCCCAGCTTGTACCCCAGGACTCTTGCCTTTGCATACAACGGCCTTCCCTTATTATTCTAACATTATCAACTGCTGGAGGATTTAATATAAGTACATTCATGACAGTTATCAACCACTTTTTAAAAAATATTTTTTACTAAAGAATAAATATATCTAAACCAGACTTTTCTTAGAACAATAGTAGAAGTTCCATGCTTTCTTTCATATTCGTGACTTGGTATTTCACCAATTTTACAACCCTTTTTAAGAGATTTCATAACCATCTCCTGCTNNTTTATAGCCCTAAAACCGTTCTGGACATCTGTTAGTTTTTGCCTCCACCTTAAATTAATCAAAAGATTTATTATTATGCTTCCCAGAAGCCGTATACATTTATCGATATCTCCCTGCAACTCATCACTCCCTCCCTTACCCCGTGAGCCTATTACCATATCTAATCCATCCTTAAGCCCTATGGGGGCAACAAGTTTAGGAATATCTCTTGCATCATGAGAGCCGTCAGCATCTATAAGAACTATGATATCCCCTTGAGCTTTCTCTATACCCAACCTAACAGCTTTACCTTTTCCTGTTCCTCTATCTGGAAAAACTTTTGCTCCTTCTTCCTCGGCAATTTTTCTGGTAGCATCTTGAGAACTTCCGTCTATTACTAAAACCTCAAAAGCATACTTCTTAGCTTCTTTTATTATCTCTCTTATAGTAAGTGCTTCATTTTTAGCAGGTATAACTACAGATACTTTTGCATTCTCCATAATATAATCATCCCTCTTGGATGTCATAACGCTTTTGATTCAATCTGTTTCCTAAAATAAACCATGCGTTTTTGTTTTTTTCCAATATTATACATATAACGCAAAGTAATCTGCAACAAAAAATTAACCTTTGTTAGTGTCAAGAACTTTGGTTTTTCTTTGCTTGAACTAAAGCGGAAGTTTGTGCTATAATCTGATTTCTCTATGTGTTAAAGTACATATCTTCTTAGCGTTGCACTCTTATGGCTACCAGTATTCTCATTACCGTCTCATCTATTCTCTGACGCTCCTCAAAGAAGGCAGCATCTCCATAATAATTCCTTTTGCCGAACTCCCCGGCAAAATCGAAAGATACTATATCGTTAAATTTGTATCCCAGCCCCCCAGTAAAGGAGACCATCTGAAATTCCTTACTGCCATAAAAGGGTTGAAAATATAAACCATATCTTAAACAAAGAGCGTCTCTCAAGTAGTGCTCTGCACCAATTCGAAATTCAAAGGTATCCCGGTAATTAGTTCCCGATTTAAATCCCGACCATTCACTGAAGATAATCTCAGCCGCTATTGTGGTAGAGATTTCGTCAATGAAAGTATAGGCTACACCAAGGCCATAAGACAGAGGAAATTTCGGCTCTGTTTTGCCTTCTTCTGTAAGCGTAGGGTAGTCGGCTTTCCATCTATCATGAATTTTTCCTCCCGTCTTAACAACAAATCCAGCTCTAAATTCATCAGTGAAATAAAGCATCCCTCCCAGTGTGAAGTTACAACCAGAAATCCTTGATTTGAGCTCGGTAATGGCAGTAGGAGGAGAAGCGTAAATAGTTGAACTATTCTTAAGACTACTCTCTCCATTCAAGAAGTTAATGGTCCCACCTACGTATAAATATGGCATAGGCTTCCATGCTCCTCCTAAACTATAGGTGTAGAGGGTTCCTTTTCCATTGATACTGGCAGAGCCAATTTTCTCACCTGCCGAGCCTGAATTAAAGATAGATTTCTCATGTTGGTAATGGTTATCGTATAAGGGAGCAAGCCCTAAAGCCAGATTGAATTTTCTTCCAGCCGGAACGGCAACTACAACACTATTGAGTTGAAAATACCATTGAGAATTAAAATAAGTCAATTCATCTTCTGTAGCCACCTTTTCCACAACCGGCGCTATTCCCAGGGCTAATGAAAGTTCTTTCTTCTCCAGAATCCCGAGACAGGAGGGATTTACAAACAGAGAAGAAGAATCGATCGCACAGGCAATTGACGTTCCTCCCATTCCCAGGGAGCGAGCCCCAATTCCAGAAATAGGGTCTCCTAAGTGAGAAACTCCCAGATACGTAAGCGCTTCAACTGGCGAAGCCAGAAAAAATAAAATAATAACTAAAACAAAAGTAATTTTTCCCCTGTTCATCTTTCTTTTTTACTCCACCCACTTTCCAAGTTTCTGACTATCTCACCAGTTCACATCCCATTGTAACCGGAACACATGCCTTCTGCTTCTGATTACCTTATCTAAATCCTCTTTGTTTTCCGGCCTGCTTATTTCGTAATCATTCAAGTAACGTGTATTTTCGTATTTAATCCATAGCCTGGTGTTTTTAGTAATTTCCTGTGTTACTATTAAGTACCACCTTACCCCTTTACCATAAGTCCACCAATGGAAGGGAGTCAAACCCATAGGCCATAAGAATTCAATTTCGCTCATAGCAACTCCTGGCTCAGCTTCGAAGAAGATGAGCCTGCCTTCAAGTTTTAACTTGCGAGTTGCATTGTACCTGAGATCGCCAAAAATTAGGTGCCCCCTATCCACTTGCTTAAGCTCATAAATAGCATTCTTTCTTCCATCCCACCTCACTCTAAGCCTCACCCTGCCATCCGGATTCAAGGTGACCTGCACTCTCGTTTTCTTCCAGCTCTGGTATAGATCTCTATCTTCTATCTTTTTATCATACCAGTGGTCCCACTGTCTGAAATATAGTTCCAACTTCCTTGATAATCTCTGTCTAATATTGAACCAGAACTCTTTATCCCTTGTGGGCATTAAATTATCCTCTTTCCAGGGATGGCGAACTGGTCTAAAATAGACTTGCACTTCCCTATCTTTATCCTCATACTTTCCCCCAAGGAATACTCCATTCTCATTCCAATCTTCATCCCTGCGTCCAACTATAGTAGTGGCACTACTATGTTCGTTATAGTAATCTGGATCATATTTATAAATAGTCATCCATAAAGTAAAGGCGCTTAATTTGAGCATGGGCTGAATCAGCCACGCCTCACCATAACCTATGCAACTGGCATATTCAGCGCATAGATTCAATTCTCTATACCAGACACTAAAATCGAACCCGAAAGCCCTGTTTCTCTCTCCTCGAAACAGATAGTATCCTTTCTCTTCCGGCGGATTGATCGTAGGGCTATATTTACTCTGGTAACCCATAAAACCGATGTGTGAATCTCTTAAGAAATTGTAAGCTACCCTACCGCCAATCAGTTCCTCGGTCAAAGTGTCGTTCCTCTCCAGTTCTTTATCACTGGTGATATAACCCATATTCTCCCTGATAGCAATCAAGCTATCTTTCACAGTTCCATCCGTATTCAAGGTTGCGTCGAGCTGCTTATTTGAGTAAAAGAAATCCAGGTCGAATTGTCTTATTCTTTTATTTACCGCCACTCCCCTGAAATAGGTATTCGGTGCTGTCCCTCTGTCCTCAGTAACCCCTTTAGCTTCAATCTTTATCGGCCTTACCAATTCTGTTGCCAGAGGATAATAGAAGATTAACCCCTGATTATATTGAAGCTTATAATTCCCAATGACTATCTTATTAAAGGAATAAACATCTCGCATTACCAACCAATATTTGGTCAAATAGTATTTCCAGAGATTATGAAAACTAATTGCAGGTTCCGAACCACTGTCTGATTGAGCACCCCCGTGACGAAGAACCCACCCAGCTTCATAGCGATTTCCATATTTTAACCTTGAGCGATTATAAACGTATGGGGAATTCTGAAATTCGGGGTCAGCGTTAAGATATGCTTCACTATCCGGCTTAGCCATCTTCATTCTCCATCGGAAATCACCATGGAGGGGTAGAGGCACTCCCATTGGTTCAACTTTAATATAGGAAGCTATTCCCTCAAATATCTCATTGCTCATCCCGGGCACATCCTTAAGTTCCTCAACTTCTGTAAATCCTCTCTGTTCGCGATAGAGAATGATTGCCCTTGCCAGTCGCGAATCGATTAAAGGAAGTTTCAACAGTTGGTCCAAAGATACAGTATTTAAATCGAGTGGATGGTCTTTTAACTCAGCAAGTTCTTCCTTATCCACTGCTCCCGGAGATATTGTCTCCGCCTCATCCTCTTCAAGTACAACCTGAGCCACTACTGATGGCCTTAGATTGGCCATCGAAATTATGAACAAAACAGAGAGAATAGCAACGATTCTTACCATAGTTACTGCTCGCGCATTTTTCAGAGTGTCCATTAATTTTCTATAGTCTGGTTACCCAGACGGAGAGAGAAAGAGAATTGGTGTTGGTTATTCAAAAAAGGATGGCTTAAAAACGCATAATCGAATTTGAATATTCTCCAGCGAAGACCAAAGCCTCCAGTAAATCTCGTTGGGTCATCTCCTACTCCCGCTCGCAAAGTAAAATTTCTACTCAGGATAACCTCACCACCAGCTCTTACCTCAGGCTCAACCATTATAGAACTCAATGGTAGATGCAAATCGAGAGAGGTAATGCACCTGGAAATAATCCGAAAAGATGTCCCCACCATAATCCTCTGGGCTAAGTTCTCTGAGCAATTACCGAGCCGGGGACCGTTCAAATTTGTTGCCATAACTCCCAATCTGAACTTAGAACCAATATCGGCAAGAGCTCCCACATCCAGACCAAAAGCCGAAGCCCTGCCATATTCTGAGTTCGCGCTAGCTCCTTTGATCCTTATACTCATAATTTTCACATTTAAACCAAAATATACGTCACTCCCCAAACTTTGGCCGGAAGAAAAAATAGTCTGGCTCTCTCGATATTCTGAACAACCAAACTGCGAATAAGATAATCCAAAAGCTCCTATTTTCTTAGTAGGAACCACTCCCCCAAACAGATAATACGTCAAATCTTTCAGTCCGAAAAGCCGGGTAGTCATCCCCATAGCCTCTAATTCTTCCACTACCCCCAGTCCAGCGGGATTCCAGTAGATAGCATTAACGTCATCAGCCACACCCGTAAACGCTCCCGCCATTCCCATTGGACGAGCTCCCGCTCCCTTCTCCTCAAAAGCCCCATAACTGGGTAAAATCGTGGAAAAGTAGAAAAGCAAAAAAACAAAAATTACTAGAAAAGTTTTCCTTATCATATTTCTATCTAAGTTTTCTTCCTACTACTATTGTGTCTGTTTTTTTAGTTACCTTTCCTGTATTTTCGTTCAGTGCCTCAATGTGACAGATATAGATTCCGATTGGCACGATTGTGTCTCCGGAATCATCCCTACCATCCCAGGTTACTGAACCTTCCCCATCAGAATCCACCTGTTGGTCGATCAACACTCTAACTAACTTTCCCCGGACATCAAAAATTCTTAACGTAATTCTTGAACCATCCGGGACATTATATTTTATTTTTCCCGCAGCTGGCCTACCACTTATATCGTCATAAGGGAAAAAGGGAGAATTAGTGACTTCGATTGTCTCTGTGGTAGGTTTTTCTTCGTAATCCGGTCTGGCGACTATACGGACGAAACAGACATCATCTACGTAAAAGGTTCTTTCTCCACAAGCTCCAGTACCGGAAACCCAAGCTCTTACATTGGCAGAGTTAGCGTCTACAGGTGCAATAATTTCTCCTGTAGTCAGCTCTTGGTAGGAAGAACTATTAAGGGAAGCTGGAGATTGTGCCTTTTCAACATAACTTCCACTACCGTCGTAAGAAGTATACCAGTATATTCTAATTGTGACTTCACCATCCGGGTCATTGTCATAAACCCAGAGGGAAGCACTATAAGTTTTCCCGGGCGAAATTGTGACTCCTTTTTGCTGAATATATCCATAACCAGTACCAGCATCAAAGAGCTTAGCTGCAAATGAGCCACTACGCACAGGCGAATCGACTACAGACCATTCCTTTAAACCCCATTCATTCCAGTGGGTGGTAGTGCCGGATTCTAATCCTCCATCAATAATTAATCCATCAGCCCATGCAAGGCCAATAGATAAAAAAAGAATCCCAATCGATTTTAAGATAATAAGTTTTCTCATAGGATTCTAATAAACAGACTCCCTAATTACATAAGATTTATTCTCTCAACTACCACTCTTCTTCCTGTAACATTGCTTCATATTTGGTCAATAATAATCTTTCTACAGCCTTCTTAATCTCTTTATCGTAAATATAAATCTGTTTTATCCACTGACGTTTATGTTTTTCAGGTGGCCTCGCTGGCCAGGCAACCCAAGGGCCTCTCTTACCCTCCATTATTCCACAGGAGACAGCCACTGCATTATTGAAGGTAACTTCCGCATTAACCTTCCTTTTTCCCGTTCCCTTTAACCTGTACCAATCCGTAACTTTGAAAGAGACCTGTTTAACCTTATTTTTAGAGGGCTCTCCCGTCTCAACTGCTTCTATTACAGCCTTTCTTGCTTCCTCTGTGAGGAACTTTATTTGAGGATAGACAATTCCCTTGCTGCTTATGTATTCAGGAAACTTCAATACTGTTTTATCGTTAACTTTCATTACTTTTATTTCTCGTACCACAATACATTCATTGAGCATCGCCTTAGCAACTCCCACTGCTCCTTTTTCATTCTCCAATGGCTCAACTTTAACTCTTGTAACAGTGATGGTGTCCAGGTCTCCTTCTTTCTTTTCTGCTCCCAACGCTGCTGAGATGAAGAGGAACACAACCAGCCCTGCAATAGCCATACCCTTCCATCTTCTTATAAATTTATGAACCATTCCTTTCCTCCTTTCCAAAATTATTTCCTTTGGATTTCACGAATTGCGGAGTCACAAGAGGATAAATTGTCTGATATTTTACTTGTCAACGATCTTGATTATTCTTAGTTGATTGCGGGACATTCGGATTTGATTCTGTTGAATTCTTCAAGGAAAGATTTAGCAAGTGGTATGGAATCTATGAGGACGGAAGCTTCATTATTCTTTTCTAATCCATGATAGCTCCAATTAGTGCTACCAATTATAGTATATCTTTCATCTACTATGATAAGTTTGTCGTGGGTGGTCTTGGAGCGGGAATCGAAATATACCTGGACGCCAGCCTGAGAGAGCATAAATCCTCCCTCTCTTTTGTTTCTTCTGGTGATTCTTCCCCAGGTGCCCTGTTCCAGGATTACTTGTACATCTATGCCTTTTTTGTGAGCATCTACTAAATCCTGGACTAACTGGTTTTCTAAGCTTTCCGGATATTTCGGATAATAGAACATTTCAAACATTACTATGTGTATAGATTTTTTTGCCTGAGTCAAGAGTTCGTGGACTGCAGGATAGTATAATCTGTTGGGAATTGGCTTTACATCTTTTGCCGGAAGGGCTAAAACAGTCTGGAAAGAGAAGAAAAATATTAGAATTGCAATTAATACGTATCTTTTGCTTTTCATAATTTTGAATTCTCCCTTTTATTAGTGAAATTATTTTTTGTTTTCTTTTTTGACGATGTCTACGAGTTCGAGGATGTCACTGAGGTCGTAATCGGCCCCAGAATCCTTGGTGCCAAACCTGTCGCCATAGCGGGCAAAGGCGGTCTTTATTCCCAGTTGCTTGGCTCCTACCACGTCGCGCTCTGCCCAGTCTCCCACCATTAATGTTTCTTCAGGTTTGACTTTCAGGATATCCAGGGCCATGCGGAAGGGTTTGGGAGATGGTTTTTTCTCTCCGGTATCCTCGTACGAGAGCACGTGCTCGAAGTAGTGCTGTAACTCTAAGGCACAAATCCTCATCCACACGGGAAGCCGGGGAGCATCGGTAACGATTATCATCTTTATTCCCATCTTTGCTAAAGTGGTCAGGGTGAGGTGGACGTGAGGATAGAGATTCATTGTGCCTTCTTTTGCTTTGCGATAGCCAATGATGCCTGAGGCGAGGATTCTATAATCTATGTGGCCAAACTCCCGCTCGAGGACTTTATCAAATATGTGCTGGTCTTCAATCCCTTCTTCTCCGTACGCTTTGTGAATCTTATCCACCATTTTCTGTTTGGGCATCTTCAATCCAGCGTCAATCATTGCATCCACTGCAGCCTCTACTGCTACACGCTTTACTTTCAAGAAGTCTACCAATGTATTAT
>WVXT01000099.1:38948-39986 GCA_011773355.1 bacterium
CCCTGCTTCGGTTCCTTCAGGGGTCAGCCTCAGGGAACCGAACTGGATTGTTTTAATCTTCTCCTTGTCTTTTACGGGAGTGAATATTCTTATCTTTCTCGCCTTATAATCTATTTTATCAATAATTCCTATGCCCAGAACCTCACCCAGGGAATCTAAAAGTCCTACCAGTATGTTCTTTTCATTTCCAGCAAGGACGTTTTTGAGATTGTACACACCCACTTCTCTTTTTACCATAATAGATTCTTCCTCAGACAATGGCCTCTCCGTTACCAAAAGAAGTCCTTCCAGGCCGGAAAGTCTCTCTGCCCAGAGATACTGGATACCTTCTAACTTAATTTCTTTACCTGTTTTGAAATAGGCGCGGTCTGTCTGGATTTCGTCGAGGTCCAGCTCTACATAATCGGCCTGTTTAAGATACTTCTTATACATTGCCTCCCGCAGGCCTTTCCTTTCTTCGTGGTTCCTTGGCGAGGGACCCTTGGTAACAGGTATGCGGACAATTTTCTCCGGGGAGTAATTCTTGACCAGGTGTTCTAACTCATCGCTTCTCTGAAGTAAAACTATTACATCCGGAGTGAGCATCTCTATTTCTGAGCGGTGCAGAGCGCGGGCTTTCTCCCCATGCACCCAACCAGGTGTATCAATGATAAGTATATCGGCAAGAGTAAGTCCCTGATCAACCAATCTTTTCAGCCCGACCAGTGAGGGCATAAAATGGAAAGCAGGAGAATTGGAGCCGGTAAAATAGAGGCAGGTTGGTTCTACTTCACTTAGAAAGACCATCTGCCTGGTTAAGACTGCCAGTCCGATTGTTCCCGGGGGGCCGATATCGCTCTGACCTGTATCACAATCGAGAATGCCCGCTTTCAATCCCTGGGTGAGGAGTCTATTGACTAAATAACTGCAAAAGAAAGTCTTACCGGTATCTGTCTGACCCAAAATCAGAACTATCCTCGCTCGCTTTTTACTTAATTGCTCTACTAACTCATCCCAGGAATCCGGAATTGTGCGCTGGGACAGGTGTTCTCTTTCTCC
>WVXT01000087.1 GCA_011773355.1 bacterium
CTGCTGGTGAGATTGGTCATATAACGGTCAATCCGCAAGGTCAAAAATGTAACTGCGGGAATTATGGTTGCCTGGAAACTTATGCGGGAGGAGCATATATCGTTAAAAAGGCAATTAAAGAGATCAAAAAAGGCGAAAAGAGCCTGATAAAGAAGCTCGCTGGTGGAAACTTGCGGTCTATTACTTCCCAGACCATTCAGGCTGCCGCCCTGAAAGGTGATAAATTGGCAAGGAGAATCTGGAAAGAGGTAGGAGAATATTTGGGAATAGGATTATCGGGGGTTATCAATCTTCTCAATCCCGAAGTCATAGTTTTTGGCGGCGGTGTGACCAGGGCGCGGGAATTAGTTTTTAAACCGATGAGAGAAGAAATCCGAAAGCGCGCTTTCAAAGTTCCTTTTGAGAAAGTGAAGTTTACTCGCACGAAGTTTGGTGCAGACCTGGGGGTAATTGGTGCAGCTTTATTAACATTGCAAGGGAATAGAAATTGAAAAGTATGAAATGTTTCTTACCTTCCTATATAGCCTTTATGGCTATTTTTTTATTTTCTCAATCTGCCAGCGCCCGCCTTTCTGAAGGGAAAGAATCCTATACCAATCAAAAAAGTACCTATGTAGTTGTGAATAGAAATTCTGAATTAGGTCCCGCCCGGGATGTTCCAATTATTCTTTCAGCCGACTACATTGAGTACAGTAAAGAGGAGAATAAGGTCTTAGCCCGCGGTAATGTCAAGATAGAAGACAGAGACGTTGTTGTGGAATGCGAGGAAGCCATTTTCGATTTGGGAGAGGAAAAAGTCGAAGCAGAAGGCAGAATCGTTCTCCAGGATAAGGAAACTACCATAAATGGCAGCAAAATAGTCTACGATTTAAAAACAGAGCGGGGAGTTATAGACAATGCTTCATCATTTATAAGTCCCTGGTACTGTTCTGGCCCGAGGATAGAGAGAGTAAGCGATAAAGAAATCATAGTAGAAAATGGCTATATTACTTCCTGCGAACTCCCCTCTCCTCATTATCGTTTGAAAGCAAGAAAGATTCGCGTATTATTGGGAGAGAAGTTTTACGCTTATAACGTCTTCGTGTATTTAGGGAAAGTTCCCGCTTTTTATTTCCCTTATTATTGGCGTTCATTGCGCGAGACGAAATTTAGCTGGGGATTGAAACTGGGCTCCAGCGGCGAGGAGGGTTTTTTCGCCAAAGCAAATTTTGGATATGCCTTTACCCAGAGGACAAAAGGAACTTTGCTCATCGATTATATGGCCAAAAAAGGGTTCGGTTGGGGAAGCAGATATGATTATAATTTGCATAATAGTATGAAAGGATTCTTATACGGATATTACATTAAGGAGAAAGATACAAAAGAAAAGAAATGGCGGGGAGAGGCAGAACACTGGCAGAATCTGGGAAGTGACTTCTATTTTCAGACGAAGCTGGACTATATGTCCGACCAAGAGTTCAACAAAGTGTATAACGAAGAAGACTGGATTCCCAAGAAAGAAGAACTGAGGTCTCATATTGCTCTCACCCGTTCAAGACCCACCTATAGTTTAAAGATAGCTGGAGAAAGAAAAGATGTATGGGATTACCAGAGGGAACGGTTCGTCAATATTCAGGCATATTCTCCCAGGCTCTCATTCGCCACGAGACTTTTGCGATTCAGGAAAGGGCCGTTCTATTATAAGTTTGGAGGAAATTACGCCAACCGCTATATTAAACCTTACGATTATGTCACCAGAGAATTTGAGCAAGGACACCGTTTAAATCAGAGCGATATCTATTTTGACCTGGTCAATAAAATGAGGTTATCGCGCAGGGCGAGTTTAAATACAGAAGTGGGCTTTCGGGAAAGCTGGCAGGATAAAGATGAGGACTGGAATAAAAAAAATGTATATAAGAACATATACCACACCAGAGCAAACTTACGCACGCGGATTACCAGGGCTTTGGATACAGACTTAATCCATAGTTTCCAGCAGGAACAGGGTAGGAAGACAACCCTCAATAAACTCTCGCTCCTGGCAAGGATTCGCCTTCTCTGGCTGTTAAGACTTACCTCCTCCACCGGATACAGTTTTATTGGAGATGAAAATATTAGATTTGATGATATTTTCTCCCGCGTCGATTTTACTCCTTCTCGTCTAATAAACTTCTATCTTGAACATAGCTACGACTTGAACAGGGAAAAGACATCCAATTTTCAGATTGAAGG
>WVXT01000027.1 GCA_011773355.1 bacterium
CTTCCAAGCGAATGAAAATTTCTGCCTCGTTCACTCCCGCCGACCCCATGCCAAAGGCGGCATCCTGTTTTGTTGCCTCGGAAAGACCGGTAAAAGCACCTACGCTCTGCACGCCCTCCTCTGCCAGAACAATATCCTCAATTTTTCTGACCACTCTATCAGTCTCCTCCAAATTGGTTCCTACAGGCATCTTCATCATAAAGAAAGCCATATTGATATCTATGTTGGGAAAAAACTCCTTCCCCATAAAGGGAATTAAACAAAGACTCAATAGAAAGAGAATAATCGCCCAGAAGATTACTCCNNTCTCGAAAATAGCCAAAAGTTCTCCTGCCAAAACTAACCTCGTAACCTTTAGCTGAACCTGCCTTGAAAATCTTAGAAGCCATCATTGGCACCAGAGTCAGGGCTACAAATAGCGAAGCAAACAGGGCAAAAGATATGGTCATAGCCATCTGAGTAAAGATTTTCCCGGTAATTCCTTTTATGAAAAGAAGCGGTAGAAAGACCGCCACGGTAGTGAGGGTTGAGGTGGTAATGGCTTTGGCTACCTCACTTGCTCCTGATTTAGCCGAAATTATCCTATCTTCGCCAAGGCTCAAATGACGAAAAGTGTTCTCAATTACTACAATCGCATTGTCCACAATCATCCCTACTCCCAGGGCAATTCCTATCATAGTAACAAAGTTGAGCGTGTATCCCAGAAAGTGCAAAGGAATGAAAGTGGCTATCAAAGATAGAGGAATTGCTAACGATATAGCAATTGTTGGATAGAGGGTACGTAAGAAAAGAAAAAGAATGCCAATCGCCAGAAGACCACCTACGAGGGCATTGGAGCCCGTCACCTTAAGAATTCTCTTTATCATCCGGGACTGGTTGAAAACAGTGTAAAACTTTATATCCTGAGGAAGTATCCCCTCCAGCTCCTTAACCGCTTTATTCACACCATTGGAAACTACCACGGTATTGGCTCCTGATTCCTTATTCACTATCACCAGTACACTATTCTGTTTATTAGTACGGGCATAACTGCGCACTTCCCGATGCGCGTCAGAAACCGTGGCAATATCCTTCAAATATATGGGGACATTGCCTCTGAGCGCAATCACGATGTTCTCAATCTCATCAACAGATTTAAATTCTCCCACAGTGCGCAGAAGATACTCCTGATAGCCTGATGTGAGGTGCCCACCTGGCAGGTTGAGATTTTCCAGGGAAAGTTTCTGGTTGACCTCTTGTAATGAGAGGCCAAGAGACTCCAGCATCTTCCTGTCTACCTCAACTCTTATCTCTCTCTCCTTTCCTCCCCAAACCATAGCCGAAGCAACTCCATCTACCTGTTCCAGGCGTTCCTTAAACACATCTTTAACCAGCTGGCGAAGGCTCCTCAAGTCCCTCTCGCCCACAATTCCATACATCATTATGGGCATCATGGAAGGGTCAAACTTAACCACTATAGGTTTATCCATATCTTCAGGAAGGAAATCACTAATCATATCCAGCCTATCCCTGATATCCTGAGCCAAAAGGTCGAGATTGGCTCCCCACTCAAATTCCACCATTACTGCAGATAAGCCCTCCTGAGAAAAAGACGTAACCTTTTTCACATTCTTTACAGTAGCCACCACCTCCTCGATGGGCTTGGTGACTATAGTTTCCATCTCTTCAGAAGCCACACCTTCGTAACTGGTAACTACTGACATCACGGGATAGGTTATATCGGGCATTAAGTCGAGTCCCAGATTACCCAAAGAGACAGCGCCAACCACCACGATGATTAGAATGAGCATGGTTATAGTTACCGGGCGCTCGACAGAAAATTCAGGTAGCTTCATCAGATGCCTCCTACTTCCACCTTTGCTCCATCGGTCAGGCCATAATTGCCTTCAATTACCACACTTTCCCCTTCAGTTAATCCTTCAAAAATCTCTATTTTTTCTTCATCGCCGATGCCAATCTTGACTTCTTTTAATCTAGCACGACTACCCTCAACTGTAAAGAGAATCTCCTTCCCTTCCTTTTCCAGGATGGCAATTCTTGGCACAACCAGTACATTACTATGTTCATTATAGATTATCTCCACATCAGCAAACATTCCCGGCTTCAACCTGTGGTCTTTGTTCTCAATTTCCAGCTCGACTTTCAGCTTTCTACTTCTAGGGTCTACTGCTGGAGCAACTTTCACAACCTGGCCCAGGAAATTTTCTCCCGGGTAGGCGTCGACAGACACGCGCACCTTCTCTCCTTTTCTCAATTTGGCAATATCTTTCTCTCCCACATTCACTACTATCTTAACCCTATCCATATAGGCAATATTGACCACAGGCTCTTGAGGCATCGGTTCCTGAGGGATTACCGAGTCACCTATGTCCACGTAGTATCTGATTACTGTGCCTTTAATAGGCGCTTTTACCTCTGCTTTTGTAAATCCTAAGGCAGGTTCATCACGGTCGATTAGAGCAACAACTTCACCCTTCCTGACACTTTCCCCTTCTTCCTTAATTTTCTTAATTAACTTTCCCGAAACCCGGGTATAGACGTCCACCTCCCTCAAACCACGAATATCGCCATTGAGATATATTATCTCTTCTATATCTCCTCTTCCCGCCGGGACAGTCTTAACGAAAGTAACTTTTTCTTCCGTAAAGTCTTTTATGTTTCTTTTTGCTATGTTATACCTTATTATCCTATAGCCGACCAGACTAACAACCAGCAATACCACGATAAGTACCACACTTTTCCCTTTCAATTCCTTCCTCCTTTTCTTTCCCCCTTTTTTGTCACTATTGATATTTGCCAATAGCTCTATCCAGAAAAGCACCGGCAACATTATGGTCGTAGAGCGCCTGAAAATAGTCCGTCTCAGCCTGAGTAAGAGAAAGCTGAGCATCACGCAATTCAATTTCGGACATTAACCCTTGCCTGTATCTTTCCTGGGCAATTCTCAGATTCGCCCGCGCCAGCTTCACATTCTCTTCCTGTGCTTCAATCCGTTCCCGAGCCTCTTCCATATCAAAAATAGCCTTCTTCACTTCCAGCTTTATTCTCTGTTCAACTTGATTTCTCAAAATTTTCACCTGCTCCAATCCCGCTTTTGCCTGGTTAACCCTTCCCAGGTCGGAAAGCCCACTAAACAGCGGAAAGTTCAAAGAAAGAATTACATTCCAGGCTTCACCCCACTCTTCTTTATTATAGAACGGATTGGTATACTCATAATTAGCCAGGAAATCCAAATTCGGCCGGTTCTCAGCCCTGGCTAACTTGATAGAAACTTTACCCACTTTTTCTTGAATCATCAATTGCCTTATTTCCGACCTCTCCCGAAGCGCTTTCTCCATTGCGTCCTGCAAACTGACTTCTCTCTTCTCCCGAGGGAAGTCTCCTTTTATCTTCCAATCCTCTTCTAATTCTGTATTCAGTAAAAGAAGAAGTTCTTCCCTTGCTAACTTCAGGTTATTCCTGGCCTTAATCAATTTTGTCTGATTATTGACCAACTGTACCTTAGCCCGGGAGACATCATAATCCGAAACCCTCCCCTCTTTGTAAAGGGCCCGCGTAGTCTTATAGTGAGTATCTGTTACATTCACTGCTTCTTCAGCAATTACCACGAACTGTCTGGCCAGGAGGAGATTATAAAAAGCTTTTTTCACATCAAAAATGATGCTATTTTTCATTTCTTTATACTCTTCATTAACCAGGCCATAGTTGAGCCTCGCCTGCTCATCTGCATGGTATATCTTCCACCAGGCAAATAGAGGCTGTCTGAGAGTCAACTGTGTGCTATACAAATAGTCAGGGCCCAACTCGAAAGTCTGCTCAATGCCACCAAAGAGAACGCTCATTCTGGGCGACTCTTTCAACTTGGTATAACTACCTGAAGCGCTCAACTTTGGCAAAAAATTTCCAAATGTTTCCTGTTTTCTTCCCTTTGATTCAAGAATCCTCTTCTGCGCAATTTTCAAATCCTGGTTATTAGCCAGAGCCAGATTTATGCACTTTTCCAGAGTTAAAATCTCTTCTGCAAAAGCAATGCTAACGAGAACCTGTAAGGTAAAAGCAACTATAGTCAGCTTGCAACATAATCTATTGACATTCATCTTTATACTCTTCCTCAACATATTCCCTCCGGGACATCAATCTCGTCAATCGAGCGATGGGGATCGTCCTATGAAATCGGGAGGAAAAATGAGACAGGCTACTTTTCAATGGAGAACAAATAAGAAAGTAGCCTGTGCCCTTTTTACAGATATTCGTCAGGGACAAGCCCAAGCTGTTCAGGGTCTACCGACTCCTTAATCGAACGCCTGAAATTGCCTGTTTCAGGAACCTTCTCCTCGAGATCTATTTCCTGGGGAGTCTCTATTTTAGAACCGTTGCTATCAATAACTATTCTCGTCCTCGGCCGATAAGGGTCAGCTGGATTTGTCTGGAAGACAAAACCGATCTCATTTGTGTCCAGTCTAACAAAAGTGCCCGGAGGATAAATGCCAATCAGTCTAATAAACTTTCTTAAAAGGACGGGTTCAAATTCTCTCCCTGAGGATTCTTCCATCTCTTTTATAGTCTTTTCCGGTGGCACCTCTTTGGCATAGGAGCGGTTGCTCCTCATAGCATCATATGTATCGGCTATACGAACCAGCATACTACCTAAATTCAACCCTCCTTTTTCTCGAGAAACGACAGGATACCCACTAAGGTCATATTTTATATGATGCTCGAAGGTAACCACGTATGCCAGTTTACTTATGCCCGCGGTTTTCATTAATATTTTTGCCCCATCGGCAGGATGTAACTTTATCAAGTCAAACTCCTCAGAAGTCAACTTACCAGGCTTCTTAAGAATCTCCTCCGGAACATTAAGCTTCCCCATATCGTGTAGGAGAGCAGCTACTCCCAGGTCATTAAGCGTCTGCCTGTCCAGACCCAATGCTTCACCCTGCACAATAGTAAGCACAGCAACATTTACTGCGTGGCTAAAGGTATATTCATCGTGAGCCTTAAGAGAAGCCAGGGTTACCAGGGGCGTCCTATTCCTCTGAATACTGGCCACCATACTGTTTATGGCAAAGCGGGCCTTTTCTATATTTATGGTCTTTTTGAACCTGATATCCTCGACTATCCTTTTTATTGCGTCAACAGCGTCCCTATAATATTGCTTAGCCTGGGCTTTAAATTCCTCCCCACGAACCGGTTCCAGTTGAACCTCTTTGGGAGCTCCGATTTTACCCAGGGTTATATTTTTGACTCCCCTGGAATCCAATACTTTGATGGGACCACCGCTATTTTTGAGCTTTTCCTGTGCCATACTCAAAATATCAATAAGTCCTGAGAACTCCTCGCTTTTTATTCCTTTAAGAAAAGTAATCTTCTCTATTTCTCTTTGCCGTAACCCCCTGGTAAAACCATAAAGGGCTGCACTAATTTCGTGCAGAGCCGTCCCCTCAAATATTAGTTCATCGCCTATAAGCGCTATATTTATCTCATTTTTTTCTTCCAGCAAATTCTCCAAAATCTGGAAAGTCCTCATTAAAGAACGCACTATTATCGGATGCCCCGAAGGATAGATAGTCTTATTTCTGGTAGCATTAGAAAGATAAGTTATGAAATCTTCTGCTAATCTCTCATCCATACGGCCTTCCCATTAATCTTGCTTTTTACTCTGTTTATGCTTTTGAATCAACCTCTCACACATTTGCCTGACAATCTTTCTCCTATATCTGGTTCCCCGCGCCAGAGCCTCCATAGCCTGTTCATTTCCTATCTTCTCCAGGACAGTGGCCGCCGCTATTCTCACCTCATCGTTTCTCTTTCTGGCAAAGAGAGTCGTTTTTCCAAGCAGTCGAACCAACCCGGGAACCGCCTCTTCAGCGCCTATCTCTCCCAGAGCCTCAATTCCAGAAATGATCAGGGAATTGTTACGTCCAAAGAGATTCCTTTGAGCAATCAATTTCACCAGGAGAGGAACAGCTCCTTTACTCCTCATAGCGCCCAGATACTTAATAGCCCCCCGCCTGACCTCTCCATCCGGGTCGTCCGCCATGCGAGAAACTAAACTGAAAGATTCCTTACCCCCTATGGCGCTCAGAGCATAAACAACCTCTTTGCGCACCCGTGGATCTTCGTGTTTAAGAGGTATATTCAAATAACGCACCGCCTTTTCCGTTCCTATCTCCCTCAAGATTCTCACCATATTTCTAACTACATACCAGTTCTTATCGGAAAACCTTCGGACAATTTCCGGAATTGCCTTTTCCCCTAAACCGACAATCACAGAGATAATCTTCTTTCTAAGTGATCTATCGCTTTCTCTACCGAGCGCCTCCAGGAGAGGAACCACCGCAATTTCACCCATCTGAAGGAGAATCAACTGGATCGTCTCGTATTTCTCCTTGCCCCAATCCCTGAGCGCTGCAACCAGGTCACGCACAATTCCAATATCTCTCAATCTTTCCAAAGCTTCTCTACAAGCGTTACTCTGTTTATCAGTCCTTCCCTTTTCCGGACTGACTTCCTCAATTAAGACGTCAATAATCTCTTTAGCTTTTTCATATCTCCCGGTAAGTAAGAAATCCATACCCGCTTTACTTAAATTCTTAGCGATCTCCTCATAGTCGGTAGATTCAGTCTCCAACCTGATTAAGTCCGTAAGTACAGTGCAGGCCTGTTCTTCTATCCTCCTCTCATTAAGAGAATCCGCATACTCTTTTATCTCCCTAATGGATGAAATCTGTTCATTCAATTCTTGGAGTGTCTTTTTGTAGGCCTCGGAAATGAACTCCTCTGTAGGCTTGGAAAGGAAAAGGTCCTCGATCAGCCGGCGCATATACAAAGAGTCTTCCTTTCCGGTCATATCGGCCAAACTATCTCCAAAAAGTGGAATTATCTCTCTTTTCCTTTCCTCCTCGGGGACAATCTTGTGGAAAAGCTTCACTAAACGCTCCGTAACCCTGCCTTCGGTACTGACAACCAGGGTCATCATTTCCATTACCACGGAATTTGACAAATCGGGAATTATCTCTCTTACCACATCTATTTGACCCGGTTCGATGTCAATTTCTGCATCTATTAACTGGATTCTTAATTTCGGGTCGAGATAGGATACCACCTCAGCTAATCTCTTTCTATGAATTTCCTTCTCTTGAGGAAGGTTCTTAAAAATATAGTTTCCTATACCATTGATAGTTCTTCTGACAGCAACCCCTCCCAGATCGCTACTACCCAGAGAACCTTTCCAAGCCACCTTCTCCAGGTAAGTAGCCATCTTCTCAGGGTCCCTTTCCAAGTGCAAAAGAAAATTATGCTCGACTTCACCCAACCTCAACCCACTGGACAAGTCGAGTCCCCTTATCAAGTCAGTCCATATCTCTTCCTCGCTTCTAACCTTACCCGCTTCTTTCGCTTCACCTATCTCTTCTTCAACACCGAAAACCTTCTCGTAGTCAATTTCTACTACATCAATATGGGTAATTTTTTTCCCTTGAAAAAGCTTTAAGAATCCACCTTCTTTCTGGAGCATCTTTGGTTCTGTAGAAGCAACCTCCAAAAAAGCCCTTAACTCCTCCGTATTCAAATCCTTGTTAAAGGTAACAGAGGCCACTCCCCGCCTATGAAATTGGAGGGCGAAATCTCTAAATATTTCATTAGTCCTGTCCAGAAGCTGACCATCTGCCAGAAGATTCTTCTGGGCTATTTCTAATTTAAGTTCAGAAGACGACTCAAAAAGAGTCTCCATAGTAGTATACAGACGCTCCACAGAAGACTTAATAGCAGGATGGTTGGAAGGGTAAATACCCATTGTCTTCAGAGTCAGACTTAGTTCCTTAATACATTTTTCCACTATAGGTTTTACTTTGGATTCTTTTTCTTCGTCCATTAAATATTCCTCAGAATTATGGGGACACAATACTTAATTATCTTGTTCGGCCGCCTTTCACTTTCTAATATTATTATCATTGTCTCGGAAATTCAAGTACAATCTCTTAACATTTTATGTTCCACCCGTGTTTGCCTATGTCATAGGAGTTTAGGCAGAATTTTCAAAAGTTCGGAGGGCGAGTTTCAATAATTAAAAATAATTAAGTATTGTGTCCCCGAATTACATCATCTTTACAAGGACTCATTTTCAGATTTAATGACGTTACCCACTGGCACAGTAAACATAATTCCCATCCCCGATTGAGTAAAATCGATTTTTACTTCTTTCAGCAATTTTTTCAGTTCAGAAACCAATTTCTCATCCTCAATCAAAGCAAGGATAGTCTTATTGTGTGCTCCTGCCTCTCCCAACATTTTCCTCAAGCCAGCAAATATAGGCACTTCGTAAGCAAGATGATGCCCCATACCTTCGCTATCCAGAACAGTAGCTCTGGTTATTCCTACTTCTACGAGAATAGAAAGAAGATCGTTCAACAGGTCAACTTTATTGAGTACAATTACCAGAAGTTCCATGACAATATCTCCTTACTAGCCGTGCCCAATTTCTCCTGCTTTAGCAATAGCATACTTCACCCCCACAGGGCCCAAAATTTCATGAATAATTGTAGTCGCTGTAATAATAGTAATAGTCACAGTTGCTAATTCTCCATAAACCCCGAACTCTCTCTGGACAATCATAGCCAGACCAATAGCTACTCCTGCTTGTGAAAGTAGACCAAAGCCTAAATATTTTTTCATATTCGTCTCTGCTTTTGAGATATGTGCTCCCAAAGAAGCTCCTCCAATTTTGCCCAATGCTCTCGCCAAAATATAGACAAGACCCAAAAGTCCCATCTTAGGAAGTAGTCCCATTTGCAGATGAGCACCAGCCAAAACAAAAAAAGCAATGTAAATAGGATTAGTTATCGACTGGATAGCCTCAAAAGTTCTCCTACCAGAGAGCGAAAATATATTTGCCACGGTCATTCCCAGAGCCATAGTAGTCAGAATTAGTGAAAAATTTAAGATATTAGCCAGACCAGCACAGATTAAGACAGCTCCCAGAGACCATGTCAAAATCTCATTTTTATCATGCCTCTTTCTTACAACGTAGGATAATGCCAATCCCAATAGAATTCCCAGAACTACAGCACCTGAGATTCGAAGCAAAGGCCACTCCAAAATGTTCTGGAAATTGATTCCCTGGCTACCCCCAATTGAGACCATAGCTAAAGCACTGGCAAAACCATAAATTATAAGCGCTAAACCGTCATCAAGCCCAACTATAGCCAAAAGCGAAGTAGTTAAAGGACCTTTCGCTCTAAATTCCTGAAGTACAGCAACAGTACCTGCAGGGGCAGTGGCTACGCCAAGAGATCCTAGAATTAAACTGAGAGCGAAATTATGGGTCAAAAGCCAGACGCCAAAAGTTATTAAAATGAATGTAGCTATAGCTTGTACGAATAAAATAGTGATAATTTTCCCGCCAAATTTCTTCAAAATGCCCCATCTTAATTCGTTACCAATAATAAAAGCAATTATTCCCAGGGCAAAATCAGTAATTATACCCATGCGGTCCAATAAGTCGAGTTTAAACAAACCAAAGACAGAAGGACCTAGAAAAATACCAATGATAAGATATCCCACCACCGCAGGAAATTTAAACTTATTGAAAATCTTACCCCCAATAAGTCCCAGAACTAAAACTAATCCAATCAAAAATAGTAGGTCCATTGAAGGTAATATCCTCTTTTCTATTTCTCAAATTTCTTAAAAATATCGACTATCTCAGCAGGGCTTTTGGCTTTAAGAAGCGATTCCCGGAAAGATTCCTCCTTTAATAATCTGGTCAAACGGGCAAGCAGCACCAGGTATTCATCAAGTCCGGCAGTCTTGGGAGTCCCCATCAAAAACAAGAGTTTCGCCTTCTTCCCATCCAGAGAAGCAAACTCAACACCCTGTTCAGACTTGCCGAAGGCAATTACAAACCCGCTTACAGCATCAGTTCTGGCATGAGGAATAGCCACTCCTTGACCTATCCCGGTTGTGGTGAGTTTCTCTCGCTCCAGAACATCCTTGTGGAACATTTCATAATTACTTATCTCCTTAGCCTTACGAATGAAACTCCCCAATTCTCTGATTGCTTCTTCCTTTGCGGTTGCTTTCAGGTTGAGGCAAATCATCCCTTCTCTTAGGTAATCTGAAATTTTCATGCCAGTTTCTCCTTTAAATACCCTTTCCTCTCCCCAAGGGAGACGGTTTTTTTCTCCAATTATTAAAATTCTTTATGCACTGCTTGGCTAATATATTGTGGAAGGCTATTGAGCCCTTTATCTGCTATTTCCTTAAGTATGGGAGCCACTTGCATACTATATCTCCGGGAGATATTTACCGGGTCGAGTCCTGGCCAGGCCCAACAGGAAGTATGAATAACGCCATCCACTACGTAAGAGATGTTATCCAGAGTCGTAGGATGCATAGTTTCTATCGGAGACTGCCCTGGCGGATTGGAAATCAAATCTAGTAATACAGCTCCTTTCGTGAAAAGTTTCAACATATCACGGGTGATTATAAACTCTTTACCTCTCTTCTCCATAGGCCAGTTGATACCATTTACCAGAATATCTGTTCCCGGGATGTGTTTCCGCATATTTCTAAAATCTTTTTTGTTTAATACTTCTATTCGGGCAAATTTTCTCGCAGCACACTGAATTGCTCCACAGGCAATATTGCCATATCCCATAACTTTAATTACACACTTTGAGGGATCTCCGCCCCATAGCTGGAAACCTTTTTCCATACCCAAATAACCTGCCTGATGTACTGCTTCTATCATACGGCGGCCAAAGGGATCTTTTATTTCTTCCATAGCAATGGCAATTATTCTGTATTTTTTCAACAAAGAACGCAAATTTGGATTTCCTGGAAGATGCATCATAGACATTATGGCAGAACCTGGTTTCATCATAGACAATTCATCTTCTTTAGGCTCTTTAAGTCGCACCACCAAAGAACCGGAATAAACTTGCTTCCTTTCCACAATCTTGGCGCCCACTTGTTCATAGTCGCTATCTTTTATCTCTATGCCTTCACCAGCGCTTTTTTCAACATAAACAGTGTGTTTTAGAGCAATCTCTTTTAGTTCTGTTGGTCTTAAGATTACCCTTCTTTCATTAGGCCTATTTTCACGTACTATACCTATGTCCATTTTTTATGAATACGTATCTTATGGAGTCCTGAAAATCCCCAATGCCCCGCTGAACGATGAGTCAACTTCGGCCAGCAAAGTTAGGTTAATTACATTCCGTAACTTTGAGCCTCATTTGACATCAGCATAGTAGAATTTTCTATTCTCAAAATTCTTAAATATGTATCTTCTGCCTCTATGTTTAAAAATGTAGTTAGGAAGTAAAGGAGTTTTCCCGCCACCACGTTCAAGATCTAATATAAGACGAGGCACAGCCATTCCAGAAGTATATCCTATCAAACTTCTCATAATCTCCAGCGCTCTTGCTATACTAACCCGGAAATGGTATGTGCCTTTTACCGCATCAGGGATGTAAAGGTAGTAAGGTCTAACTCGCATCATTAGTAATCCTTCAAAAAGCCTCTTTAAAGTACGCGGGTCATCGTTAACTCCCGCCAACAAAACCGCCTGGTTTCCCAAGACAACGCCGCTATCAGCAAGAATATTACACGCTCTCACACTTTCTTTCGTTATTTCTTGAGAATGGTTAAAGTGCGTATTAAAATATATAGGAGCGTATTTTTTGAAAATATGACACAATTTAGGCGTAATTCGCTGAGGCAACAGGCAGGGGACACGGCTGTCTATTCTAATAATCTCGACATGTCTTATTCTTCTAAGCTTTCTAAGATAGTATTCTATTCTTTCATCATCCAAAAAGAGCGGATCTCCGCCAGAAATAATAACATCTCTCACAGCCTTATGTCTTTTTATGTACCGAAAAGCTTTTTGGGCACCTTTTCCTTCTAAAACTTTTTCTTTTATCCCTACTTTTCTCTTTCTTGTACAAAAACGACAATACCCTGCGCACAAATTAGTTGCCAGCAGCAAAACCCGGTCTTCGTATCTGTGGATTAAACTTTCCACAGGCGAATATTTCTCTTCTAAAAGGGGGTCTTTTTTACCAGCCCATAATTCAACTTCCGAAGCATCAGGAATACACTGTTTCCATACAGGGTCATTTTTCTTCCTGATTAGACTTAAATAATAGGGATTTATTTTCATAGGATACTTTTTAATTACTCTATTAACTTTCTTTTTGTCTATTTTGACACGTTTACTAAGCGTGGCAGTATCCATAATACTTTTTGAGAGAATTTTTTGCCATTTTTCCATGAACCCTCCTTTCTTACACCCGGAATTCTAAGAAACTCTGTGGTGATTTCAAGGTTTATTATATATCCTAACTTTTTTCGGGCAGATCTTCAATAATATCATGTAACTCTTTCAGATTTATAAACCGTCCATACTTTTTCAATAAAGAAATTTTCTCTTCAATATTTCTAATCTCATCTGAGGATGTGTATTCATAAGTGTGGGTCAAGACAGAAACTACGATATTATAGGAATCTTTCATAGACTTTTTTCTCAAATCAAAAGCAACTTTCTCTATAATTTCAGGCGTGGATTTTTCAAAATAGAGATAGTGTCCTTTTGACGTTCCCACAGGAATCTCATAAACACCAGAATTTCCTACTTTTCGGTGGTCCTGGTAACTCATTCGATAAAGCGACGTCGGGGCTCCCTTCCAATCAGATACCAAACTTCCACTATCATTCAAGTATCTTCCAGGCTCACAGGAGAAATCAAAATACAAACCTTTCTCTTCCAAAATAGGGATTAAGTTGCTAAAGAAAGCAAGGTAACCTCCCCGATAAGCACAAACATCTAATCCCTGCTTGCGCAAGGTATCAACTTGACCAGAAATCACCTCCTTCATTCTCGAACTATCCTGAAAATAGTATGCTCTGTGTGGATCATCCTCGTGGGGGTGAATACCGATATCGCCATTATTTTCAATAATTTGTCTCCAGTCTTTCATAAAAGGTTCTTTGAGAAAAAAATTACGCGCTCTTGGTGAAGTATGGATGAAATGAATAAACCGCCCTTGGAGATTACGCATTGCTACTTCTATTTCTTGCTCGACTAAACCCTGCATAACTCCCACATTGGGGAGTCTTTTCTTCTCAGGTAAATTAATATCAAAATATTCTTTCCAATCTCCATCTATAGTAAAAATAAGATATAGCATAATCTAAATCTATTTTGATAAACTAGCCACTCTCTGACAATGCCATATGAAATTCGGGAGTATAGTCGATTTCAATTTTTACATTTTCAGTCTGGCAGTCGAGTAAATGTCCTCCCATCCTCTTATCTTTAGTGATAAAATGGAAGTGATACCCTGGAACATTGATTTCTTCCAGATAAGCCGGGCACCAAAATCCTACCATAGTCCCTTGTACATCATCAAATTCAAATATTATCTGATTTTTAACCACTTCGCTAAACTGAGGATATGGCCTATTTTGCCCAGGGATATTTCTTGCCTTTACATGCTCGAAAGTACCTTCTATCTTAATAGCGTAAAAAATGTCTTTTGCAGGCAATAGACTGTCTAAATACTTCCGCAACTGCTTATAATCAGAAGCCTCATCTAACAATACGGATTTGTCGGGTTGGAAAAAAGTTATTACGGCAAATGGTGTCTTCATCGAATCATCAACGGGATAGGCTTTTCCATCTGCTTTTATTCGATAGAATTTACCTTCCAGTGCAAACAATTCTCCGTCAAGTGCATCAAAAGTACCTATTCCAAAGTCACCGTGCTGCTTTAACTTTCCATAGGTTATCTCTCCATCATAGTCTGCTCGAAAAATAGCATTCATAGTCGACACCTGGAAAAGCACATCCTCGTTTTCTTGCACAGGTGAACATCCATATATAGCTACAACCAAAAATGTTACCACCAATAAATAGCGAATAATTCTCATCATTTACTCTCCCTAATATCCAATATTCCAGCTAACTGAAAACAACCGGACCTATTTCATTTGTCCTGCCTATTACCCAAACGTCCCAATAAAATTTGGGGTGGATGACGGGATTCGAACCCGCAACCACATGAGCCACAGTCATGTGCTCTACCANNATTTGAACCCGCAACCACATGAGCCACAGTCATGTGCTCTACCATTGAGCTACACCCACCATCATGGCACCCTCGGTCCGACTCGAACGGACAACCGACGGCTTAGAAGGCCGCTGCTCTATCCAATTGAGCTACGAGGGCGCTATTGCTTTGCTGTATAGACTTTCCTTATCGGCCAGGATATCTCTATATTTTCTTTATCGTATCTTGCCTTTAGCGCCTTGAAGAATTCATGAGTAACTAAATACCTGGCAACAAACTCTTCCACTCTTAAGATTATGGAGAAATTAATGTTTGAATCGCCAAATGTGTGATATCTGATGAATGGTTCAAACGTCTTTACTGCGCCAGGAACTGTCTGTTGTATTTTCCTTGCCACATCTACTGTGACTTTCTCCACCTTTTCTAGGTCAGAACCATAATCAACGCCACATTGTAGCACTATAGACATTTCTTGCACTGGTAGATAATTGTTAACGATCACACTTTCAGCGATTTTTGAATTGGGAACGATTACAATAGTGTTGGGCAATGTCCTGATGCGAGTCGACCTCCAGCCAATATCCTCAACATATCCTGCTATGTTCCCATCCATTTCGATGTAATCGCCAACATTTATTGGTCTATCAGAAATAATATGGACTCCGGCAAAAAAGTTTGCCAGAGTATTTTGCAGCGCCAGACCAACAGCCAGACCGCCTAAACCAAGAGTAGCCACCAAAGGGGTTATTTCAATGTTAAGATAACGCAAAATCATCAGAAAAGCGATCAAATATATAGCAATAGAGACTACGGTGCTAATCAGCCTGGGCGTCCTCTCAAACTCCTTCTGCACTTTAAGCCAACGAGATACCAAAACAGATAAAATCCTGGCAATAATCAATGATAATAATAGTGCGGAAATGACAAAAAATATCCTATTTATCCACAAAGAATAAGGCGTAAGTGCAGATAAAGATTTTAACCCGAAATAGAAACCAATAATAACAATGTAAACACATAATGGTTTCTTAATAATTCTCAGCATGATATCATCGATATCGGTTTTTGTTCTCTTAGCAATTCTTCTAAAATATTTTCTCATTACTAAATGTAAAATTCTCGCAAAGATAATCGAACCAATTACAATTAGCAAAAACTGGAAATATTCATTTTGAATTATTCTTTCCATCTTTCCTCCTCTTCAAATGCATTCTTACTGGCTGTCATGTCTTATAATCAGGATTATCCTTCTTATTAATGGTCGGGGCGGTCGGACTTGAACCGACGACCTCTTGCTCCCAAAGCAAGCGCGCTAAACCAAGCTGCGCCACGCCCCGCCCTAATAATTTATTCTAACACCTATTCACAGCCTCTGTCAATGAAGAAAGTCCCGATGAATCGGGACGTTATAATTGCGAAGCTTCGCTTCGCTACTCCGGTATTATTGTTATGCTGTCCAATTATTAATTATTTCTTTAATTTTGCCCAGCGCCCGTGCGCGATGGCTTATCTTGTTCTTCATATCTTCTCCCAGCTCGGCAAAGGTCTTGTCGTATTCTGGCAGAAGAAACAAAGGGTCGTAGCCAAAACCGCTCTCTCCCTTCATCTCAAAAGCAATTATCCCTTCACATACACCCTCACAAGTTACCACTTCACCGTCAGGCTTGGCTAAAGCAGCTACGCATCTGAATCTCGCCCTTCTCTCTCCCAGGGAGAATTTCTCCATAAGTTTCAACAGTTTCTTATTATTATCTTTATAGGTAGAGTTATCGCCGGCAAACCGTGCTGAATGTATTCCCGGAGCCCCACCTAAGGCCTCTACTTCCAGACCAGTATCTTCAGCCAGAGAGTACTTTTTCGTATACCGCGAAACTGCCAGCGCCTTCTTCTTGGCATTTGCTTCCAGTGTCTCTCCATCCTCCTTCACTTCAGGGCAGCCGGGAAAATCATCCACAGAGAGCAATCTGGCATCGATACCATTAAGTATCTTTTCAATTTCTTTAACCTTGTCTTTATTTCGAGTAGCAAGAACAATTTCCAACATACTATCTCCGACTACTTTAAGTCTCCCAGAATTTCTTTTTCTATCGCTATTAATTCCCCAATGCCTTTACTGGCAAGTCCCAGCATTTCCAGTAGCTTCTTTTCAGGAAAGGTAGCCTCTTCACCAGTAGCTTGAACTTCCACGAGGTCTCTGCTTCCGGTCATAACCACATTCATATCTACTTCCGCAGAACTGTCTTCCTGAAAAGTTAAATCCAGAAGCATCTTTCCTTTAACAATCCCCACGCTTATAGCAGCCAGGTAGTCTTTTACCGGAAAGGAAGCAATCTTCTTGTCATTTCTTAACTTTCGTATTGCGTCTACCAGGGCAACGAAGCCTCCGGTTATGGCGGCTGTCCGCGTGCCACCATCAGCCTGTAAGACATCGCAATCAATAATTATTGTACGCTCTCCAAGCAATTTTAAATCGATAACACCGCGCAGGGAACGACCTATGAGTCTCTGAATCTCCTGGGTACGTCCGGACAATTTAAACCTCTCCCTTTCTGAGCGCGGGTCTGTTGCTCTGGGCAGCAACGCATATTCACTGGTTACCCACCCGGTACCGGTATCGTGCAGGTGCGGTGGAACTTTATCCTCTACAGAAGCGCTGCAGATTACCTTTGTTCCCCCTGCTTCCACCAAGCAAGACCCTTCAGCATATTTCAGAAAGTTCCGCGTTATCTTTACTGGACGAATCTTGTGGTTCTGCCTTCCATCCTCACGCATCTCGCTCACTCCTTGATTAACTTCAAATTTCTCAGTAACTTATCTCTTGTAATCTTGTATTCTTCTTTTTGTCTCTTTACTTTCTCCACAATTGGAGTTGGAGCTTTCTTCAGAAACTCTTTATTTTTCAATTTCTTATTTACTCTTTCCAGTTCAATTTCTATCTTTTCAATTTCTTTACTCAACCTATCTACTTCTCGCTGGATGTCGATCATTCCCTTTAACGGAACGTATATCTCTACATCACCAACGACCGCAGTGGCACAATCTTCTGGTTTCTTAATGCCCTTATCAGCTATAACTTCTTTTGCCTTGGCTAAACTCTCTATATAGTGAATGTGTTCATCCAGAAGTGTTTTCTGTTTTCTATTAGATGGCTTAACAAACACTTCTATCATCTCATCATGTGGAATTCTCATTACGCTACGCACATTCCTTACCTGAGAGATTACATCTATGACCAATCCCATCTTCTCTACGGCATCCTCATCCCTTTCCTCGCTTCCGGGAAGAGGCCAGGAAGAAACCATTATCGATTCTTCTCTCCCTGCCGGAAAGATGCTATTTAACAGATGCCATATCTCTTCCGTAATGAATGGCATTATTGGATGTAATAACTTCAACGTTCCCTCAAGCACGTAAATGAGCACAACCTGAGCCGCCTCTCGCTCACTCGGCTCCTGGCCATAAAGTCTCATTTTGGCCAGTTCCAGATACCAGTCACAGAACTTACTCCAGATAAATTCGTAGAGCAGCCTTGCCGCCCTGCTTATATCATATTCCTCAAAGGCAATAGTCACCTCTTCTATTGCCCGATTATACTGGTCTAAAATCCACCTATCAGGTAAAGTGAGTCTTTCTTTGATAGAGGTATTTTGTGTTGGCGTGCCGGCAGACAATTTGAACCCTTCCAGATTCATAAGCACCAGCCGCGAAGCATTCCATATTTTGTTAGCAAAATTCCTTCCCGCCCTGAAATTATCCTCAGAGAGCTGAACATCCCTCCCCATCACCCCACCGCATGCCATAGCAAACCTCAGGGCATCAGTTCCATATTTCTCCATAGTTCCTAAGGGGTCGATAACGTTCCCTATAGATTTACTCATTTTCCTACCCTTGGCGTCTCGCACTATGCCATGAATGTATACATCAGAAAAGGGGATGTCGCCCATCAATGTCAGCCCCATCATAACCATTCTCGCCACCCAGAGGTAGAGAATCTCGTATCCTGTGACCAGGACCGAAGTGGGATAATAGTAATCAAGGTCATCGATTACCTTCTCATTCTTCGATTTACCGTGAACCTTGCCCTCTTTTTTTGGCCAGCCGAAAGTGGAAAAGGGCCAGAGTGCTGAGGAGAACCAGGTATCCAACACATCGGGGTCCTGAATAAGCTTGCTATTGCCACATTGGGGACATCTTTCTGGTTTTTCCACCGCTGCAACAGGGGAACATCCCTTCTGGCAGTACCACACGGGAATCCTGTGGCCCCACCAGATCTGACGGCTAATACACCAGTCATGCAGTTCTTCAAGCCAGTTCAGATATGGCTTGCTCCAACCTTCAGGAATGAGGCGCACTCTCTTCTTTCGGGAAGCTGCAATTGCCTTTTTTGCCATCTCCCCTGTCTTCAGGTACCACTGTTCAGATACCAGCGGTTCCAGAATAGTCTGACAGCGGTAGCAATGGCCAATCGAATAGTTGTAATCTTCAATCTTTTCTAGATACTTTTTCTCTCTTAATTCCTCTACCAGCTCCTTGCGGCACTCAAACCTGTCCTTCCCCTGATATTTCCCTGAAGCCTCAGTCATCCTTCCCTGCTCATTAATAACCTTCACACTAGGCAGGTTGTATCTCTGGGCTATCTTAAAATCATCCGGGTCGTGCGCAGGGGTTACCTTTACCGCACCACTCCCAAAAGTAGAATCTACAAATCCATCGGCAACAATCGGAATGGGGCGGTCCATAATGGGCAATATAACTTCTCTTCCAATTAACCCCTTATATCTCTTATCCTTCGGGTTAACAGCAACTGCTGTATCCCCCAACATAGTTTCCGGCCTTGTGGTAGCTACCATAACAAAAGAGACTCCCCTCTTCGAACTTTTGAGAGGATATTTTATATACCATAATTTGCCCCTAACTTCTTCATGTTCCACTTCAATATCTGAAAGAGCAGTCTGGCACCTGGGACACCAGTTGACAATGTACTCACCCCTATAGATTAACCCTTTCCTATAAAGGTAAACAAAAGCCTCTAAAACAGCCCTTTCACAGACACTATCCATAGTGAACCGGGTGCGCTCCCAGTCACAGGAACAGCCCAGCCTCTTTAACTGTTCAAGAATTGTATCCCCCACTTCGCTGCGCCATTCCCACATCCTCTTCAAGAACTTTTCCCTACCCAACTTCTCCCTAGTCAACCCCTGGGAAAGAAGCTCCTTCTCCAGAACGTTCTGGGTGGCAATTCCCCCATGGTCTGTTCCGGGAAGCCAGAGTGCATTATAACCCTGCATCCGCTTCAGTCTAATCAGAATGTCCTGCAAAATATTATTCAAAGCATGCCCCATATGGAGGGAGCCGGTAATATTGGGAGGTGGAATAACTATAGTATATGGCTCCATTTCTGGCCTGGGCTCGCTGTGAAAATATTTCTTCTCTAGCCAGAAGTTATACCATCTATTCTCTGCAACTTTTGGGTTATACTTTGTGGCAATGTGCACTTCAAGACCCCTTAAACGAGTTAGTTAAATCCTTAATTAACTTTTAATTTTAACACATTTACAAATGAAATGCAAACAAAAAACTGAATTCTGTATAGCTGCTGAGCGAAAGAGGATGTAGCTGCAAGTAGCAAAAAAGCGACCTTCTCACTTTTAATTCTTTTCTATCCCTCCCCGTAACCCTGTCCCTCTTCCTACAGGGAATAGGGAATTTTTTTCTTGATAATTGAGGCTTAGTTTGGTGATTTTATCTATGCCCGTCTCTATTTTCGCTATTGAAAAATGGGCTATTTCCTGAAATTAACAAAAAATTAACATTTTTTTAACATGACTGTAACATATTTATGATATAATATTAGTGGGATTGATAAAAGCGAAACCAGCAAGAATCCTATTCATTCATACGCTAGTAAAAAAGTCTTGACAAAATAGTCAATATTCTTGTATAAAGAATTAATATAATGAAAAATGGGGGAGGGCAGGTGATGAGAAAAAGAATTCGCAAGTGGTTGGGAAGAAGATTGACCATTTTGTTAATTCCGCATGATAAGTCTCGCCCGATAAGAACTAGCCTCTCACTAAACTTCATCTATTCCGTCTTAATTTTATGGACGTTTTCATTGGTCTGCTCAGTGTTCATTATGAGTCGAGAAATAAACTACAGGGAAACTGTCAGAGCTAACAAGGACCTCCGCGAGAAAGCAGAATACTTCGCAAAGCGCCTGGCAGAAGAGAGGGATCTCATCTGTGAATTGAAGGATATGGACACGCGACTCAGAGGACTACTACATATGAAAACTCCCGAAGATATAGTCGAACTTGGTGGAATAGGCGGACCTTCCGCTGAGGATGCGCGTAACCTTACATTGGTACTACAAAGCGGAAATGGCCTCAGTAAGGAATTGTTCCAGATGAATCTTAACGCACTGGAGAGGGAAACCTGGGAAAGAAAACAGAGTTTCCACGAGATAAACGATTATCTCGCCTACCAGAGAAATTTATTACTGGCCACCCCTTCTATATGGCCCACTTTTGGTCGGGTTACTTCCAGCTATAACTGGCGACAACATCCTTTAACTAAAAGAAGAGAATTCCATTACGCGATTGATATTGCCAATTTAAAGGGAACCCCTGTCAGAGCAACCGCTGATGGAAGAGTGATAGTGGCTGGCTGGCAGGGAACCTATGGCCGCAGCGTAATGATTGACCACGGACAGGGATTCTCCACCCGTTATGCCCACAACTCAACCGTACTGGTGAAGCCCGGAGAAAGAGTCAAGAGAGGACAGATCATAGCCTTATCCGGTGATACAGGGTCAGTTACTGCGTCTCACGTTCATTACGAAGTCTGGTACAAAGGTAAACCTGTAAACCCCCTCCTTTATGTAAAAAGCAAACCGGTTTTTACGAAACGTTAATCTAATAAATGCATCGGATTCTTACCTTCAGCAAATATTTTCAGTACAAGAAGTACGGTCTTTCCACATGAACGCGGTTTTGCAAAAACCAAAGTAACAAAATGCTAATTTTTCAGGAGGCAGAAGTATG
>WVXT01000098.1:0-804 GCA_011773355.1 bacterium
GAAAATAGACATAAAAATAAAGGACTCATTGGGTCGGGCATGGCAATGTTCCACTATCCAGGTAGATTTTAATCTTCCCGAGAGATTTGATATGACCTTCATAGACGTCAGCGGGCAACGTCGCCGGCCAATAATGATTCACCGGGCACTTCTGGGTTCCCTGGAGAGGTTCTTTGGGGTTCTCATAGAACATTATGCAGGTGCTTTTCCCGTATGGCTTGCTCCCGTGCAGGCAACGGTTCTTACTATTACCGATTCACAAGTAGGGTATGGACAGAAAGTTTATGATAAGTTAAAAGAAAAGTCTATAAGAGTAGAAGCAAATTTTGCCAACGAGAAAATAGATAAAAAGATTCGCGACGCCCAGCTTCAGAAAATTCCCTATATGTTGGTCGTTGGGAAAAGGGAAGCTGCAGCTGGAACAGTCGCTGTAAGAAGAAGAGACCAGAAAGACCTCGGTGCGCTTAAGGTCGACCAATTCATTGAAGATGTATTGAAAGAAATAGAAGACAAAAAATAAATGCGAATAAAAAACGGAAGTGCGAATTGTGCTCTCAATACTTATCGGGATCGTCCTTTCTCGACCACGTTCCAGTTTCTGGAAGGGGCAGGGGGACGAAAACGGCACTCCGAAAATTGTCCCACCAATCGGCACTGTAAACAGTGCCCGACCGCAGAGATTGCCGATAGGAAGGCAGGATGAGCAAAGTTACTTTTATTCAGCCCAGAGCGGATTTTAATGCTTATGGTTTAACCATGGTACCTCTCTTGGGAGCTTTCTATCTGGGCGCAATTCTAAAAAGA
>WVXT01000098.1:841-31854 GCA_011773355.1 bacterium
GCACAGAGAGCTTACCGTATCGCCGATGCCCTGAAGAAGGCCAGACCCAATGTGAGAGTAATTATAGGAGGCCCCCACGCTACCTTTATGGCTGAGGAAGCATTGCAACATGCCGATATAGTAATAAAGGGAGAGGCGGAAAGAGTGATCTCTGATGTGGTGAATAATAGTAGAGGGGTTTCGCGTGTGGTTGAGGGAATTCCTGTGCAGGACCTGGACACGCTTCCTTTTCCGGATTTAAGGCTGCTGCGTAATGGAAGTGCGAAGTTCAAATATATATCGATCTTAACTTCCAGAGGATGTCCATACGACTGCGTTTTCTGTTCAGTTACTCGGATGTTCGGAAAGAAGTATCGTTTTCGAAGTTCGAAAAATGTTCTTGAGGAATTGGAATTGCGTATCTCGCAGGGTTTCCGAAAGTTTTTCTTCTCAGACGATAACTTTACGGCTGACAGAGAGAGGATAAAGGTCTTACTGGAAGAATGTCTGAGACGCAAATTGAATTTTAGGTGGACAGCAGAAGTTCGGGTGGAGGTAGCAAGAGATACTGAGCTCCTGAAGCTTATGTCAAGAACCAATTGCCGACTTCTCATGGTTGGCTTTGAATCAATTAATCCTGAAACACTGAAATTGTATAAGAAACACCAGGCTATGGATGATATCAGGTACTGTATCAGCAGGCTTGCTAAGGAGGATATAAAGGTTCACGGCTTTTTTGTGCTGGGGTCTGATGCGGACGATATCGATACAATCGAGAGGACAGTCAGGTTCTGCCAGAGCACGAAATTGGATACCGTTCAGTTTTCTATTCTTTTTCCTATTCCGGGAACAAAGCTTTTTGAACAGTTGAGTTCACAAGGTAGAATTTTTACCAGGGATTGGTCGCTATATGATGGCACCCACGTAGTGTTTGAGCCAAAGAAGCTTAGCGCCTCTGAACTTCAAAATAAGGTTTTGAGCGCGTGGAAAAAGTTCTATACTATTGGCAGATTTAAATTGTTTCTTATGAGCAGGTATTTAATTAGGAGCTGGAAGAAGACAAATAAAAAATTTTTGGGACAGTTCGCGCAAAAAGGCTCAAAGTTCTTGTCACAAAAAACAGATTTTTTAACTTGACAGGAAGGTATTTTGTATATATAATTTTGTAGAAGTAGGCTATGCCTCACCTTAAGGAATTTCCGAAAAGGTTGTCATTTCCGAGATAGAAAACTACGAGGTCCGTCTACGGCGGACTTTTTTTATGTTTCAGGAGGTGATGGCTTATAATAAAAAAAGCGAAGTTGCGAGTAAATGAAGGCATTAGAGATAAGCAGGTCAAGTTGATAAACGAAGAAGGTAAATTGCAAGGGGTCGTAGAAACCAGAGAAGCTTTGCTTGCCGCGCGGAATAAACAGCTGGATTTAGTAGAGATTGTTCCCGGGCAGACGCCTCCTCTTTGCAAAATTATGAGTTATAGCAAGTACCGTTATGAACAGAAAAAAAGAGACAGGGAGGCGCACAAACACAGGAGGTTGGGTCAGTTAAAAGAAGTGAGAATGCGTNNACATCCAGGAATTTTTGCAGACTGGCCGCAGGGTAAAAATCACAATTACTTTCAAAGGAAGAGAAGCCAGTCACGCTGATTTAGGCAGGAAGCTTCTGGAAACGATAAAGGGAAATTTTTCCACCATAGCCAGCTGTGAGCAAGAACCACGTCTGGAAGGGTATCGGATGACGATGTTGCTTGTTCCCAAGAAAAAGGGAAAGGCTGAGCGGAAAAAAGAGTAGTATTTGTAAAGGGAAAGAGAGAACGTAGCGAAGACCGATTCAGATAGGAGTATATTTTGCCTAAGATAAAAACTCATAGTGGTGTTAAAAAGAGGTTTAAATTTACAGCTAAGGGCAAAATTAAGCACAAGAGAGTAGGTGCCCGGCATAAATTAACGAAGAAGAGCCCTAAAAGATTAAGAAAACTAAGAAAGTCGAGCACGTCAATACACAGAGATAAAAGGTTAGTAAAGAAACTTTTACCTTATGGATAAGGATTATGCATCCCGATTTTTAATCGGGAACATTTCTATCAAATTATATATGGGGTTAGGTTAGGAAAATGGTCAGGATAAAAGGCGGTGTAACTACCAGAAGGCGAAAGAAGAAGCTCTTTCGATTAACCAAGGGTTATCGGATGGGCAAGAAGCATCTTTATCGCCACGCAACAGAACAACTGGATAAAAGCCTGCAGTATGCCTACAGGGACCGCCGAAGGAAAAAGAGGGAATTTCGTTCCCTGTGGATTACCAGAATAAATGCTGCTTCTCGCCTGAATGGCATGTCTTATAGTCAATTTATAAGTGGCCTGAGAAAGGCAAAAGTTCAAATTAACCGAAAAATCCTGGCCGATTTGGCGGTGAACGATACGAATGCCTTTTCTCAGTTGGTGGCTATCGCCCTTGAGGCGAATAAGAATAAGAAAGAAATCCCGCAAGCAGAAAATTCTTAGTTAGTCGTTGGGTCGCCCCTTGGGGTGACGGGAATGGGAAGGAGATTTTATGGCTAAAAATCAGTCGCTTTCTCCTCCTCAAATAGTCGTCCTTGGATTTTTGACCGTTATCCTTCTGGGCACGGTTCTTCTTTCTTTGCCACAAGCTACTGCCAGCGGGAATAGGCAACCACTTGTTGACGCTCTGTTTACGGCAACTTCCGCTGTATGCGTTACCGGTTTAATAGTTCATGACACGGGAAATTATTTTTCCTTGTTTGGCCAGATTGTTATTCTTCTGCTAATCCAGATAGGTGGCTTGGGTTACATGACCATGGCTACTTTTCTGCTTTTGCTTATTGGCAGGACAATAACTCTTAAAGAAAGATTAATAATGCAGGAATCGATGCCTCAATTCAGCCTGGGAGGCGTGGTTCAGTTTGCAAAATATGTTCTAAAAGTAACCCTTGTTCTGGAGATTATCGGGGCGACGATTTTGAGTTTACGATGGATGGGACAATATCCCGTTCCCAGAGCAATATATTTAGGAATATTTCATGCTGTATCAGCATTCTGTAATGCAGGTTTTGCCTTATTTAGCGATAGTTTCCGAGGGTTTCGGGGAGATATGGTTGTTTGCCTGACGGTTCTATGTTTGTTCTTCATTGGAGGACTGGGATATGTCGTGCTCAGCGACCTGTATTATCTCAGGTATCGCAAATTTCCCCAACTTTCAGTCCACACTAAATTCGTTTTATCAATTACATTGGCCTTGATTGTCTTAGGTGGAGTTGGGTTCTTCCTCCTGGAATATAAAAATCCTTCCACGCTGGGTGGATTGCCCGGAGGACAAAAAATTATGGCTTCTCTATTTCAGGCAATGACGCCGCGCACAGCCGGATTTAGCGTGATCAACGTGGGGGGAATGATGCAGGGAAGTCTATTTCTCACTATTATCTTAATGTTCATCGGTGCTTCACCCGGAGGTACTGGCGGAGGGATTAAGACTACTACTTTTGGAGTTATGCTTGCTACAGTATGGGCTACTCTGAAAGGGAGAAAGGACGTTACGCTTTTCAAACATCGTATACCGGGTGACGTTATTAATAAATCTTTTGTGGTCGGTTTTTTGTCGATACTGTTCATTGTTATTATTACTGTGCTTATTACCGGTGGAGAAAGTTATAAATTCATCAGGGTCTTCTTTGAGACGATGTCTGCTTTTGGCACGGTAGGGTTGTCCACAGGAATTACCGGCGGACTTTCCAATCTGGGTAAGGCGTTAATAATTATTACTATGTTTGTGGGAAGGTTGGGACCTCTTACCATAGGGGTGGCGATGATTCGTGAAGTGAAAGACCTGGGGTTCCGTTATCCAGAAAAAAAGGTCCTGGTGGGCTGAGGAGGTTGAACAATATGAGACAATGTGTTGTGCTCGGGTTGGGGATTTTCGGCGCTTCTATAGCTAAAACTCTTGCGGAGAAAGGTTGCCAGGTGCTGGCGATTGACGAAGACGAGGAGAAAGTTAAAGAAATATCGGACATCGTTACCCAAGCAGTGCAGGCTGATGCGACCGACGAGAAAGCTCTGCGTGCCCTGGGTGTAGACAAAATGGATGTGGCGATTGTCTCTACCGGGGAAGATATGGAAGCGAGCATTCTGATAACTTTATTGATGAAGGAGTTTGGGATTAAGACTATTGTGTCTAAAGCTGTCTCTCCTTCTCACGGAACTGTGCTGCGCAAGGTGGGAGCAACTCGTGTGATCTTCCCGGAGAGAGATACGGGGGTTAGAGTTGCCAAGAGCCTTGCTGCCCCGGACATTCTGGAGCACATATCTTTATCTCCAGAATATAGTATTCTGGAGGTTCATGCGCCGAAAAGTTTTATTGGAAGAAGCCTGAAAGAGATTGACGTGCGGGCAAAACACGGAGTAGACATAATTGCCATTAAAAAGAAACTACCTTATTTGACGGACACAGGAGAGTCCGATTTTAAAGAAGAGATTCTGATTACTCCCAAAGCAGATGAAGAAATTGCCGATGGCGATATTCTGGTGGTTCTGGGGGATAATAAAAACATAGATAAACTGAGAAGTCTATAGAAAATAATTAGATTTCCCGACTCTTCGGGGGGAGGATAATCTGAGATGGTTCAGGATGAAAAAAAAGATTTTAAGAATCTTGAGGCAAAGATTGCCAGGATAAAAGACCGAAAACAAAAAGTAGAGAAACTTATTGAATTGGGCAAGTTTTATTTTCTTAATGAAAAATACGATGAGGCAATTGAGAAATTCAAAGAAGCGTCCAAGATTGACGAAAAAAATGCAGAAATCTACTATAACTTAGGTATTGTATACGAAAGTAAGAATTTGCCCGATGAAGCCAGCCGGATGTATACCAAGGCGCTGGAGCTCAATCCCGGTCATCAACTGGCGAGTAAACATCTGGAAAAAATAGTGGGGAAATGATGCAAGATATAGAAATGGCAGATAGAATAGAAGAGTTAAGAAAATCGTTCAGGCAAGAGATTGCCAGGATAAGTGCTCCCGAAGAGTTAGAAAAATTAAGAATCAAGTACTTAGGAAGAAAAGGTCTACTTATGGAAATTTTTAAGGCTATCAGCAGCCTGCCGGCCGAACAGAGACCAAAAGCCGGGGAACTCGCCAACCGGGTTAGAAATGAGACATTTAGTGAATGGAATAAGAAGAAAAAAGAGATAGAACTTAAGAGAAAAGAGGTAAAAGAGGAGAAAAAAGCAATTGACGTTACTTTGCCGGGTAAGAAATTCAGTTTAGGAAAGAAACATCCAATTACTCTAACACTGAATGAGATTAAGAATATATTTGTCTCTTTAGGATTTCGCGTTGTGGACGGTCCGGAAGTGGAAACGGAGTATTATAATTTCGAAGCTCTCAACATGGATTTACACCATCCCGCAAGAGATATGTGGAGCACGCTTTATATAAAGGAGGGGGTGCTTTTACGCACTCATACTTCTCCAGTTCAAATTCGGGTTATGGAGAAGCAGTCTCCTCCTTTGGCTATTATTGCCCCGGGCAAATGCTACCGCCGAGATGCAATCGATGCTTCTCATTCGCCGATGTTCCATCAGGTGGAAGGACTTCTGGTTGACGAAGGGGTCAGCTTTGCCAATTTGAAAGGAGTTCTCACCCACTTTTCTCATCGAATGTTCGGTCCAGAGACCAAAGTTCGTTTTCGACCCAGTTTTTTCCCTTTTACAGAACCGAGCGTAGAGGTGGACATTCAATGTGTTATCTGCGCGGGTAAAGGCTGCTCTGTGTGTAAACAGAGTGGATGGCTGGAAATTCTGGGCGCGGGCATGGTCAATCCTAAAGTCTTTGAATTTGTGAAGTACGATACGAAGAAGTACACCGGGTTTGCTTTTGGTATGGGTGTGGAAAGGATTGCCATGTTGAGATATGGCATAGATGACATGCGCTTGTTCTTCGAAAATGACCTTAGATTTTTGAAACAATTCTAAATACCACCACCAAAAATCCCAGAAATTTAATGTAGCTACAGAGCAAAGCTCTGCTTGGCTATCCAATTTTTAACCGGAGTGGGTCTATGGTAGACGAAAAAGAACTTTTGGCTAAAGCCAGCCAACCAGCAAAAGAAGCGATGAAACTACATCCCTTTTATCGAGGAAAAATTAAGATAGTAGCGAAGTGCTGTGTGAGAAATTTTGATGATTTTGCAATCTGGTATACTCCCGGCGTAGCCGCGCCTTGCAAGGCAATCTATGAAGACAGAAATCTAGTATACACATATACTAACAAGTGGAATACTGTGGCGATTATTTCTGATGGAACCAGGGTTTTGGGTCTGGGAGATATCGGTCCGGCAGCAGCTTTACCGGTTATGGAAGGGAAGGCGCTCCTTTTCAAGTATCTGGGAGGCGTAGATGCTTTTCCGCTCTGTCTGGATACTAAAGAGCCGGAAGAGTTCATTCACACCGTAAAGTTATTACAACCATCGTTTGGCGGTATAAACCTTGAGGACATTGCCCAGCCAAAATGTTTTGAGATACTGCGTCGCCTTAGAAAAGAATGCGAAATTCCTGTCTGGCATGATGACCAGCAGGGGACAGCTGCGGTGACCCTGGCTGGCCTGATTAACAGCTTAAAAATCGTAGGCAAGAAAATAGAAAAAGTGAAGATTGCTATGATCGGGGCAGGTGCAGCTAATATATGTACTGCCAGGATGATAATTGCCTATGGGGCTAAGCCAGAAAATATTATTATGTGTGATAGCAAGGGAGCACTCCATAAGAATAGAAAAGAGCTCAAAAAGACCCACAAAGAGAAGTGGGAATTCTGCCAGAAGACAAATGTTGAAGGAAGGACTGGCTATATTCCTGAGATTATGGAAGGGATGGACGTTTTAATAGCTTTATCTAAACCTGGCCCGGGTACGGTCAAAAAAGAATGGGTGGCAAAGATGGCTAAGGACCCAGTAGTTTTTGCCTGTGCCAATCCTATTCCTGAAATCTGGCCCTGGGAGGCAAAAGAGGCAGGGGCAAGAGTAGTTGCCACCGGGCGTTCCGATTTTCCCAATCAGGTAAACAATTCCCTTGGATTTCCTGGCATTTTCCGGGGGACTCTGGATGTGCAAGCAGAGACCATAACCGATGAGATGTGCATCGCCGCGGCGAAAGAACTGGCGAAATGTGCTGAAGAAAGAGGACTGAACGAAGAGTATGTGATTCCTACTATGGATGAGTGGGAAGTCTTTCCCCGTGAGGCAGTAGCAGTGGGAATGGAAGCTATTAGACAAGGAATAGTGCGGGTTAAATTGAGTAGAGAAGAACTGTACAGAAAGGCCTCAGAGACCATTCGTGTTGCCAGAGAAGAGACTGAATCTTTAATGAAAGAAGGGTTTATTCCTTTGCCAGAGGAGAAGTAAGATGAAAGAGATTACTTCACAAGATGTTACTCAAGCAGTAGAAACTCTCTGTATCTCCTCAAATTGTACTTTGAGCGAGGACGCGTGGGAAGCTATTAAGGAAATGTTAAAAGATGAAGAATCACCCACGGGCAAGGAGGTACTGGAACAGATTTTAGAGAACGATCGCCTGGCTAAAGAAGAGAAACTTCCTATGTGCCAGGACACAGGTTTTACCACAATTTTTGTGGAAATGGGGCAGGAGGTTGGAGTTAATGGAGGAGATTTTTACGAAGCAATTAACCAAGGAGTAAGAAACGGCTATAAGAAAGGATACCTGAGAAAGTCAGTAGTTAAGGACCCGCTTCGGCGCAAGAATACAGGCGATAATACTCCTCCCTGGGTGCATATAGATATTATTCCTGGAGATAGACTTAAGATTTCAGTTATGCCCAAAGGAGCCGGCAGCGAAAATATGTCCACAATAAAAATGCTCACTCCGGCAGAAGGAGTGCAAGGGGTGAAGAGATTTGTATTGGATTGGGTAAGGGAGAGAGGAGCGAATGCCTGTCCACCTCTGGTAGTGGGAGTGGGAATTGGTGGCACTTTTGAAGGGGTGGCAAAGCTGGCCAAGAAGGCGCTGTTGCGTCCTATAGGTTCGAAGAATCCTGAACCTTTCTATGCGGAAATAGAGGAAGATTTTCTTAAGGAAATAAATAATTTGGGACTGGGTCCTCAGGGGTTGGGTGGTTCCACTACTGCTTTAGCTGTTCACATTGAGCCCTATCCCTGCCATATAGCCAGTCTACCTTTAGCCATAAACCTGCAGTGCCACGCTGTCCGGCATGCAACAATAGTCTTGTGATAATTCGGGGGACACAATACTTAATTCCGTGTTCAATTAAGTATTGTGTCCCCATAATTAAGAGGCTTTATGGTAAACCCCATTAGAATCGAAACACCACTGGATGAAGAGACAATAATTAAACTGAAGATAGGCGATAAGGTTCTATTAAACGGAATAGTCTATACCGGGAGAGACCAGGCTCATAAGCGCATCGTTGATGAATTAGAGAAAGCCGCAAGAGAAAACCACAAGCCTAAGCTACCCTTTGTTCTGGAGGGGCAAGTAATCTATTATGCTGGTCCTGCTCCGTGCAGACCGGGAATGGTGATTGGTCCTGCCGGGCCCACCACCAGTGGCCGGATGGACCCCTACACCCCCATCCTTTTAAAGAGGGGATTAAAGGGAACGATTGGAAAGGGGAGGCGGAGTAAAGATACAATCGAAGCAATGAGGAAGTATAAGGCAGTATATTTCGTTGCCGTGGGTGGTGCGGCAGTATTAATTTCCAAGAGAATCAAAAGAGTAGAGACAGTGGCTTATGAAGATTTGGGTCCTGAAGCAATCTATCGTCTGCAAGTGGAAGATTTTCCGTTGATTGTAGCTAATGACGTCTATGGCAATGACCTTTTTGATGAAGGAATAAAGAAATACCGGAAAGTTACTCAACAAGGAGAATAAAATGTTGCGAATGATGTGCAAATCGAAGATTCAGAAGGCAACCGTTACCGAGACGAACTTAGAATACGAGGGAAGTATCGCTATTGACAAAAAAATAATGGCTGAGGCAGATATTCTTCCTTATGAAATAGTTCTGGTAGTCAATTTGAATACAGGAGCCCGGTTTGAGACGTACGCCATTCCTGCTGCCAATAATTCAGGAGTCATAGGGCTTCAAGGAGGAGCAGCAAGACTGGGAGCAGTAGGAGACAAATTAATTATTATTGCTTACGAGTTTGTTGAGGAAGAGAAAGCAAAAGTTTACAAACCAAAGATAGTCTTCTTAGATGAAAAAAACAGACTTATAAAGCAAACGTAGTTTTCTTATCCCTTCCACAATACCTTCCAATTCGCTTAAATTGTCCATCCGATTAAGACCTTTCTGATTGTATTAAGTACTTCTCCAAAAACATATGGATATGAGTAATTATCAATCTCTGCCTTAAAGCGCAGGGCTTTTTCAGCAAAGGGGATAGATCCTTTATTTGGCTTACATTTTCGGGGAAACAAGGGGAGTTTTCAGGTTAATTGTAAAGCATGGCTGGGACAAAAACAACAGCCCCAGAAGTTAACAAAAAGTTAACAATTTCTTAATACATGCATAACATAGTTAAGGTAAACTTAAAATAGGGAAAAAAGACTTTTTAGAGGCCTATTCTCAGGCGCTAGTGTTAAGAAAAAATGAGAGCAAAAGCGAAAATAATCCTTTCTTTTTTAGTAACTTTCTCAACTCTGCTACTGGCTAACAAGCCGCTTCGTGGCAGTGGCCAATGTGTAATAATTACTACTTCCAGTTGGAGTTCTGCTTTTTCTAATTTTATAACCGCAAGAACTACTCAAGGGACAACGACATTCATTTATACACTGGAGGATATTGAGGCAAATTATGGTGGCTCTGACCTCCCAGAAAAAATCCGCAATTATATCATAGATGCCTCTAGTAACGATGTTTTTATCTCAAATAGTTTTAGGAGAAAGTTTATGGTCATGTTTCCGATATAATGCTGCAAGAACCGGTTTCTGTGATTTACTTATACCAAGTACAGTGACAGTGGTTAAAAGAAATATCCATATGGTAGGTAATATGAGTAAATCTTTTAGGGAAATAAAATGCGAGATATAAATCTAATAAAAATTTATACAATTAGTTTTGTTATGGGATTGATATTATTATATAGGATAGATCTTTGTAGGGCGACTCCTTATGATGCTAAGTATTATGATACCTCGGAATATCTCATCGGAGATGTTTATGTCAAAGCATTTTTTGTAGAAAGCTCTACTGAACTTGCAGGTGCTACTGAAAACTGGACTGAGGAAGAAAGGTCAGCTTGTATTAGTACCATGACCTATGCATTTAATTGGATTGAGTCACAATTTCCATATAGTTCTCCAGGTGTCTATTTATCAATCAGTTTCAGTACTGAAACTGTTGTGGTTACCTCTACGGAACCGATACAGGGACAAGCTGGTCCTTTTGGCTATCCCAGCGGGGGAGGTGCAGAAGGTCTCTGGGTGCAGGAGATTATGGACCAAAAGGGATACAACATTTATACAAGTACCTACCACAATGTAGCCAACTATTTAGATGATTTAAGAACAGCCAATAATGCTGATTGGGCAGTGTGTATATTCTTTGTTGATTGTTCGAGCGATTCAGATAAGGACTTTGCTAATGGAAGGGATTTTTTTGCCAGTGGTACAGGTGGACCTTATGCAGTATTAGTGAACGATATGACAGAATATAACCCTATGTGGGAAATCTATGCTCATGAATTCGCTCATACTTTCTATGTTATGGACGAATACAACCAGCCGATGTACGATGCTACCGACAGACAGGGTTATTTAGATGAAGATAATTCTAATTATTTGGGTGGTGATGGTGAGGCTTGCATTATGTATCAATCTTCACCAACTAAACAATTCTGTACTGCAACCAAGGAAGTTTTAGGCTGGCGAGATATAGATGGTGACGATATCCCAGACATTCTTGATGTTGAGCCAGAATCCAATCTGGATGAATATCTTCCTGACCCAACCACTAACACTACATTAACTTATACTGGTATTACAATATCTACACCATTGGCTAACAGTAACAGTTATAGCGATTATTGTCCTTTACATGACACTAGTGACCCACCACTTATGTCCTGGACTACACAACAAATAACCATAAATGAAATCACTCTTGTTCAGTACAGTGTGCTGACCGCCACAGAAGGAGTGGTAATTGACTGGACAAACGCTGCTGCAGACGATGGCAATTTTGATGGAACTGTAGAAAGTTTTACATTCACTACTGCATCATTAAGTACAGGAACATATATTGTAAGAACTCGTGCAAGAAATTCTGTTAACATCTGGGAGACAACATTTTCCAGTGATACAATAACTATAATATTACCAACGGATAGCACTGAACCAGCAGCAATCACCACTCTTTCTGCTCTAACCGGTTCTGGTGGAGGTGAGATTATACTTTCCTGGATTGCTCCCGGAGATGATGGGACTATTGGAACTGCTAATCAATATGATATCCGTTATTCTACTGCTGCTTCACAATCGCCCGCTATCAGTACAGCTACTTTTGGTGGTGCTTCTTCGGTGAGTGAATTTTCACCTATTCCTGACCCACTTGTTGCTGGCAGCACACAGAGTATGACCATTACCGGTTTAACCGGAGGGGCAACCTACTACTTTGCTATCAGAACTGCTGATGAAGTTTCTAACTGGGGTGATCTTTCTAATGGTGGTACCACCTGGGCACAGGTAGTAATTTTAAGCGTTTCCATAAGTACAGATACAATTTCTGGTGGAATAGTAAACGCAGCTAGTAATTTTAATATTGCCAATTCAAGTGTTGGCGTTACTAATACAGGAAATGTTTTTGAGCGATTTATATTAAGTTGCTCAAGCATTTCCACACCAGGCAACTGGACAGTAACAGGCTCAACTCCAACGACAAACAGTGAGTTTCGCCTGATGGGCATATTTAATTCTATTCAGCCGGTTAGCGGCAACTATGACATTAATATAGATACTATAACGGACACTCCGTCTTCAGCTTCGGCTGTCAGATATAGTGGTGACCAGACAGGCAATAATGTGCCTATTGGAGACATTCGCTGGCTGTGGATTAGTTTTGACCCTCCAACATCGGGGCCGCCGCCACCGAGCGGTGACTTACAAAATATTACTATAACAATAGATGTAGAACAACAGCCTTAAAAAACTTGTCCGCAAGGAGGCGAAAAGAGATGAGGAAAATCATATTTGTAGTACTGGGAATTTTTATGGTAGCTGGAATTGTTTCTCTGGTTGAGGCGGCAGATGTCACTTATGCGGTTAGGGTTCAGGTGGTTAGCGTGTCATCAGACTGGACGACAGCTTTTTCTACACCGACCTGCAATGCAGGTAGTCAATTCAACATCTATGGCAGCTCGATTACTGTCCAGAATACTGGTAATGTAAATGAAGATTTCATCCTGAGTTGCTCAGACTCAAACGACTGGACAGTAACCAGTTCAACACCAACAACCAACACCGAGTTCAGGTTGATGGGATTATTTAACTCAACCGAGCCCGCCAGTGGCGATTATGATGTAGACACAGATATTCTAATAACGGCTGCTCAGACTGCTTCTTCTACAAGATATGCTGGCGACCAGACAGGAGATAATGTCCCTGAGGCTGAAACTCGCAGCTTATGGATAAGTTTCTGTGCGCCAACAGGAGCGCCAACAGGAACAGAGCAGAGCATAACTATAACCATTGACGCTCAAGCGTCACCATAAAATGAAGAGACAATGGCGAGACTTCATTAGCTGTGTAATTTAATTACTAATGCAAGCTTTAGTTTAGAGAATTCTGACCAAAGAGGAGTAAAGATGCAAAGTTTGTTAGCTACTCTTATCGCCCTAATATTTATCTTTGGCCACTCCTTATTCGCTTACGGAGCAGCAATCTCTACCTCCTTTGCTGAGGTAATTCTGAAGGACTTAGAGATTGGCAAGAGTTACAGCACAAAGGGAGTAGCAAATATGCCTTTATGTGTGAGGAATATTGGTAAAGAATCAGTAGACCTTAAGATAGACGTTTTAATTCCTCAATTGACTAGTTTAAAAAATGGATACGAGGCGATACCCGATGCTTCCTGGATAAGATTAGAAAAAGATTTCTTTTCTGACCTTAGACCAGGAGAACAGGCGATTACTGATGTAATACTTACTATTCCTGAGAATAAGCAATATTCGGGCAAAAAATACCAGGTTTACCTCAGGTCACATACGGTTGGTAAAAAGGGAATGGCTATTGCCGTAGGCTTGAGAAGTCGGTTATTGTTTACTATGAGAGCGGAGATTGAAAAGGCGGTTAATGAGGTTAAACCAAAAAGGGACAAAAAAGAACTTTCTGGCGAAGGTTTTTTTAAGAAATTATTACGCTGGATTGGTTTGAGGAAAAAATGAGAAAGAAAAATAACATCATTTTTTTATTACTTATATTTGGCATCTCACTTATTGGGGCAAAGCATCTTCTTGGCGCTGATATTATTTATGCTGTAAGAATAATTTCTGATTCTACTCCTCCAGCAGCAATTACTACTCTGTCGGTCTCCACGGGAGCGAACAAAGGGGAGATAAATCTATCTTGGCTTGCACCTGGTGATGACGGAACTTCAGGCACGATTGAGAATGGAGAATTTAGAATTCAGAGTTCAACCTGGAGTGGGGTCTTCTGGTCAACAACAAAAGCAGAGGTATCCATTTCTGCTTCTTCAGTAAGTCCTGGTAGCGTTAAATCGTATGTTTTCAGTAATCTTATCCCCGGTGTAACATATTATTTTAAAATCTGGACAAGAGATGAAAATCCTGATAACTGGTCACCTGAGTCGAACATTGCCAGCGCAAAAGCGCAGATCAATCCTGCCTATACAGGCTACACTTTAGAAGTAAATACAGCCGAAGGAATAAGAATTACTATTGAAGTGCCAGATACTGCTTTTGCCATTTCCACGCAAATAGAAGTTCGATTAGTAGACTCTTCTCATCCTAAGTTTTATTTGGTTCGAGAGGCAGATAGAAAAACAGGAAATTTTCCAGTAACCCACCCTTATGAGTTCATCATTCGCGATTTACAAGGGAATATCCTAGGGGAAGACGATTTCCATGACAAAATAAGAATAACTTTCACTTATCCCCAATGGCTCAATTTAGCTCAGCAGAACCCGTTGCGGATATTCAGGTTAAATGAAACTGTCCGTAAGTGGGAAGAACAGAAAGGTCATACGGTTGACGTTTTTGCTAATACCATCGGTATAGACGCGGTAAATTTTTCTATCTATAAGGTTATGATAAAAATAAATAGTGGTCTGGATGATTTGATAGTATATCCTAATCCATTCAAAGTAAAAGAGGCAAAAGATGGCTGCGTTAAGTTTATCAATTTGCCTAAAAATGTGACTTTAAGAATTTATAATATCGCTGGAGAAATGGTCTACAAAAAAGTATATGACAATACCGGTGGAGGAATAACCTGGGATGGAAAAAATGACTCTAAAAGAACGGTGGCCACAGGAGTCTATATCTATTTATTGAAAGACGACAATGGAAATAAGAAAACAGGTAAGATTTCTGTAATACAATAAGAGAGGCTAACATGAGGAAAAGCCCTTATTTAATTATGATTTTCTGCTGTACGTTCTTAACTCTAAGTTTTCAGCCACTCTATGCTGATACTCATCCCCGAGCGGGCACTACCGGGGCCACTTTCCTTAAGATAGGAGTAGGAGCCTCGCCTATGAGCATGGGTGAAGCGTTTGTGGCAGTGGCTGATGATGCCAATACAATTTACTGGAATCCAGCTGGACTGAACAATATTTCTCAACCAGAAATAACAGCGATGCACAATGAATGGTTTGAAGATATCAGATATGAGTTTTTGGGATATGTCCAACCAACAAAAAGGTTTGGAAATTTTGGTATTGGCTTTATCCTTTTGCATATGAGTAAAATTACTCGCGTTAAAGAAGATGAGCTGGGTTTATACGCTGGAAAGGCTGGAACGTTCAGTGTTTCTGATAAATCATTTATTTTGGCTTACGGCAAAGAAATAACCGATGACATTTCCAGTGGGATTAGTTTAAAAATCATTCAACAGATAAACGCAGATGTCAAAGGCACAGGAATAGCCTTTGATTTGGGTTGTCTTTATAAGATGCCTGTAGATAATTTAATGGCTGGATTAAATGTTCAAAATATTGGCCCAGCCATAAAAGTGGAAAAAGAACGGTTCGCTCTGCCGTTAAACATAAAATTAGGATTTAGCTATAAAATTAGACAATCGTTTCTTCTGGCAATAGATTTAAATCAACCAGTAGATAACTATTTAAATATTGGTTTAGGTAGCGAGTATTGGTTTAAGAATATTTTTGCTTTACGTCTTGGATATAAATATCAATCAGGAGCTAATGATTTAGGTTCTTTATCTGGATTGCGTGCTGGATGTGGATTCAGATGGCGAGACTATGGTATTGATTATGCCTTTGTCCCTTACGGTGAGCTAGGTAATACACATAGGATATCATTACACGTAAAGTTTTAGTTGTAGAGACTACGAGAAAAAGATGGGAACCCCTACTTCGGATTCTGCTTTAACAAGGTGAAGTTATTTCCTTTGGCACATACGGGACTTAGATTATAATCTGAGCTAATGGATTAGCGCAAGTAAAAAGTCTCACAAAATCATTGATACTAACGGCCGAGTTTTTTAGGATTGAAATTCGGCCTATTTTTTTATATACTGAAAATATGGCAAAAGAAAAGCTTTACCTTATAGATGGTAACGCCTACATTCACCGAGCGTTCCACGCTCTCCCGCCTTTAACTAACTCTTCAGGACGGATGGTAAATGCGGTTTATGGTTTCACGCGCATGCTGTTGAAGATTCTGCGACAGGAAAAACCGGATTACCTGGCTGTCTGTTTCGACTTTCCCGCACCTACTTTTCGTCATAAGGAATTTGCCGAATATAAAGCTACAAGAAAAGAGACTCCCGATGAGTTGAAAGAGCAGATTCCCCTTGCCCATAGGATAGTCAAGGCTTTAAACATTCCCGTTTTTGAAAAGCAAGGGTATGAAGCCGATGACCTCATCAGCACATTGACCGGGAAAGCGTCAAACGAGGGTATAGAAACAGTTATCGTTACTGGTGATAAAGATGCTTTGCAACTGGTGGATGATTCTGTAAGAGTTTTAAACGAGCCTAAGGACATTCTTTATACAGAAAAGATAGTCGAAGAAAAGATGGGAGTCCCTCCTCAACAGATTACTGATCTTATGGGATTAATGGGAGATGCTTCAGATAATGTTCCTGGCGTCTTGGGGATCGGTCCCAAGACAGGTACGGAATTGATTCGGGAGTTTGGCAGTTTGGAAAAGTTGTACCAGAATCTCTCTAAGGTCAAAGATAAATTAAGAGAGAAGCTGGAGAAAGGCAGGGAAAAAGCTTTTCTTTCCAAGCGGCTGGTGACTCTGGCAAAGGATGTACCCGTGGAAGTTGACGTTCGAAAATGTGAAGTAGGTGAGTTCAATCGGGAAGAGCTGCTGAAGCTTCTTCAGGAACTGGAGTTTAAGACTCTGATTATGGAATTAATTTCTCAAGAAGAGAAACACAAAGTAAACTATAAAGGTATCTTTAACCAGAAGGAATTTGAGACACTGCTGGAAGAGTTGAAAAAAGCGCGCGTTTTCTCCCTGGACCTGGAGACCACAAGTCCTGACCCGATGCGTGCTGTAATTGTGGGTGTCTCTTTTGCATTAGAACCTTATGCTGCCTGCTATATACCTGTAGCGCATAGTTACCTGGGTGCGCCCGAACAGTTGGAAAAAAAATACATTCTGGAAAAATTAAGACCGATTCTGGAAAATGGGGGGATTAAAAAATATGGGCAGAACATAAAATACGACCTGATTGTTTTGAAGCGTGAGGGAATAGACCTTGAAGGAATCTATTTCGATTCTATGATTGCTTCCTACGTTCTAAATCCGTCAAAGATGAATCATAGTCTGAGCGATATTGCCCTTGAATATTTAAACTATAAAATGACGCCTACCAGTGAATTGATTGGCAAAGGGAAAAAAGCAATCACCATGGATATGGTGGAAGTGGAAAGAGTTATTCCTTATGCCTGCGCTGATGCCGATATTGTCCTCAGGGTGGCGCAGATTATGGAAAAAGAACTGAAAGACAAAGGGCTGGATAAACTGTTCTACGGGGTAGAGATGCCCCTTTTGGAAGTCCTGGCGGAGATGGAGATGAATGGAGTCATTGTTGATATGGATTATCTGGCTCAACTTTCGCGGGATTTTTCTGAGAGATTAAAAGATGTGGAAAAAGAAATCTATAAATTTGCCGGTCAGGAGTTTAATATAAACTCACCCAAACAATTATCTTTTATTCTTTTTGATAAGTTGAAATTACCAGTGGTGAGTAGAACTAAAACAGGACTATCCACTTCCGAGGAAGTTCTCCTCCAGTTGGTGGAAAAACATAAACTGCCTTACCTTATCATAGAATACAGAGAACTGCAGAAGTTGAAATCTACTTATATAGATGCCTTTCCCGGAATGGTCAATCCTCAAACAGGTCGTCTGCACACGTCCTTTAACCAAACGGTTACAGCTACCGGCAGGCTTTCTTCGTCGGAGCCAAATCTCCAGAATATACCTATCCGCACAGAAGATGGCAGAAAAATAAGGCGCGCTTTCATCCCTGGTAAAGGTTATATTTTCATTTCTACTGACTACTCCCAGATCGACCTTAGAGTTCTTGCTCACATTTCGGGAGATACGAGTCTCAGGGACGCTTTCTTGCATAACGAGGATATCCATCGCCGTACAGCATCAGAGATTTTCGGGGTTTCCCAGAAAGAAGTAACTCCCGACTTACGGCGCATTGCCAAGTCGGTCAATTTTGGTCTATCTTACGGGATGAGTCCATACGGTCTCTCTAAGGACCTGGAGATTTCTCAAGCTGAAGCTAAGAGATACATTGATAATTACTTCAAAAAATATAAGGGAGTGAAAGATTATATTAAAAAGATAGTTATTCAGGCAAGAAAAGATGGATTCGTAACTACGCTTTTGAATCGTAGAAGATACTTGCCGGAGATAAATAATAAGAATGCTAATGTTCGGGGGTTTGCTGAACGCACGGCGATAAATACGCCCATTCAGGGAACTTCCGCAGATATCATAAAAGTAGCGATGATCCGAATAACAGAGAAGATAAAGGCTAAAGGCTTGAAGGCGAAGATGAGTTTACAGATACACGACGAGTTGCTTTTTGAGGTGCCTGAAGGGGAAGTGGATGAATTGAGTCGATTGGCAAAGGAGGAGATGGAAGGAGCAGTTTCTTTAGATGTTCCTGTAGTGGTGGATGTAAAGAAGGGAAAGAACTGGCGGGATTTACAGGAGATGAAGGGATAGTTTTCGGAGTCGCTCGGTCAGCAATGCTCGGGATTTGGTTGGCTCGCTGAGAATTTTTTGCTCTTTGAGCACCGCCAAAAATCTTCCCGTAAAACCTACGGGATCTTTGCGGGGCTAAACTCTAATCTTCGATTTTTGGTTAAAAATTCTAATGCTCGCTACACCAAATTCCCTCGCATTGTTAAGTTCCTTGTCTCGTTTTTTGGCAAAATCCCGAATGCTCTTCGCAGACTATCTTTAAATGATAGGTTGGAGAATAATTATATGGGAAAAGACATAAAAACGAAGAGTGAAAAGCTGGCGATGCTTTTAGACGCCAATAGGGCTCTCACGTCTACACTCGACTTGGATAGACTGCTTAAAGTAATCATGGGACAGGCAAAGAGGGTAGTCAATGCTGAGGCGAGTTCGTTGATGCTCGTGGATGAAGCAACAAAGGAACTTTTCTTTGACGTTACTCTGGGAGGAAAAGGGGAGAAGTTAAGGCAGATACGATTGAAAATTGGCGAGGGAATTGCGGGATGGGTGGCGAAAGAAGGAAAGCCTCTGATGGTCAGGGATGCCAGGAAGGATCCCAGGTTTTTTGTTAGGGCAGATGATGTTACGAAATTTAAAACGAAATCGATACTATGTGTGCCTCTGATGATAAAAGAGAGAATTATTGGAGTAATGGAGGCGATTAACCAGGTGGGTCGCGGTTATTTTGTAGACGAAGATAGGGAGATATTTGAGGCGTTCGCTTCCCAGGCGGCTATTGCCATTGAAAACGCGCGTCTTTTCCAGAATTTGAAACGGGAAAAAGAAAAGATAGAGGCTGTTTTCAGTGGGATGGGCGACGGAGCTATTGTTACTGATGCAAAGATGAACCTGGTTATGCTCAATAGTTCTGCGAGGAATTTTCTGGGCATAAGGAAGAGAGATTACCTGGGCAGAAAGATTTCGCAGGTAGTCAGACAGTTTAAGGCTTTTTCCAGATGGGAGCCAAAAAAGGCGGCGCTTACCGGAGTTTCCCTTAAAGAATTATTAAAAAAAGAAGATAGAGTAATGACTTTCGATCTGGTGAGAAGGAGACCGAAGACGCTCGTTCTCTCCGGAATTGCCACCAGAATCGTAGATGAAGAAAACAGAGTGGTCGGTTACGTGATGATTATTCGTGACGTTACCTCAGAGAGGAAAGAGGAATACCTGAAAGCGAGCTTTGTCTCTTCTATAACTCACAAACTGAAGACGCCTCTAACCTGTATCGACGGATACTTGCCACTTTTGAGAGAGAAAGAGAGACTTGGCAAATTGGATAAGGTAGGGAGAGATGCGGTGCGAATAATTGATAGTCAAGGTAAAAGACTTTATCAATTGATAGATGAGTTACTGGGGTTCAGTGTGCTGGAAAGCGAGTCGCTGGGACTTGCCAGAGGGAAAGAAAGCCTTAACTCTATTGTGAAAATGAGTCTGAAAAAGCTTGCATCGAGAATCCGTAGCAGGGGAGCTAAAGTTGTGGTGGCAGATTCTATAGATAAAGTTCCCCCGCTTCTCGTAGATAGAGAGAAGATTCAGGAAGTTATACAGAATATTGTAGAGAATGCAATAAAATTCAATGATAAGAAGGAAAAGAGAGTAGAAATTTCTGCTCATTCACTAAAAGGGGAAAAATTCATTTGCGTGGAAATTAAAGATAATGGTCCGGGAATTCCTTCAGAGGAAAGGGAAAAAATATTCTCCAAATTCTACCAGATAGAAGAAACCTTCACCGGTCAGGTGGAGGGTGCTGGGCTGGGTCTGGCGGTGGTGAAGCAAGTTGTGGAAGCCCATGGGGGCGAGGTGGGAGTGGACAGTAGGTTGGGATGGGGAAGTAAGTTCTTCTTTACTCTACCAAAGGTCGGGGATAAAGGCTGAAAAATGGATAAAGAAAGGTTAATGGAAATTTTGAAGATTGCCTTAAGTAGAGGGGGAGATTTTGCCGACATATATATAGAGAAGAGAATTACTAACCAGGTGAGTTGTGAAGACAATAAGATTGAGAAGATTATCTCGGGTGAAGATGTGGGAGCGGGAATAAGGATAATCTCAGGAGAAAGTAGTATATACGGTTCCACGAATAAAATAAGCGAAGTGGGACTTAAAGAATTGGCAAAAGAGATAGCCAGTAATCTTCCAGAATCGGAAAGGAATAGAAAGAAGAAGATTCCTTTTCGTTCCAATTCTAAACCTGAGTCGTCAACAGGAAGTCGAACCGGCATAATCCATAAGATTGAAAAGCCGCCCGGTGAAGTGGACATTGAAGAAAAGATTCGACTTGTCTTACTGGGAAATCGCATTGCCAGAGAAGTTGACAGAAATAGAATACAGCAGGTTAGTATAAACTATACAGACACTACTATGGATGTAACTATCGCCAATCTGTCTCTCTCCTCGAAATATGGTGTTGTTGATAATGAGCGAATCGAGGAGAAGAGAATTTATACTAATTACCTGGTCAATGTTGTAGCTCAACAGGAAGAGATAATCCAGACAGGTTATGAACCTCTGGGCGGGTTGGTGGGATTTGAGTTATTTGATAGGTATGATATAAAGAAGGTAACCCGTGAGGCAGCAGAAAGAGCAGTCAAAATGCTGTCTGCGCGGACAGCTCCTGCCGGAGAAATGACGGTCGTTTTGACGTCGGCTGCAGGAGGAACTATGATTCATGAGGCGATCGGGCATTCTTTGGAAGCAGATTCGGTACAGAAGAAAGTATCTCCAGCTTATATGGGGATGCTGGGCAAGAAAGTTACTTCTGAACTTGTTACTGTAGTGGATGATCCTACTATTCCCAACTACAGGGGTTCTTTCCATTTTGACGACGAAGGTACTCCTGCCCAGAAAACAATTTTGGTAGAAAAAGGTAGGTTAAGAAATTATCTCTACGACCGCTTCACCGCCCAAAAGGACGGGACCAAATCTACGGGAAACGGACGCAGAGAATCATACCACCACCGGCCTATTCCCAGGATGAGTAATACCTATATTCTCCCCGGCGATTACCAACCACAGGAAATCATTGGCTCCGTAGACAAAGGGCTTCTGGTGAAGAAGATGGGTGGAGGACAGGTAAATACAGCCAACGGTGATTTCGTCTTTGAAGTAGGAGAGGGTTACGAGATAACTAATGGTAAAGTAGGAGAAATGTTAAGAGGGGCAACTCTCATTGGCAATGGTCCTGAGGTTTTAAATTCTATTGTAATGGTCGGTAATGACCTGGGCTTTAATATTGGCACCTGCGGCAAGGATGGACAATGGGTCCCGGTTACCGATGGTCAACCTACTATTCGCATAAAGAAGCTCACCATTGGCGGCACCCACATGAAAAGCGCTCCCCGTTAAGGTCAAACCTGATTCGATTATTAATAGCCCCCTCACCCTAACCCTATCCCCCAGGGGAGAGGGAGAAGCAGTGCCATCCCTTTATTCCGACCTTCTTCCTGAGTGGAGAGGGGATTTTTGATGAGATTTGGCGAGACTTCTGGCTTCGGGTTTTTCCTTGACTTAAAGGTGGAAATTGTGTATATTTCTAAAGAAACTTGTAAAGTTGAACAGAGGAAAAGTAAAATAAATATTAGGTTTATAAACATATGTTTGGACAGGTAGATTTTTATAAGGATTCCAATGTCCGGCAACGGATTGGCGAATATTGTGGTGGAATAGAAGACGATTTTTCAGCGTTCACTGCTGAGTACCTGGTTGGGTACGGAGAATTCTTACGCCAGGAGGGTCTATCTGCAGAGGGATTCCTTTCTACTACTAATGACGGATTTTTATGGATACTGGAGAAGGGTCTGGACATATTCAGGTCAATTTGGGACCGGCAGTCCATATTGAGCGTTCTAGATATAGAATATTTTAATCTCGACTTTCCCGGGGAGGCATATCTACATCCCCAGGAGACTTTCGGAAAGTTGGAGCCGGTTTATAATGCGGTTTTGACCGTTTTCTATAAATTTAATATAATTCCTTTGGTAGTTATGACTGGCAGGGGGTACCACTTCACTTCTCGTGTAGGCCTGGGAACGGACACAGAGAAGAGACTGGAAGAGATTGGAAGAATAGAGGATACTCTCGCTGGCAAATATGCTACTTCTTCGGGAAGGCGACATCGTTCAGTTCCGTTCTCCCATGGCCGGGTTTTCGACGGGATGGGTAGGTTAATGGAATACTTAGCCCATCTGGTTATGAAGGAAGTAAGGGGCAAGACGAGTGTTCCTGTCGTGTGTACTGAAGTGGCTTGCCAGCGGGGAAGAAAGGGAAGGGAGGCCATTTCTTTAGACCTGTCGATGTATGGTGACCCCATTTACTTAAGGGATATTCGCTGTCCATATAGTATTTACCAGAAACATAAAGTTGAAAAATATAAAGTAGGAGATGAGGTCTCTGAAAAGACTCCGGTGATGGTGGCTCTGCCCCGCGGAGGCCTGGATTCCTTGCCGGAACTCCTGAAGATTCGGAAAGATTTTCACCGTGCTGTGGAGTATGCTAACACGGTCGCGACGGAAATACCCGACCAATCGAAAGGGTTTGAGAATTTGATTAGAAGTTATATAAGGTCGAAACTCTATCAGTTCCATAAATACTTCGATTCCGAAGAACATAATCCGTATTGGGATTGGGGAAAGACGTACGACCGCTTTGATTTAAATAGTCTCCCTCCCTGTGTTTCTCATGCCTTGAGGGTTCCCAATGAGCACCTGTTGAAGCCAACTAATCTGCAGATATTAACCAGGGTTCTTTCAGGGATGGATTGGCATCCCAAACATATTGCCGGACTTATAAGATCAAAATTTGAGCGCGATTATGGGTGGGGAAATTTCTGGCTTAAGTACGATGCGGCTACAAGAGCAGACTTTTACGTGAGAACTTTTGCCGGGCTCCTGTGCGACGGGTCTTTTAATGAAGATGAATTTAATTGTCATTCTCATAGAAGAAAAGGCTACTGCTGGAGACCAGACTGTGGCTTCAATTTAGAAAAGTATGCTTAAAAAGGGCCGGGTACTTTTTTAGAATAAGTAATGCCATGTAGAGCAAAGTTTACATGAGAAGACATTTAAGCTTTTTTGAGGGATGTTGATTGGATGGAAATTGGGATTTCCACCGGCATTTTATATAAGAGCGACCTGATAGAATCCTTACAGTTAATAAAAGAATCGGGATTTGACAATATTGAAGTTTGGGCTGGGATAGGAAAGGAAGGAAAGTGGATTCACTACGATTACCATGATCGGGATTACACAAGGAGATTAAGTCAGAAAACTAAGGAACTCAATTTACGAGTAGTTTCCTTGCATGCTCCTTTCTCTGAAGAACTGGATATTTCCCAGGTAGAGGAAGAGAAGAGAGATTTCGCAATCTCTGAAATCAAAAAAGCGATAGATGCTTTGGAGTTTCTTGAGGGGAGCATATTAGTGTTCCATCCCACCACAGCTCCCTCGCATTTTAACAATTTGACGCAAAAGATGTATCGCCTCTCTCAGGCGAAAAAGAGCATCGATGAACTCCTGAAATATTGTCAGGATAAGCCCATAAGATTAGCTTTAGAGAATCAACTTCCCCATATTTTATGCGGGTATTCGGTCGATCTTTTGAAGTTAATTTGGGAGATAAATTCTCAAAAAGTAGGAGTCTGTCTTGATACATCCCACGCAAATTTGTCCGAGAGCGTTAGCGATATGGCTAAGAAGTTCAAGAATTGGATCATAAATCTCCATGTTTCTGATAATTTTGGAACCTCTGACGAGCACAATGTTCCTGGTATAGGAAATGTAAACTGGCAAAACTTCATCCAGACGTTGAAATTGATTAAATACCAAGGGCTATTTATGCTTGAGCTTCTGGAACAGGGTAAGGGATGGGATGTTCATAAGGTGCTGAAAGAAGCTCTTCAAAGTGTTAAACAAATACCTGGTTTTTAATCGCAGGAGCCTAAATTGAAGTACAAGTCTATTCGCGGCACGCGAGATATTTTGCCTGAAGAAGCCAGGAAGTGGCAATACCTGGAAAGAGTGGCTCGAGAGATATTTCAGAAGTACGGGTATGAAGAGGTACGCACGCCTATTTTTGAAGTAACAGAGCTATTCCAGAGAAGCATAGGAGAAGATACAGATATTGTAACCAAAGAGATGTACACATTTTTGGATAAGAAAGGACGCAGCCTCACCCTCAGGCCGGAAGGGACTGCGGGAATAATCCGGGCAGTTATTGAAAACAACCTCTATCGACAAAATAGAATTGCCAGGTTATACTACCTTGGTCCAATGTATCGCTACGAAAGACCACAGAAAGGAAGGCAACGCGAATTCTACCAGATTGGAGCTGAACTTATCGGTCCAGATAATCCTGCCAGCGACGTAGAAATTATTACTATGGTTTGGGATCTTTTCGACGTTCTGGGATTAAAAAATCTAATCCTTTACCTGAATAGCGTCGGTTGTCCCCGTTGCCGAGCCAAATATCGGGAAAGACTTAAAGATTATTTTAAGAGTAAAATTAACATTATGTGCGATGATTGCCAGCGCAGGTATCCCCTTAATCCTATGAGGATCTTAGACTGCAAGGAAAAAAAGGACCGGGCATATATAGAGAAGTCTCCCAAAATCTCTGACTATCTTTGCCAGGACTGTCAGGAGCAATTTGAAAAAGTAAAAGAGTACTTAAATTTCCTGAAAATAGATTATTCCCTCGATCCCTGTATGGTTAGAGGATTGGACTATTACACAAAGGCTGCTTTCGAGATAAAATATGAAGGACTGGGTGCCCAGGATACTCTTGCTGCCGGGGGAAGGTATGACCGATTGGTTCGTGATTTAGGCGGTCCCGATTTGCCTGCCGTAGGTTTCGCTCTGGGTGTAGAAAGAGTCTTAGAAGCTATAGATAGAGAAAAAATTTCGCTTCCTTCCAGCGGGCAAACAGATGTTTATGTTGTTACCTTGGGGGAGGAGGCATTGAGAGAATCTACAAAATTGATTCGTGAACTGCGACAGGAGAATTTGAGAATTTTGAATGATTTTAATCCTACCAGCCTCAAGGCGCAGTTGCGACAGGCAGATAAATTGAAGGCAAAATTTGCCCTGATTATTGGGCAGGATGAGCTTTCCGAAAAAAGAGCCATAGTGAGAAATATGAGCAGTGGTGGACAGGAAATCGTCCCGTTTTCTGAGTTGAAAGAATATCTGGTGCGAAACTGTTCCCGCAGCTCATAGAAGTTAGAAGTAGCGAAGCTTTGCAATTATAAAGTCCCGATTCATCGGGACTACTCCAACTTCCGCTTTAGCGGAAGGCTGAGTTAAACATGCCTAAATTAAAAAGAACCCATACGTGTGGGGAATTAAGGAAGAAGAATATTGGACAGGAGGTAGTCCTCTCGGGATGGGTGCACAGGTGGCGAGATCACGGAGGGGTCATATTCATTGACCTAAGAGATAGAGAAGGAATTACTCAAATTGTCTTTGGTCGCGAGCAGAGCTCCGGGGCGCAGGCTAAAGAATTGGAGAGCTTAGCCCGGAAGATGAGAGCTGAATACGTTATTAGCGTCGCGGGAAAAGTTGCTCCCAGACCGGAAGGAACAGCTAATCTTCAGTTGCCCACAGGCGAAATCGAAGTCCTGCCAGAAGAAGTGGAGATTTTGAATAAAGCTAAAACGCCTCCTTTTGAAGTTAGTGACCAGGTTGACGTGGCCGAAGAGGTGAGGTTGAAGTATAGATATATCGATTTGCGACGGCAGAAAATGCAGAGAAACCTATTCCTGAGAAACAGAGTGTATAGAGCCACCAGGAATTTCTTTGATGAGCATGGATTCATAGAGGTGGAGACGCCATTTTTGACCAAATCTACTCCTGAAGGAGCGCGAGATTATTTGGTGCCCAGCCGGCTTAATCCCGGGAGTTTCTTTGCTCTGCCCCAGTCACCGCAGCTATTTAAACAGTTATTAATGGTTGGTGGAATAGAGAAATATTTCCAGATTGTAAAATGTTTTCGGGACGAAGACCTGCGCAAGGATCGTCAGCCCGAGTTCACCCAGATAGATTACGAGATGTCTTTTGCTGATGAAAAAGATGTTCATTCCATAACCGAGAAACTGATGGCCCGAGTGTTTAAGGAAGTACTGAGAATAGATATTTCTGTTCCCTTTCCGCGGCTCACTTATAAGGAATCATTCCGTAGATACGGGACGGATAAACCGGACACCAGGTTCGCCATGGAATTAAAGGAGATTTCAGACATTGCTGAGAAGAGTGAGTTTAGAATTTTTAAGGAAGCGCTGAAGAAAAACGGCATTGTTTGTGCTTTGAATGCTAAAGGTTTTGCTGAAGCCAGCCGAAAGGAACTTGATGAGTTAAAGGAAATGGCTGGTGATTGTGGAGCAGAAGGTCTGGCTTGGATGAAAATGAGCGATAAAACGTTGCAATCACCGATAACCAAGTTCTTTGAACAAGAGGAGCTGGACCAAATTGCTGAAAGGACTGAGGCCAAAGAAGGCGATTTACTGCTTTTTGTTGCCGATAAGGCAAGAATTGTCTATGATGCTTTGAGCAGGTTGCGTACTTTTTTTGCTGAACGCTTAAATTTGATTCCCCGCATGTCACTTGATTTGGATTATCTCTTTTCTGAGAAGGGGAAGATTTCCGTGCAGCCGAGTTCTTTCTCTTTTGTGTGGATTGTGGACCCACCGCTTTTCGAATACAATGAAGAAGAGAAAAGATGGGGTCCGATGCATCACCCATTTACCGCACCCAAGGAAGAGGCTCTTCCTTTCTTGGAAAAGTTAACAGAGCTCCCCAAAGACATGGAAGAAGTTTCCCAAGTCCTTTCCCGGGCATATGACCTTGTGCTGAACGGCCATGAGATAGGAGGCGGGTCCATCAGGATTCATCAGAGAGATTTGCAGGAGAAGATATTCCAATTATTGAAGATTTCCGCTCGGGAAGTGAAGGAAAAATTTGGATTTTTGCTCGAATCTTTAGGATATGGCGCTCCTCCTCACGGGGGATTTGCTTTTGGACTGGACAGATTGGTTATGATTTTGACCGGCAGTAGTTCTATCAGGGAGGTGATTGCTTTTCCCGTGACCCAGAAAGCATTCTCACCTTTGACTAATGCTCCCTCATCGGTTTCAGAAAGGCAACTGAAGGAACTGCATTTAAAATTAGAAAAATAGCTTTAGTTATTAAGATTTGCTGTTGGAAATGACAATTAAAGGATTTTCCCGAAGGCTTGATAAGAGTTTAATTTAAGAAAGGGGGGTGAAAAAAATGAAGAAAGTTCTGGCACTGGTTCTTTCGATTTTTGTATTGGGAGTGTTGACCGGATGCCCAAAAAGGCCTTTAGTTCCACCAGTCGATCAGGCCAGGCTGGATGCCGAAGAGGCCATTGCTTCTGCTAGTAAAGCAATAGACGCTGCTTGGGAGGTTGGTGCTGATGTTACAATAGCAGAGTCTCTACTTGAGGAAGCACGAAGTGCCTTCGCTGAAGGTGACTATGCAACTGCTACCTCCAAGGCTTGGGAGGCAGAGGCAGCTGCAAATTCCGCAAGAGAAGAAGCTTTGGCAAGGGCAATGGAAGAAGAAGTTGTGGAAGAAGAAATTGTAGCGGAAGAAGAGGTGGTAGAAGAAGCCGCGAGAATTTATGTGGTAGGAACCTGGGAGAGGGACCGAGATTGTCTCTGGAACATTGCTAAGAAGAATAGATTTTACGGAGATCCCTGGAAGTGGAAGAGGATTTACAGAGCGAACACGGACAAGATTAAGGATCCCGATCTAATCTACCCTGGGCAAAGGCTGGTTATTCCTTAATCATAAATTTCACACCACAAGACTCAACTTTTGAACAAATCCTGGAGTAAAAACGCGGAGGTGAAGTATCTTGCCGTGGGGTAAGGTACTCATCCTCCGTGGGGCAGGTAGAGGTTTGTGCGCTACTTTTTTCCATAACATATTATTTTTATGACAGGAGCGAAATTTGGCCAGTAAAAAGATTGTTTTGAAAAGTAATAGAGAAGCTGTTATTCTTTTCGGACAATACGACAGCAATCTTCGGCTTATTGAATCCACCTTTCCCATAGAGCTATTCGCCCGAGGAAATACGTTGACAATAAAAGGAAACTCAAAAGAAGTTAAAGACGTAGAAAGGTTAATTGGTGAGTTGTTGAAAATTGTCCGCAAGAATGAGGTTTTAAGAACTCAACAGGTTGAATCTGCTATGGATATAATCCGTTCAACCCAGAGGAAAGAACAGAAGAAGATTTTCTCGGACGTAGTCTATCTTTCGGAGAAAGGTAAAGAGATTAAACCCAAAACGCTGCAGCAGAAGGTTTATGTTGATGCTGTGCGAAATTACGATATTGTGTTCAGTATCGGTCCTGCGGGAACGGGGAAGACTTATTTAGCCTGTGCCTGTGCCCTGCAAGCGTTAAAAGAAGAGAGAGTTGAACGAATAATCTTGACTCGTCCAGTTGTGGAAGCAGGAGAAAAACTTGGCTTTCTACCCGGTGACCTTTATGAGAAGATAAATCCTTATTTGCATCCCCTCTACGATGCTTTCTATTCCATGATTGGTCCGGAGAAGTTCCAGAAATATAGAAAACAAGAGATTATCGAGATTATTCCTCTGGCTTATATGAGAGGTCGAACATTGGATGATGCTTTCATTATTTTAGACGAGGCACAGAACACAACTCTTGACCAGATGAAGATGCTTCTAACCCGCTTGGGATTTGATGCTCAGGTTGTAGTTACGGGAGATATTACTCAAGTGGACCTTGAGGATAAAAAGTGCTCTGGACTCATTCAGGTGCAGGGGATTTTGAAGAAAATAAAAGGAATAAAATTTATATATTTTACCCAGGTGGACGTAATTCGGCACCAGCTGGTTAAAAAAATAATTACTGCCTACGAGGAGTTTGAGAGGAAAAGATAAACAGGCATCCCGATTTTCACCGGGGAGTCTTTGCCTCTCATTGTGAGCCAAAGCGAAGTTCCGATTTATCCCGATTTTTAATCGGGATTGAAAATAGGGAATCTTTCGGGTCGATTAAGGAGTTTGTTGTGGCTAAGTGGAGACGCTTTTTACGGCGATTTTTGGTCGGACTTTTGAAGCTAACCGAAGAAAAAGCTCAGGAGAAAAAGAAAAGAAAACGAGTTTCTCTTCGCGAGACTCGTGTTTCACCCTGGCTTATAGGAGTAGCCATATTTTTGATTCTTTTCTGGATTCTTTTAGGAGAGTTCGGGTTTTCCTGGAAAAATGTCCTGGGGCTCTTCTTATTTATCGGAATTATAGCGGTTATGCTCTCTGTCTATATCAGAAAATATGTTGTAGATAGGGGTGACCATAATTCTTTGGCAATTATCGGGTTAATAACAGTTATTATGGCTTTGATTATTGAAGTGGTTCATGTGACACCCGAATTATCGAGTTTTTTGGTTCCTGTAGCTTCGGCGGGAATGTTAATTACAATTTTAATTAACTCGCATCTGGCGATGGTTGTAGTACTTCTGTTAAGTATTATCTTGGCGCTGATTAGTAGATTCAGTTTCGACCTGTTCTTTTTCGCTCTGATAGGAGGAATAGCGGGAATCTATAGCAGCCTGGACGTGAGGCAGCGCCGGGATCTTGTCCGGGCAGGGTTATATATAAGTGGCGCCAACATAGTCATTATCTCGATAATCGGCCTGATGAGGCAAAGATCGTTTACTCAATTGGGAGAGAATTTTCTTTGGGGAATTGGTAATGGATTCTTGTCGGTTATCCTGACTATGGGAATATTACCCTATTTGGAGGAACTTTTCTCCATTACCTCCAATATTAAGTTGTTAGAATTGTCCGATTTCAATCAGCCCGTATTGAAGAGACTTATGGTGGAGGCGCCGGGAACATACCACCATAGTATAATTGTAGGCAACTTAGTAGAAAATGCCTCAGAGTTAATTGGTGCCAATTCGCTTTTGGCGCGAGTGGGTGCATATTATCATGATATTGGAAAACTGAAAAACCCGGAATATTTTTCTGAAAACCAGGAGGGATTACTAAGTAAACACGACGATTTGACTCCCAGCATGAGCAGCCTGATTCTGATTTCCCATGTAAAGGAGGGAGTAGACCTGGCAAGGCAATACAAATTGCACAGGCCGATTATTAATATTATTGAACAACACCATGGCACAAGTCTTATACATTATTTTTATCATAAAGCCCTGGAAGAAAAAAAGACCTCTAAATTGGGAGAGGAAAAATACCGTTATCCCGGTCCCAAGCCAATGACCAGAGAAGCAGCCATTGTGATGTTGGCAGATGCCGTGGAAGCGACTTCTCGTACGGTGGAAGAACCTTCCTATGAAAGATTGAAAAATGTGGTAGATAAAGTGATTAATGATAAATTTATTGATGGTCAATTGAACGATTGTGATATAACTTTGGTCAATCTTCATCGGATAGCTGATAGTTTCGCTCATACTCTGACCGGGATTTACCATACCCGTGTGGAGTATCCTAAGAAGGAATAAGAGGGGATGAAGGGATAGTTATCGGAGGCGCTCGGTTAGAACCTCGCTCAAAATCGGCCAGCGCTGGAGCATT
>WVXT01000001.1:0-23326 GCA_011773355.1 bacterium
TGACTACAGTAAAAATGACCTTTACCGGGCCGGTCGTACCTTCGGCATTGACACCGGTAGCTCCGTAACCTTTAGAGCGAAGAAATTTTACCAGTTCTGTGCCATTATTTTTAGTTACGGCGCGAATCATCAAATTCCCCAGGGAAAGCTTTCTTTCTATAGAAATTCCCACAAAATTACCCATGCCAAAGCCGGCTGCGTACGCTACGTAGTTTGTTATATTGGTCAAATTTCTCATTATTTGACTGATGGCGACCAGCCATATTAGTATTTCAAGAAATCCCAGTAGAGAGGNNGTAGAGAGGAGATTGTCCTCATTCCCCGGGAAATGAACATAATCCTGATCGTGCCTATGCTGACATCGGCAACTCTGGCAAGAAAGATAAGTAGCGGAATTAAGCCCAGTCTAAAAAATTCAGAATTGAAGAAAGATGGATTGTCCATAGAAATCTATTCGCGCAGGGGCGCGCTCAGTTTTTTCCCTCCCGCCTGGGTTTGATTGAACTGGCAAATAAAAAACCGTGTTTATAGCTCTCTCAGCGCGTTTCGCCAGTCCTTGATTTTCTTAACGTCTTCGAGAGTAAACACGGGATAATTGCGGTAATCTCTCTTGGGGGTGACCCAGTTCTTTCTAATCCAGTTATGGAGGGTCTGTCTGGTAACTCCTAATTCTTTTGCTGTTTCACTCACGTTGTATTTTTTCATATCAGTTGCATTTTACACTTATTTACACTTTTTGTCAACCAAATTCGATTATTTTTTAGGAAAGCATTTAGATTGAACTTGTAGGAAAATTCCCAAGGCGGGCGCAATCCTGCGCGATAGGTAGGTTACACGGAGAGAATTAGGTTATTGAATCGAATGCTTTTTTCAATTGGTATTCTACAGTTGCCGCAATCTTTTTTAATGGTTCGTTCTTAATCATTTCCATGGCTACTGTTGGCCTTATAATTGATACGGTGGTGTTGTCTCCATCTTCGTAAACAATGACATTACAGGGAAGCATTAACCCGATATTTTCCTCGGCGAGAATGGCTTTGTGGGCGTTGGATGGATTGCAAGCTCCCAATATTACGTACCTTTTGAAGTCAATGCCCAGTTTCTCCTTAAATTTTTCTTTTACGTCAATTTTAGTAAGAATCGCGAATTTCTGTTTATTCAGTTCCTTGGTAACAATCTCAATTGTTTTTTCAAAAGGAATAATCAATTCTTTTGTGAATGCGTAATTAATCACACCACACCTCCCTTTTCTGCAATGGTGTCTTTTACTCCCTCCACATATTCATCGTAACAAACCAGTTCAATTGTTACGATTTTTGTATGGGTGCTCCCGACTCTGGCCAGTATCTCCAACCTTTGGTGACCAGTTTCATCGCCGAGGGCGGGGGCACCCATAATTGCTATCGGAGAAGCTTGTAATTCTCTTAATGCGTTTATTATGTTACTGGACGTAAAATTTTTTACGGAAGTTTTTATTATTTCCATTAGTTATAACTTTTCGCTCTTTCTATATATTCTAGTGGCTCATCTGGCAAGTTTTGCCTTGACTTTTTTCGCTAGAGAGGGGCTCCTCTTTTTCATAGGCTTCCCACAGCACAGTAGTATTGAATCGGATATACCCCAATTAGATACCATTATTTCTCTGCCACACACAACACAGAGCAATTTTGCCCCTTTTTTAGTTTTTCTCTTTGCCATAAAGCACCTCCTTTTTTATTTACCCAGTGCTACCTCCAGGTCCATTGCGTGTTCCTGCTCCACTGAAAGAATATTCCTGAGCTGTTGCGCCAAAGGGTATAGATCGAGCTCTTCAGCTTGACTTATTCTAAGAGTATATCTTTTTATAGCGTCATTCTCCCCATCCAGATCCTGTTGTAACATCGTTTTACTATCGTTAGAAATCTTTGGCGTGGGCATCTCAACCGTGGGAAACCCACCAAGATAGGTGATCTGGACAACCAGTGATGTTGCATGGGCTAGCTCTTCCTGGGCATGTACAACAAGTTCTTTTTGAATGCTCTGGTACATTGCTCCTTTCATTACTCCCTGATGCTGGGTATATTGCACGCAAGCTGTGTATTCCAAACCAAGGTCCTTGTTCAATAGTTCTATCAGTTTCTCTTTTGTGATTTTCGCCATTTATGTCACCTCCTTTCTCCGTCGTCGATACCTGAAGTTGGCCTGGTTTTTCTTTAGCCTACGCTAATTTCCTTGCTATTTTCCCATAACCCGTGCAAATTGCATTTTTCCCACGCCCTCAGAGGCCCGTGAGCGTGGCTGAGTTTTACTTTGAAAGAAGCCTGGCCATAACTTACCCCCCCACTGTAGTTTGCCCTGGCCAGGAACGTGTCGCCACAATAAAGCTCTATCCATTCGATGAAATGGGCTGGTTCATTGGGATGAGCCAGTAACTTGCCTACTTCTATCTTTATTTCAAAAGGTTCGTCCTTTTTTACCTTTTCTGGGGCATCTATTATAGGCATATGCTTTTTTTCCAGGTCGGTCGGGTTGTCCTTCTTCTTAGGCTTATTTACCCCACACAGAATGTCCTCGTCACAAGTCCATTTTCCATCCATACTATAGCCCCCTTTCTTCCCATCTTCTTTAGGCCTGTATCATTTATTCTGCCTTTTATTTCTTCTTCATCTTCTTCTTCTCTTTCTTCTTCTTTGTTCCGCAATGGCCGCATGTCATGATTTGTCACCTCCTTTTTCTAAAACTTCCTTGATTTTTGCGATTAATTCCTGCGCATCAAAAGGTTTTATAAGACACGTTCTAATTCCACATATTTTCATAAGTTCCATATGTTCTTTTTTTGTATAAAAGCCGGTCATGGCAATAATAGGAATATTTGCAGTTTTGGGGAAACTTTTCAGTTCATGAGCAACCTGAAAACCGCTTTTCCCTATTAACTTAAGGTCAAGCAATATGAGATCCGGTTTTATCCTGGAAATCATACCCATGGCAGATGTGCCATCGAAAAAGGCGACCGCATCATAACCGTCCAAATTCAGTACCTGTTTAAGTTCTTCTGCAAACTCTTTGTTATCGTCTATGATCATTATCTTCTTTTTTGCCATCGCCTTTTCCTTACTTTTCCTTAATTGTAACGCATTCAGCGTCGAGGGTATACCTCTTAACCCGTATCCATTTTGCTGTGCACTGCAAGGACTTGTTGAACTGGCAATTTTCTATTTTGCATGCACCTACGCCCGCCGTCGTATTGGGGACCCCTCCTTTCTTTTGTGCTATCATCGACGTGTCGCAGGCGGGAACTGACCATCCTCCTATAGTGATAGCAATTGCATGACATTTGTGCCTAATGTTGTAAGCGCAGTCTGTCGCGTCGCAACTTTTCACCTTGGGCATTTTCGTATTCATATCTACCACCCCCTGAAGTCGCCTGTTTGTCGCCAGCAAAGTGCTAATCTGCAAGAATTATCGCACGAATTGCATTATTACACAATAGGGGAATTCCCCTTTTTTCTGACTTTTTTCCACCATATTTACTGACCATTTCCATAAAAAAATGGGGAAGCAATGGATGCTTCCCCATTCAAAATATCTGTTTTCCAGATATTAGCTGTTAGATTTTAATAGTTTTTGGCTTCTTTTGGCGGCCTTATTATATATGGGTTTTATTTGATAATTCTTTAATCTTGCCTAGCAGTGCTTCTATATTGAAGGGTTTACCGATAATCCCGTCAGCCAGCCCTAAAATGGCTTCCTCTCTGTCATTATAGTTTTGCTCTTTCGGCAAGTTATTGTTCAAAGGTCTTCCGGTTAAAATAATAACTCTAAGTTCCTTGTTCTGTTCCTTTATGCTCTTTAAGATATCCAGTCCGCTTAAACCCGGCATCTTCACATCCAGAATTAGAACATCATAATCGTATTTTTCAACGAGTCTATTACCGCTTAAGCCATCAAACGCCGTGGTTACGCTATAGCCCTCACTGGTAAGGATTTCTGTTATCTCTTCACATAGCTCTTGATCATCATCAATCATAAGGATTTTCTTTTTCATTTTGTTTATCTTTTGATTCGCAGAGTTATGGTTACCGTTGTTCCTTCACCTTTTTTACTGTTAACGTCTATTTTTCCACCATGAAGACGTACCAATTCATTGCAAATCGTGAGGCCCAGACCTGTACCTTTGGACTTTCTGGTAAAGAAAGGTTGAAATATTTTGTCCCAATCCTTTTCATCTATACCCGTTCCATTATCAGTGATACTTATCTCAAATAAATTCTTGCCAGCGTCCCTTGTCATTATTTCTATTTTTCCTTTCTCATTCGACATAGATTCATATGCATTACTTAAGATGTTATTGAAGACCTCTTTAATCTGTAATAGGTCTCCGTCAATATACTTCTTTGTTGTGAATCCAAAATGTTTGACCACGCGAACATTTTGATTATAGAATCTTCTTTTAATAAAATCAATACATTCATTTAGGACATCGTAAATTTGTATCTTTTCATAAGTTGGTATTTTTATCTGCGAATAACTCAAAAGGTTATTTATGATCTGGTCGCTTTCCGATATCTTCTTTTCTATATTGTCCAGATGTTTATCTATTAAGAAATTTCTTCTTTTTCTTCTTATATTATACGAGGCTGTCTTGATAACTCCTAAGGGATTACGCAGCTCATGGGCAACGGTTGCCGCAAGAGTGCCAAGATCGGAGAGGCGTTTTGCTTTATCCAATTCCGCCTGGGCATTGAATAATTCTTGAGTTCTTTCGCTTACAAGCTTCTCAAAGGTCTGCTTGTCCCTTTTCAAAATCTCCTCTGCATGTTTGCGCTCGGTGATATCCTTGACAACTCCCAGCATCCGGATTGCCTTATTGTTTTCGTCGCGGACGACATTGCCTGTTTCTGAAACCCAGCGGACTGTGCCATCCGGCCAGACAATGCGGTGCTCGATATCATACCCCTTACCCTTTTCTATGCAGGCATTTACTGAATCGACAACATATTGCCGATCCTCGGGGTGAACGCATTCAAGAAATGCTTCATAAGTTCTACCAAATTTCCCACGAGCAAAACCAAACATGGGTTCTATTTTTTCCGACCACTCCAGATTACCCCTTGGGATGTCCCAATCCCAGCTACCGATATTTGCAACCTTCTGTGCAAGGGCATAACGCTCTTCGCTATACTTTAACGCTTCTTCGGCCTTCTTGCGCTCGGTGATGTCATTCTGGATTGAAATAAAATTCAATATTTTACCTTCTCTGTCTTTATGTGCGCTTGTCGTTGCATATGTGGTGAATTCTGTGCCGTCTTTCCTTTTATTAAGGATTTCTCCTTCCCACCAGCCTTTTCTTACTATGGCATTTGTTATCCCTTCGGAGATTGCTTCTGGTGTCGTCCCGGCATTGAGGATGGTTACATGTTTTCCGACCAATTCTCCTTTTCTATAACCAAAAAGTTCATTCATCGCATTATTCGTATAAATTATTATTAAATCTGGAGAAAGAAGACATACTGCTTCTTTAGCCGTTTCAATAGTTTTTAGAAGTCTATCTTTTTCCTCCTCGGCCTTCTTGCGGCCGCTGATGTCCCTGATGATGATAGTATTTATTCGTCCGTTTGCTCCCTTTCTCGATGAGACGGAAAACTCGGCCGGGAATAGTTCGCCGTTCTTTCTGCTGGCTTCTATCTCCCTTATTTTTCCTATTAGCCAGTTTTTCTCTGCTTTTGCGAAATCCTTGCTCAAACTATCGGCATAATAGTCAGGGACTATCAGGTCATTGAGGAACGAACCAATAGCTTCACCTCGACTATAACCGAACATCTTCTCGGCTGCAGAATTCCATAGTAATACCCTGTTCTCATCGTTGACGGAAATTATGGCGTCACTCACCGTATCAATGAGCGCTCTGTAATGCCTCTCGGCCTCGCGGAAAAAGTTGGCTAGAGTTAATTCCAGAGATATTCCCTTAGCCCGCGCCCCTCTGGTAACAGTTAACACGGCGACAAAAAAGTAGATGCCGCCGAGATATTGTGCGGACCTTCCTGCCCACCCAATGGGGCTGCCAACAGCCTTCTGAAGAAATACCGCGGATAACCCTGCAGCGATCAGGGCCAGTGCCAGAGAGTACCAGTATAGAAAGTCCACCTTCAACTTAGAATAACGTCTCATGAACAGAAAGGAAGATATGGCGAATAGAGCCACTGCACTTCCTAACATGCCCTGCCTCAATGGTGTGGGACCTACTCCCTGTACGAAGAATGGTGGGATAGCTTCCCTCAAGCCAGCTATTGTGAATAACGCTATGAATACTAACACCCCAAGATAGGCAAGTACCACCGCAAATTTTCTACGTTTTGACACCTTTTTTGCAGCCATTTCTGGTAAAGGGACCATTGCACCCACGGCATGGAAGAGTGAACCCAATAGAGCTCCGCTATTATGAATAGCCACGTTAATGTTTGGCGACCCGGGAGCGGTTATCAGCCAGCCGGCAATTAGATTTCCCGCGCCGAATACCAGCACCCCGCAACCTAATAAGAGAACATTAAGTAAGCCCATTTTCATATAGCATCTTGCTGAGATATAAGCCACAGCGAAAGATACAAGGGATACGAATAGCGTGTTAAGGGCAGGGAGGAGTAGAGGTGGCTCAAAGACTGCTTTGATATCTAATATGGCTAAGGCTACGATAATAGCTATGAAAGCGGGAATGGCTATCGCGCCAAGTCCCCTGGCCAGAGCCCCCGCGGATAAACGTGATCTGCGTTTTTCCATTTTATTTACGCTTTCTCCTTTTCGTCTTCTTTTTCTTTAACAGTATTTTCTTTCTTTGAATTTTTTTCCTATACTCCGTTGGTGTATGCCCAGAAAGTTTCTTGAATATTCTGATAAAGGATTCTGCATTCTCGTATCCTAGTTTTTCGGCGAGCTGATTAACATTGTAACCTGTTTCACGCAAAAGTTCCTTTGCCTTTTCCATTTTGATTTTTGATTTATACTCACTAAAACTTTTGCCAGTACTTTGTTTAAAGACTCTACTTAGATATTTGGGACTCAGATAGACTGCCTGAGCTGCATCTTTCAAACATACCTTCTTATGGTAATTCCTTTCAACAAAGCGTTTTACCCTTTCAATCTTTCCTTCTATATTGATGGTATCTATATCGGCTTCTTTTTTAGTTTCTAATAACCTTCCTATAATCTCTTTTGCTTTATCAATTTCTACTGGTTTTCGTATATAGTCGTTTGCCTGTCCCTTTAAAGCTTCAATGGCCACACTCTCAGAACTATAACCCGTTAGAATAATAATACCGAGGTCAGGGTCTATCTTCTTCATTTCCTTTAACACCTCGGTACCGCGTAACCCCGGCATCATTACATCCAGAATTACCAGGTCGATAACGTTTGGTTTCTTTAATAGTTCCAATGCCTCTTGGCCATTAGAGGCTTCGATTACCTGGTAATCCTCAAGATAATCGCGAAATTCCTCTCTAAACTCTCTATCGTCATCTACTAGTAATATATTATACGGCATTTTCTTTCCCGGAATCTTCTGTGAATTTCAATATCTGGTTCATCATTCTTACTGACTCAACGGGGTGTTTACCTATGGCGGTTTCTGCTGAAAGCATAACAAAATCGGTTCCATCTAACACTGCGTTGGCAACATCGGTAACCTCGGCTCTGGTGGGTCTTATATTTTCCACCATATTTTCAAGCATCTGCGTAGCAGTAATCACGAACTTCTTTCGCCGGTTACATTTTCTGATTATCATTTTTTGAACAACCGGGATTTTGTAAATGGGAATCGATATTCCCATATCTCCCCGGGCTATCATAATTCCATCGGAAACGTCTATTATCTCATCAATATTCTTAATGCCCTGTGGGTTTTCAATCTTGGCCACTATCTTGCAATCGGGGAGTTTGGGTTTTACCAAGTCTATTATTTGAATAATATCATTTCTATTTCTTACAAACGATTGAGCAATATAATCTACCTTATTTTTTATGCCGAACTGGATATCGATTCTATCTTTATTAGTTAATCCTTTGAACCTTAAGTTTATTTTGGGGATATTAACACCCTTATTTTCCTTCAAAAAGCCAGGATTAACTACTTCTGCCCTGAGATATCTATTTAGCCTTGATTTCACCACAAGGGCAATGTTTCCGTCATCTATGTAAATGTGGGTTCCTGGCCTTACGTCACTTAAAAGTCCCTGGTAATCAAGCGGTATTATATTTTTTTCTCCTGATAAATCCTGATTAGTCAGAAGAACCTGCTGCCTCTTCTTCAATTCCACGCCTTGACCATTTTTAAACTTACCAACCCTTATGCGATAACCTTCCAGATCCTGCAGTATTTTTATGTGGCGTCTATATTTCCTGTTTAGCTCTCTAATCAAGTCTATATGGTGTTTGTGGCTGGCATGGCTGCGATAGGAAAAATTGAGTCTCCCTACGTCCATACCGGCAAGCATCATATTTCTCAGTACCGTCACATTGCCGCTGGAAGGACCTATTGTGCAGATTATTTTTGTTTTAACCACTTCAGTAACTATTTATTACCTTTTGTGTCCCGGAACTTCGTAGTCTTATTACTTTTTCTTTTTGAAGAAGAGCCAGTTTTTATCCTGAGGATTTTTTGGTTGTATCTTTACCAGGCAATAGGTACCTTTTAATTTCTTACCTTTTAATTTAAAGATTATTTCTTTAGTCTGGAACTTTATCGGCTCATAATATCCTTTGTCCCATATCTCTACCGTTCCTGCGCCGTATAATCCTTCGGCTATCTCACCTTCAAAATTCTCATAACCTAAAGAATGGTCTTCCACCTGAATGGCTAATCGTTTGATGCTCGCTTCTTTTGAAGGTTCTTTAGGAATGGCCCAGCTTTTTAATACCCCGTCTTTTTCCAGGCGGAAATCGTAATGGAGATGTGTGGCCTGGTGTTTCTGGATTACAAAAATAGGTTTTTCGGTCTTTTTAGGTTTCTTTTTAGGCATAAAAATCCTTTCTAGAAGGGCAAAGTTTCTGCAGAATGCATTCCAAGCATTTTGGTTTTTTTGCCTCGCAAATTTTTCTGCCATGGTCAATTAGGAGATAACTAAACTTTCCCCATTCTTTCTTATCTAACAGTTTCATTAAATCCTGTTCAATCTTATTCGGGTCTTGATTCTTGGTAAACCCTAACCTCTGGCTTAATCTCCTGACATGCGTATCTACTGCTATGCCTTCTACTTTTCCGAATCCATTGAAAAGCACGATGTTTGCTGTTTTTCTGGCCACTCCGGGTAGTTGCAGTAATTTATCCATTGAATCTGGCAATTTGTTATTAAAATCATTTACAATCTTTTTTGCTGCTGAAATAATATTTTTTGCCTTATTGCGATAGAATCCTGTGGAACGGATCTCCTGCTCAAAGGTTTTCAGGTTAGCTCTGGCGTAGTCCTGGGCTTTCCTGTACTTCTTGAAAATAGATTTAGTTACCATATTTACTCTTTCATCAGTACATTGTGCGGAAAGAACCGTAGCTACCAAGATCTCTAACGGATTGCTAAAATCTAAGGCAATCTTTGCTCTAGGATACTCCTTTTTTAATAAGGGCAATATCTTATCTATATTTTTCGCTGACATTGGTTCTTACCCTTTTCTGCCTCATGCAAAAATTCTACCGAGGAGCTTTTCCAGTCCCTTTTTTTCCTGTCGCTGTCTCCTTGAGAATTTTTTCTAACTGCTTGCGCTCATAAAGCCTGTAATTATTCATAGGATGGCGTATTGCCCTCAACTTCTTCTCATTATCCCAACGTCTTAAAGTCATAGGAGATACGCCAAGAAAGCTGGCTGCTTCTTTGATGGTCATATAGTGGTTTAGTTTAACCATTTTAATCTACCTTTGCTAACATTATACAAGTTTATTCATAAAAGTAAAGTACATTTTTTCCTGGTTGTGAGAACGGGTGGTAATTAAGTATTGTGTTTGGGGAATTCAGTCTTTGGGTTCGGCGCGAGGAATAACCACAATTCCTTCAGGGGAAACATAATATTTTTTACGGTCTTCTTCTAAATTGTACCCGATAATTGCTCCTTCGGGAATTTCGACATTCTTGTCGATAATTGTGTGTGTAATCCGAGAATGCCTTCCGACGTCTACATTATCCATAATAATTGACCGGTTTATCTCGGAATAACTGTGAACAAATACGTTTCTGCCCACTACAGAATCTTTTACTTCTCCACCACTGATGATAGTGCCTTCACAGATGATGGAGTTTAAAGCTGAACCCTGCCTTCCGTGTTCATTGAATACAAACTTCGCCGGTGGAAGTTCTGTGTAACTGGTGGTCTTAATTGGCCAGCCAGGATTGTAGAGGTTAAAGGAAGGCGTTATGGCGCGAAGGTCCATATTTGCCTGATAGTAACTATCAATTGTCCCTATATCCCGCCAGTAACCAGTCTGTTGGGCACTCTCTTCACCGGGAATTCTATTTTTTCTGAAGTCATAAGCGAAGACTCTCTTTTTCTCATACAGCGCGGGGATGATGTTCTTCCCAAAATCATGCTCGGTCTCTTTTGTGAGGGCATTCTCTTTCAGTTTACTCATCAATACTTCAGTGCTGAAAAGGTAATTTCCCATAGAGACTAATGCTTCATCGGGTCGGCCGGGAATGCAATGTGGGCTTTTGGGCTTTTCCTGAAAACCAATGATACGGCCATCTTTTGCTACATCGATAATACCCAGTTGTGACGCATTTTTAATAGGCACGGGAACCGTGGCTACCGTAAGATCGGCGTTATTTTGGAAATGAAATTTTACCATCTGGCGAATATCCATCCTGTAAATGTGATCTGCGCCGAAGACAGCTACGATATCTGGATTGAACCGTTTAATCAAGTTCAAATTCTGGTAGATAGCATCGGCAGTTCCTCTATACCAGCTTTCACCCAAACGCATCTGGGCGGGGACGGTAACAATGAAGTGGTCTCTCATAACCTGTCCCAGCTGCCAGCCATCCTGGAGATGCTCAATGAGAGACTGTGCCTTAAATTGTGTCAGCACATAAATGGCATAAATATGTGAATTGAGAAAATTACTGAGGGCGAAGTCTATCAGTCGGTATTTACCTCCAAAAGGGACCGCTGGTTTGGTTCTATCTTTGGTGAGAGGATAAAGTCTCTCTCCTTTTCCTCCAGCCATAATCATACCGAGAATTTTTGTTTTCATTTTCTTATCTTTTCCTACTGGAACATAAGATGGGAAGAGCGAAAAAAGCGCAGGAAAACAGGTTCAAAAGATTACTATGAATAAAAAAGCAGGATTAATAACTTATAAATCCTGCCTGGGAATACTCTTTTTGTAGATTTTTAGGCTGGCTTCTCCATCTTGGCTTTACATTTAATGCAGAAGCGAGCGTAAGGAACCGCCCTTAGTCGCTTTTTGGTTATCGTATACCCACATTTCTCGCACATTCCAAAACGGCCTTGTTCAATCTTTTTCAGAGCGCTTTCGATGTCTTCTAATCTCTGCCTTTCACCGTGATTAAGTTCGAAGAGTAATTCCCGAGCAGAGGAATCGGCCGCCTGGTCGATACTATCCCCCACCTCACTACTGGGATACTCCTTTTCGTTCTCCGTTGTTTTTTGGACCAGGTTCAGCAATTCTTCTCTTAATTGAATCAGTTGTTCTTTAAATTTCTTTACTTCCTTTGCATTTATTCTTTTTTTCGAGCTCGATGATTTTTTCATAAATTTCCCTGTTTTCAATGGTTGCCGATATACTGTGGTCTAATTAACAACACAAGAATAAATAATTTTTCTTCAATTGTCAAGAGAAAAAATAGACTATTTTAGATATCTACGAGCCGAATCTCCAGGAGATTCCTGCCATAATTGTTCTCCTGGGCATGGGGTAGCCAAAAACTGTCTGATATTTCTTATCAAGAATGTTATCCAGGGAAATATACGCTTCCAGATTTCTTATTCTCTGGGCAATCCTGGCATTAAGTAAAAAGTAGTCTGGTAATCTATCTCCCGTCTTTCCTCTCGCGCTCCACTGTTCATCAACGTATTCTGTCCCCAGACTTATATTTAGACCAAAATGGCTTGTATAATTGATCCTGTAGTTGACTCGATTGTGGGGCTTATATGGTGCGATCTCGTATTTTTCTTCCCCTTCTTTTTTCCCTGCGCTGCGGACATATGTATAGTTTACACTCTGGGAGAGCCCGGCCATAATCTGATGAATAAATTCTACCTCTACGCCCTTGCTATAGGCCTGGGCTACGTTAGAAGGCATCCATATAAAAGATGGATCCATTGCCCACTCTATTAAATCCTCTATGTTGGTCTCGAACAGGGTCACCCTGGTTAATAAAAGATTACCTAATTGGTGTTCAAATCCAAGGTCATAAGCCCAGGCCTTTTCTGGCTTCAAATCGGGATTACCCTGCGCTTGATAAATCACGTAATCCGTGTAGGGCTGGTATAGGTCGCAAAAAGTTGGCGCTCGAAAACCCCTTCCCAGATTGAAAGAAAGTTTCAAAGATTCTTCTGGCTGAGAGAACTGGCAGACTAAACTAAGACTCGGATTTATCTGGGTTCCATAGGCTGAATGGTGGTCGAAACGGATCCCCGGCATTGCAGTTATTGGTTTAATAGAGAAGGTCTCCTGGAGAAAGATGGCTCCATTTAAGGTTTTTTCGTCGATTTTAGTGCGCGAATCGATTTCGTCTCTCTGTCTATATTTATCCTGGTGAACGTCCATACCGAGTCTTATCCCGTAAACAGTATCCACCTGCGCCTCTATTCCCCGGGTAACGTTTTGGTGAAGGTCGTCTCTGGGCTCATCGGGGTTTCTGTCTCTCCTTTGGTCGCCACTCCCGTAGGCTTTGAGCAACAAGCTTAAATTTTCTCCTTTATTTGAGTATTCCAAGACGCCGTGTTCTTTCTCATCTTCCTGGTTATGGTTGGGGTCGGCTGCGAATTTTTCGTCCAGTAAAACTCTTTCCCATGTAATTGGGTCTGACTTGTAATTCACGCCGGGAAGCCCCAGTTTTCCTCTATGGTAGCCACCTCTAAGTTCAAAATTTCCGATTTTCCCGGCATCATATGCTAATCTGCCTGTAAAATTATGGTTGTCATAGGCACTATTTTTTCGCCAGCCGTCGGAAGTATTATTACTTATTGTAAAGTAGGTTTTAATGTTCGTATCTTTTGTTCCGAAATTCAACCGCGCTATCTGGGTGCCGAAACTTCCCATGCCAAAATTTCCATCAACTGTAACTTTCTCCTCTTTTGCTTCTCTGGTAATGATATTGACTACTCCTCCCAGGGCATTGGCCCCGTAAAGTGCTGAGGCAGGACCGCGCACAATTTCTATTCTTTCAATATTGTCTACGGAGAATTGGCTCAGGTCGGCTATGCCATCGGAGATGCTATTTACGGGACGACCGTCGACCATTACTAATGTCTGGTACGCGGAACAACCACGAAGTCCGATATAGGAGGGAGCACCCAGAGTTCCGTATCTCCTTACTTCTACCCCCAACCTGTTTTTAAGGACTTCTCCTACATTGTGGGCATCACTCTCGGCAATTTCTTTCCTGGTGATCACACTGACATTGGTGGGTAAATCTTTTATCATTCTGGGGCCTCTGGTGGGAGTAATTACGATGACTCCCAGGTCTCCCATATAGACTGCTGCTTCTTCCTCTCCCCGGGCAAGGCCAAACGCGAGTAGAATGGTTACCAAAATTAGAACCAGATTTCTTTTTCCTAAAAACATTCGATTTTACCTCCTTTTCTGTTGTGATAGCCACAGCCTTCAGCTTGCGCAAGACCCAGGCCGAAAGCTGCGACTGGCAAAAGTTAATACTCGATGCCTCTTCTTTCTTTTACCCCTCGATGGAAGGGGTGTTTTATTTTCTTCATCTCGGTTACTAAATCTGCCCTTTCTATGATTTTCTTGGTCGCTCCTCTTCCAGTTAAAATTAGTTCCAATGACCCTGGTTTCTTCTCCAGAAGCTCAAGAATCTCTTCCTCCTTCAAAAATTGGTCCCGTAAAGCAATCAGTATCTCGTCCAAGATTACCATATCGTAGTTTTTCTCAAATATTTCTTTGACGGATTCTAATGCCTTCAGGCACTCTTCTCTAACCCCTTGCGGTGGAATATTCTTATAGAAGTGGGGATGCCGAGGAACAAAATTAATCGTTTCTATTCCCAGTCCCTTCAAGATTTCCACCTCGCCATAAGGGAAATCCTGGAGGTTTTTGAAGAAATAAACGAAACATACTTTAAACTTATGTCCTCTTGCTCTTATTGCCTGACCGATGCCGGCCGTTGTCTTACCTTTTCCATCGCCCGTGTAAATCTGAATTAGTCTTTTCTCTTCCAATTTGTGACACCTCCTCAAGACATTCTATTACTCGTTGCGGCTAATTTTTTCTCCCTGCACTTTCTGACATCAATTTGCTAAGCAAAGTTACCCGGGGCGCCCCAGTAACAGGATTCTCTTCCACAAGAACCTTGCTCTGGTATACCCTGGAGAGATTCTCTGCAGTTATAACCTCTTTCGGACTGCCCATTTTGTAAATTCTGCCACCATCGATGAGAAGCAAGCGGTCGCAATACTCACTGGCTAAATTCAAGTCGTGAGCTACAATAATTAGAGTTAATCCCTTTTCAGCATTCAATTTCTTAATTAGGTCATAAATCTCTACCTGGTATCCTATATCCAGATGCGCAGTGGGTTCATCGAGCAACATCACCTGTGGCTTCTGGGCCAAAGCCCGGGCAATTATAGCTCTTTGTCTTTCTCCTCCAGAAAGTTCAAAAATTAGACGGTCGCTAAAACCGAGCGTGTCAGTTAAAGCCATTGCTTGAGAAGCGATTTGTAAATCTTTTTCCGATTCGAATCCAAAGTTTGACAGCCAGGGCGACCTTCCCATGAGAACGACCTCGCCAACTGTAAATGGGAAAGGGAAATAGGTATCCTGGGGAACGACTCCCATTATCTGCGCAATCTCTTTTTGGCTTAATGCTGACAGGTTTTTCCCAGTTAAACGGACTTCTCCTTCCTGAGGGATTAAAACCCTGGATAATACCCTCAAGATTGTCGTCTTACCCGAGCCATTGGGCCCGATTATGCCCAGAATCTCTCCCTCTCTTACCTCAAAAGAGAGACCATCAAGCACCCAGCTATCGTCGTACCTGAATCTCAAATCTTTGACTTCAAAAAAAGGGGTCAGAGTCACTTTTTCTCTCCCTCACCCTGACCCTCTCCCATTGGGGGAGAGGGCCCTTCATAAAAAACGGGAAACAAGTACCTGCACTTTTTCCCTATAAGAATATTGGTTTGCGTTTTTTCCTGAGGAGATAGATGAAAAAAGGACCTCCGCATATGGCAGTTATCACTCCTACAGGAATTTCTGCAGGCGCCATGAGCGTCCTGGCAAGAGTGTCGGCGAGGACAAGATATATACTTCCGCATAGTCCAGCTACCGGTAAAAGTAATCTGTGGTCTGAACCGATAATCATTCTCATAAGATGGGGAATCAGTATACCCACGAACCCTATAAGGCCACTGACTGAAACCGCAGCGCCTGTAATTAAAGAGGCACCGATGAAAGCTATCTTCTTGGTGCGTTCCACTTCCAGACCAAGTTGGCTCGCCGATTCTTCTCCCAAAACTAATAGGTTGAGACCACGAGCATGGTAGAGTAGTATGAGAATTCCCACTATCACATAGAATGAAACTATTGCTACCATAGGATACTCTTGTGAACTTAAACTTCCCATCAGCCAGAAAATTATTCCCTGGATCTTGTGGGGGCCGGCTACGGAGGTGATGAACATAATAATGGCGGCAAGGATAGCCCCGGTTACCACGCCTACTAAAAGCATTGTTTGAATCGATATTTTTCTGTGTATCTTGGAAATATGGTAAACAAAAAGAATAGTGAGTAACCCTCCCGCGAAACCGAACAGGGGAATTGAAGGTAAGGCGCCAATGGTAATGTTCAAACCAAGCAGGATAGCAATTATCGCCCCCAGGGCGGAGCCACTGGAGACTCCCAGGATATAGGGGTCGGCTAAAGGATTTCTTAACAGGGCTTGCAAAACCGCCCCACTAACAGCCAGTGCTGCCCCGACCATACAGGCAAGTAATATTCTGGGAAGTCGCACCTTCAACAGAATTACTGCCCTGGTATTCCACCAGGTTTGACCAGGGGAATCAGAAAAAATCTCAAGTAAATCCTTAAGTTTGATATCTGCTGAACCCTGAAAAGAACAAAATATTACGGTGGCGATGAGGAGTAGTACTAAGAGGAGTATAGTTATTAGCCACTTTCTTAAATTCAAACCTTTCATCTTTCCCGCCCCGGAAATATTTCTGGATGTATCGCCTTGGCTATTTCCGTAAGCCCGTCAACCATTCTCGGTCCGGGCCTAGTTAGAAGATTAGCTTCTACTACGTAGATTCGCCCATTACGCACCGCGGACATATTTGCCCATTTCTTCCACCATTCTTTTTGAGCCAGGCAGGGATCATCGGGAGTCATTGAACAAATAATAATTACCTCAGGGTCAGCTAATAGAATCTCCTCCAGCGTGTATCTGCGGTAGCTGGAAGAAGATTGAGCGACGACATTTCTTCCCCCGGCGATCTCGATTAAATCGTGAGCAAAGCTTCCCCGACCCACGGATATGAGCGGGTCTTTTCCCATTTCTAGAAATACGCCAGGCCGGGAGATTCCAGCGACTTTTTTTCTAACTCCCCGCAGTCTCTCCTTCAAATCTCCCAAAAGCTCTGTTGCCTCTTTTTCCCGATAGGTTAATTTTGCCAATGAAGAGATGTTCTCAAAAATGTCTTCTATCTTTTTAGGGTCTAAAACGAAAACTTTAATGCCAAAATCTTCCAGTTGCTCGATTAATCTGGGGGTGTTGGTTTTCAGAGTAGTCACTACCAAGTCCGGTTCCAGTAATGCGATTGCTTCAATGTTGGGGTCTATGTACCCGCCCACTTTCAACTTAGATTTCGCCTGTTGGGGATAGTCACAATAGTCTGTCACTCCCACCACTTCATTATTCAGTCCCAGAGCAAAGAGTATCTCCGTGATGCTGGGGTCGAGAGAGACTATTCTCTGAGGAGGATGGTCGAATGCGACTTCCCTGCCGATGTCATCTGTGGACGAGACGCCAAATGGGGAATTTGACTTTAAAGGTGGCTCTTGACTGCTACAGGAAGTAATCAGCAAAATGGAAAAAATTAAAAATATAATTTTATGTTTCATATAATAATTGCCCTCACCCTAACCCTCTCCCCAAACGGAGAGGGAATCCTTATGTTAATCCTCCCCCAGGGCAGAAGGAAGANNGAAGGAAGACGAAAAAAGTAGCCTGTCCCCTTTTTTGTCCCCTTTTTTACAATAGCGAGAGGATTAGGAGGCTGAAGACTTCGGTTAACTCGTTTATTGCACCAAAGGTATCTCCCGTCATACCTCCGATTTTCCTGGTGATATACCTTGTTAAGATAAGAGTAAATAAGAATATACTAAAAATGAACAGCAGCAATTGAGTCTTCAATATCAGAAAAGCTACTATTAATGTAAATAGCGTTGCCCCCAGCCATTCTCTCACTCTTACCGGTTTACAGAAGAATTTTCCCAGACCTCCACTCTTTGCTCCCCTGGATAGGGAACCGGAGACTACCATGGCCCATCTGCCGGATAGAGGCATTAGCAGCAAAGCTTTGTATTTGATTGCCTCGGGAATTCCTTCCAGAAAAGCAAATTTCAAAAGAATCAGGACAATCAGCCCTATTGCGCCCATTGTGCCGATATGACTATCTTCCATTATCTTCAGTATTCCTTGGCTATCTTTGCCTGCGTAGAATCCGTCTACTGTATCGGCGAAGCCGTCTAGATGGAGCGCTCCCGTGAGGATAATTAAAAGAACGATAATAGATAAATTGACTACTGAATGGTTCAGGTGTTTTGAAATCGCGAAGTTAAGCCCCACCAGACAACCACCGATTAGAAGACCAACAAAGGGAAAGTAGAATAGCGACCTGGAAAGATAATCGCTGGTAACTTCACCTCTCCTACCCCAGCCAAAAATAGTCAAAAACTGAATTGCTGTTACTATCGATTTCATAATCCTTCGGAAACTCCTGCATCGTGGAAAGTTGCCATCTGAGTTAATATTTTTATGCTTGCCTCTACAATATTTATGCCCAGGGCTGCTCCGGTACCTTCGCCGAGCCTGAGGTCTAAGTCGAGTAGCGGTGTTAAACCCAAAAAGCTTAACATTTGCTTATGGCCAGCTTCTGCTGAACAGTGTGAAGGAATCAAGTAATTCTTGACTTTTGGTTCTAACTCTGTCGCCAGAAGAGCGGCTGCTCCGGAGATGAATCCGTCGATTACCACAGGAATGTTGTGGGAGGCACCGGCGAGCATAATTCCCACTAGTCCTCCGATTTCAAATCCTCCCACCTTGGATAGGATATCGATCGGGTCCCTGGGGTCTGGCCTATTGCTCTTTAATGACTTGTCAATAACGTCTATTTTACGTTTAAGTTTGACATCATCTATTCCTGTACCCCTGCCAGTAACTTCCTCTGCAGATGTCCTGGTTATAACAGCGAGGATTGCGCTGGATGCGGTAGTATTCCCTATTCCCATATCTCCCGTGCCAATGATATCTATGCCTCTTGTTAGTTCATCTTCCACAATTTCGATTCCCTCATTAATCGACCTTATTGCCTCCTCCCGGGTCATCGCTGGTCCTTTTACTATGTTTTTGGTCCCATAATCTATTTTTCTGATTATAAGGCCAGGGTGTGGCTTCAGGTCGCAGGCAACGCCCATATCGACTACTACCACTCTCGCGCCTATGTGGCGGGCAAGAACATTGATTCCTGCTCCTCCTTGTAAAAAGTTGTAAACCATCTGGCTGGTGACTTCCTGAGGAAAAACGCTCACTCCTTCTTTTGCAATTCCGTGGTCTCCGGCTAAAGTGAATATCACTTTGTTCTTCAAATCGGGGCTCTCTTCCTTTTTAATTCCCACCACAATCTTTGCCAGCTCTTCCAGTCTTCCCAGACTCCCTCTGGGTTTGGTGAGAAAGTCCAATCTCTTTTGCGTTTTTTCCATTATTTCCTGGTCGATTGGCTCAATCTTTTCAATAACTTTTTGAATTTTTTCCATTTCTACTCCGCGCATCTCCTCTCACTTGTGGAGGGAATAAAGCTCTTCTCCTCTGCATTGCGGGCAGAGGATTAAGATGAAGGGGTATGTTAACCCTTTAGCTTGATGGGGATNNGCAATATCCCTGAAATTGCGGCCTAATCTGTTCTCCGGAACAACTCCCATCCCTACTTCATTGGAAACTATTAGAGCGGTAAGGTTTCTCTTCCTGAGACTCCCGAAGAATTCTTTAATTTTCCTCAAAGTCACTGCTTCTTTTTCTCCGGAAAGGAGAAGATTTGAAATCAAGATGGTTAAGCAATCGATTATTACTACGCTGGCCTTTCCTAATTTGGCGAGAATCTTTGATATGTCTTTTCTTTCTTCTATGGTTTTCCAGGAAGAGGGGCGCTTTTTCCTGTGTTTCTCTATTCTTCTTTTCATTTCTTCATCGAGCCCAGAGGCAGTAGCAACGTAAACTACTCCCCGCTGACCAGGCGATAACTTCTTTGCCCGGGCAACGGCAAAACTCGACTTCCCACTACGCGCGCCGCCTAAAACAAGGATTAACTTGCCCATATATATTTCTCCAAAAATTAAAAAGCCCAACCTTCACCTGAAAGTTGGGACTTTAGCCTTATCGATTCGGCCAACCTTCCCGCGAAGGCACTATATTGCAAACAGGTTCTCGGACTCGCTTCTGTTACCAAGCTCACCGTTGCGGGGCAGTGTCCGCTTTGCACGAACTTCCCCTGCTTGCATAGAAAATTTTGAATCTATTTTACTAAGTGTGCCCTTCCTCTGTCAAGGGCTTTTCCAGCTTCGTTTTTCTATATTCCTTTAACTGTATCAGGACATCGTAGGAAACTCCCTGATTTCCTATCAGAACTTCCTCGTCCAACGTGGTCCCGTGACAATCGGAGCCTCCAGTAATTAGAAGACTAAACGCGTTAGCCCAGCTCTGAAATCTCTTTATATCGTCGGGGCTATGATTCGTATAGTAAACTTCGATTCCTTCCAATCCCAGACCTTTGAGTTTTTGAATTATTTCCTTGCTGTTGCCACCATACAGGGGATGGGCAATAACAGAGATTCCTCCAAGCCGGGAGATCAGATTGATTGCTTCCTGAGAGGGCAATCTTAACTTAGGAACGTATGCTGGTTTGCCATAAGCCAAATAGCGGTCAAAAGCTTCCTGGAGGTAATCAACAAACCCCTCATCCTTTAAGACTTTCGCCACGTGCATTCTGCCGACAGAACCTTTGCCAGCCAGGTCGAATAATTGTTGCGGGTCGATTTTAACTCCCAGGCGGTCCAGTTTCTCTAAAATTTTGTAGGCTCTCTTGCGGCGCGCTTCCCTGAAATGAAGGAGTTTCTCCTGAAAATTATCATCCTGCCAATCGATATAGTATCCCAGGATGTGTATCTCTTCGTCTTTAGGAGATTCCGGCTCCACGCTAAGTTCTACTCCGGGAACAACTTCCACTCCCAATTTTTTTCCCGCCTTGATAGCCGGGAGAGTAGCGTCAGTATTGTCATGGTCAGTAATAGCTACCGCAGCCAAACCCGTCCTGCTAGCATGCTTAACGATCTCTTCTGGAGTAAATGCTCCATCAGAAAATGTGCTATGTATGTGTAAGTCGACAGTTAAGTTTTTCAAGAATGTTCTCCGCCTCACCCTCTCCCCTTCTGTAAGAAGGAACCTTCATACCTTGTGCCTACTTGGTGAAAGGGAAATAGGAAGCTAAAGAATATGTTGGAGCGGGCGATGGGACTCGAACCCACGACGTCAACCTTGGNNGCTCATTGTCTGGCACCCGTGCTTTTCCACGTTTTCCCGCGGGTCATCCCTTACCTGTTGCTACCGCTACTATAATCAAAAGAATTCTATTCCAAAAAGACCCTTTTGTCAAGTAAATGCTTAAGACCCTCATTTACCTAATCTATATTTGAGTATAGTTAGAATGCCTGAAAGAGCGTCTTTCCAGTTGATTTTCTTGCCCTCTCTTAATGTTCTGGGAGAATATGATATGGGGACTTCACGAATTTCGTAACCTTTCTTCAACAACTTAATTGTAACTTCCGCCTCAAATTCGAACCTTTTTGCACCCAACGTCAGATTTTTCAGAACCCCGGTTTCAAAAGCTTTATAACAGGTATATGAATCAGTGATTCTGGAACAGTATAATATATTGATTAACCAGGTCAGAAACTTATTGCCCAGTAGGTAGCGCAAATAAATAGGTTTATTAAATTGTAAAAATCTGGAACCATAAACAATGCTGGCTTTTCCATCGATAATTGGTCTTACCAGTTTGTGGTACTCTTGGGGGTCGTATTCTAAATCGGCATCCTGTATCACTGTTACCTCTCCCTCTAGATAGGGAATTGCAGTCCTTATCGCACTTCCCTTTCCCCTGTTTTCTGCATGGTAAATTACTTTTATGTCTTCATCGCTTAAATTTTCCAATATCTCTCTCGTCCGGTCAATAGAACCATCATCTACTATAACAATTTGCTTATCAATATCGACTTTTCTTACTCTGTCGATGATTTTCAGTATGGTGCTTTCCTCATTGAAAACCGGCATAATAACTGATAATTTCATAATTTTTTTCTGCGGGGACAGACCCCTGCCTCCTCATCTAATATTTTCTTTAAGAATTCGAGGGCTTCCTCTCTATTTTTCAATTTTCCTCCCGCCTGGGCTTCTCCTACTCTTTTCAATAATCTGCCAATGATAGGACCTTGAGGAAGATTGAGACTTTCCATGATTTCATCTCCTCGAACAAGAGGCTTAGGCAAGATTCTTTCTTTGTGGTAGTAGTACTTGTTTAACATTTTTTTGACAGTCTGTTTATGTTTGCTTATAGACCTTCGACTTATTTCTAACGCTAGCTTTCTATCCCTCTCAGGTATAATTTTTCTGTAAGAATAGCGGTCTGCCAGAGAGAGAAGAAGCGTATCCACTCCTTCTTCAGCAAGGTCTCTAAAAAAGCGATGGATGGCTCTGTCGGTCAACTGGGGTACCTCGCTCAAGTTCCCGGGACGCATATGGTGCTCGACCATTTTCTGGACAATCTTGACTGCCCGGTTGCTGAATTTAAGTCTCTGCATAATTTGCATAACCAGTGAGGTTCCGGTTTCTTCGTGACCGAAAAAGCGAACCCTTCCCCTTTCTCGCCTTACAGTCTTTGGCTTACCAATGTCGTGGAAAATTGCTGCCCATTTTAAGAGACACTTTCTTTCTACTCCACCGGTTATTTTCTCATTAAGATGGGCCGCTATCCTGCCTGACATGCGGGGAAAAAGCTTGACCAGGTTAGCAAGAATCTCTTCCACAGACTTGAGAGTCTCCAGGGAATGTCCCCATAGCCCTTCCCGGTNNCTTCATTATTCCTATCTCAGGAACTATTCTGTTCAAAAGTCCTATTCTGTACAATCTGCGCATATATCGATAACTTTGAGGGGCAGAGAGAATCTTGAACAGTTCGTCTCTTATTCTCTCTTTGGCTACTTTGTTAATTAGATTAACTTTCTTTCTAATCTGGTCTTCCGTTTTCTTCTCTATGGCAAATCTCAGGGTGGCTGCCAGGCGATATCCGCGGAGTAATCTCAAGGGGTCGTCGTCGAAAATTTTGCCAGAGGTTCTCTTCACTATCTTCTTTTTCAAGTCTACCATTCCCCCCAAAGGATCTACGATTAACTTGTGTGGGATTTTTGCCCGTTTTAAAGTTTTGAATTCTCCTTCCATCTCATGCAAGCTCACAGCCATTGCATCGATGGTGAAATCCCTCAGTAACAGGTCATCTCTTATTTTCTTGCCACGCATTTGCGAGAAATCCAAATTGAATATCTGTTTATTTTTCTTGCTGGATATCTTCTGTTTTACTACCCGATAAATCTTGTTTTTTTGATCGAGGAGAACAAAACTTCCTCCCACTTCCCTGGCGAAATTCCTGGCGAACCTCTCAGCATTTCCCTCAGGAACAAGGTCAAAATCCTTGGTCTCCTTTCCTAATAGTAAATCTCTTAGAGAACCACCCACCAGAAATATTTTTCCCCTGGATTTATTTACAAAATTTAATAGCTGTTTCAGTAATTTTTCCATTTTTAGTACATTAGGAAATATCTGAAGAGGGATTACTTCTTTCTCTT
>WVXT01000001.1:23367-49968 GCA_011773355.1 bacterium
CCTTAATCTCTTTTAAGGTGCGTCGCCTCTCCACGGGTGGCTTTACTTGCCGAATGATTCTTATAGTCTCTTCCCTGTCGTACAGCCTGTAACCGCCTTTAGTATAACCGGCTACCCTTAATAAGCCGATGTCAGTGTAATACCTTACGAGAGAAGTAGTTACTCCTGCCAGATCGGCTATCTCACCAATCTTCAGTAACCCCTTTCCCATTCTCTCCTTACGAGATAGTCTTTCAATCGCTTTATTTTTATTATTCTCTTTCGGTACCATTTCTTATTTCGCCTCCTTTTGTGAATCAGTTGCGAAGGAGTCCGACCCTCCCATCAGGGTTCGGAGTCCTGTCGGACCTGTGCTCAAGGTCTGGTTTCCAGAGTGGGGATTGCCGCAAGCAAACTCTTTGTGTAGGGATGCCGGGACTCCTCGTATACATTCTTGACGGAACCCGTCTCTACAATCTTTCCCCGGTACATTACCGCTACCCGGTCAGACAGAAAGCGCACGACGTTTAAATCATGAGCGATAAGAAGGTAAGATAATCCCAGAGAATCCCTCAAATCGAGTAAAAGATTTAGAATCTGAGCCTGAACGGAAATATCCAGAGAGGATACCGGCTCATCTGCCACAATCAGTTCCGGTTGCATAGCCAGTGCCCGGGCAATGCCAATTCTCTGCCTTTGGCCTCCACTAAACTGATGGGGATATTCATTTAAAATATTAACCGGCAATCCTACTCTATTTAAAAGTTCTTTTGTTTCTTTTCCTATCGCCTTAATCTTTATCTTCTCGCCGGTAATTACCAATCTATGTTTAACTGCTTCTCCAATAATAGTACCTATGGTGAGCCGGGGATTGAGGCTGGCAAAGGGGTCCTGAAAAATTATCTGTATTTTTCGTGCCAGCTCCCTTCTTCCCAGTAAAGATATATCCTTGCGGTAGAGAAGAATTTTTCCGGCCGTGGGTTTAAGTAAGCCTACGATCATTTTTGCTGTGGTCGTCTTGCCACAGCCGGACTCCCCTACCAGGGCAAACACTTCTCCTTTTCTGACGCTGAAAGAGATGCCATCAACCGCTCGCACGTGGTCGACAACTCTCTTGAATACTCCCCGCTCCACAGGGAAATACTTCTTTAGATTATCTACTGTTAACATAATAAAAAAGGCACAGGCTACTTTTTTCTAATGCCGCTTAGTCGCCGGCACGAATACACCTTACCCAGTGATTCTGCACTATCTCCCTGAGCCTTGGTTCCTGGGGTTTGCACTCCTCAATAACTTTTGGACATCGGGGATGAAATTTGCACCCGGAAGGCAAATTACTGGGGTCAGGTACCTGTCCAGGAATTGCCTTAAGTCTTCTCTTCTCATCGCGGGAGAAACTTCCCGCTTCTTCTCTTGAAGGAAGAGACTCCAGAAGCCCTTTAGTATAAGGATGTAGAGGATTGTGAAAAATTTCCCAAGTTACGGCTTCCTCGACTATAATTCCTGCGTACATAACCGAGACCCTCTGACAGGTCTGGGCAACTATGCCAAAATCGTGAGTGATCAAGACTACCGAAAGTCCCAGTCTCTTTTGCAGTTCGGTTAGAAGATTTAATATCTCTTTTTGGATAGTGACGTCAAGCGCTGTGGTTGGTTCATCGGCAATTAAGATTTCCGGATCGGAGGATAGAGCCATGGCAATCATCACTCTCTGCTGCATTCCTCCACTTAACTGATGAGGATAGGACAACATCGTATCCTTTGGCTTGTCCATCTTGACCAGTTCCAGGAGTCGGATTATCTCTTTTTCTATTTGATGACTCGACAGGTTCTGTTTATTGTGGAGATTTAGGGATTCCGCAATCTGATTACCTGTTCTGAATACGGGATTTAGGGAAGTAAAAGGGTCTTGAAAAATGATAGAGATTCTATCACCTCTTATCTTAAGTAGTTTCTCGTCAGACAACCTGAGAAGGTCTTCTCCTTTGAACAGGATTTTGCCTGATACGACCTTTCCCTCCTTTTCCGGAATCAATTTAAGTATGGATAGAGCAAGCGTGCTCTTTCCACAACCGGATTCACCAACTATGCCTAACACTTCGTTTCTTTTCAGAATGAGTGAAGTATCTCTCAAGGCCTGGATGATTTTTCCTCCCTTGTAGAACTCGACCCAGAGATTTTTGACTTCCAACATCTTTTCCATTGCTATTCTATTTTTTCTCTATTCTGCCATCATTCTGGGGTCCAGCACATCGCGCAATCCTTCCCCCAGGAGATTATAAGCTAGAACAGTGATAAGAATTGCCAGGCCGGGGAAGAGAGAAAGCCACCACGCCACGCTAATATAGTCTTTACCTGCGGTCAAAATATTGCCCCAACTGGCAGTTGGCGGCTGTACGCCCAGGCCAAGAAAGGATAAAGCCGATTCCGTCAAAATTGCTCCCCCAATCCCCAGCGTGGCTGTAACCAGAATAGGAGCCATTACGTTGGGCAAAAGATGTACAAGCATCACTCTTCTGTTTGATAAACCCAGTGCCCTGGCTGCCTGAACGAACTCTCTCTCCCTTACTGAAAGACACTCCCCTCTAACGAGCCGGGTCAAACTAGGCCAGCCGGTGAGCCCGATAACTGCCATTACATTCCAGATACTGGGCTCAAGAAAAGCGATTACCATTAGAATTAAGAAGAATGTGGGAAAGCAAAGCATTATGTCTACAAATCTCATAATTACGGTATCGAGCCACCCTCCAAAGTATCCGGATAGAAGCCCGAGAAGACTTCCGATAACAATGGCAATTCCTATCGCTACAAATCCCACGAGAAGTGAAACGCGGGTTCCGTAGACTATTCTGGAGAGAAGGTCCCTTCCCAGGTCATCGGTTCCCAGGAAATGCTTGCCAGAAGGTGGTTCCAACCTGTGGAGAATATCCTGCTGATCAGGACTAAAAGGAGCAATGAGAGGAGCAATAATTGCCACCACTGCTAAGGAGAAAATTATGAAAGCTCCCAACATTGCTAATTTGTTTCTTCTAAATCTTTTCCAGAAAATCTTCCACATCTGTTTTCCTTCTCTATCGATATCTAATGCGGGGGTCAACAAAAGCATAAGTTATATCGGCGATTAAATTACCCAATAGAGTGAGAAGAGCAGCAATAACTCCCACACCCATAATTACCGGATAGTCTCTGGCCATAATCGCCTGATAACCGAGGCGTCCCATTCCCGGCCAGGCGAAAATGGTTTCAAAAATAAATCCTCCTCCAATTAAAGCGGGAAGCGATAATCCCAAAAGAGTAACAATGGGAATTAAAGCATTGCGTAGAGCGTGCCTATATATGACCTTCTTCTCGGGCAATCCTTTGGCGCGGGCGGTGCGGACATAATCCTGGCGGAGTACCTCGAGCATGGATGTTCTCGAATATCGGGATAAATAAGCCAGCCCACCAAAAGCAGAAATAAAGACAGGTAAGATTAAATGTTTGATAACGTCCCAGAGCTTTTCCCAGAAAGAAAAATAAGGGAAATTAACCGAATGCATGCCGGAAATGGGAAGCCAACCCAGAAAAACGCCAAAAAGTAACATTAGAAGCAGCGCCAGCCAGAAAGCAGGCACAGAGAAACCCAGGAAAACAAATACTGTCATCCCTTTATCGAAAAAAGAATCTTGTCTGACCGCAGAGATAATCCCTATGGGCAAGGCAATAAAAAAGATGAGAAGCAAGGAGAGGACATTTAATAATAAAGTTGCCGGAAGCCTCTCCAGAATTTTCATAATCACCAGCCGCCCGTCTTTAAAAGATTCTCCAAAATCGAAGCGCATTAGCCGAGTCAGCCATAGCCAGTACTGGACGTGAAGCGGTTTATCCAACCCGTACAGGGAATGGAGACGGGCTTTAGCCTCAGCGCTAACCTTGGGGCTGAGTCCGGTCAGCATATCCGCAGGTCCTCCTGGGGAAAGATGGATTACTACGAAAGTAATGATTGTAATTCCCAGAAGCAGTGGAATCATAAACAATAGTCTGCGAGCGATATACTCAAGCATAGTCTCTTCCCTTATAAGATTTTTGTCAGAATCAGGACGGCCATTAGGATAGTGATAAACACTTTTACTGAGATTGCCGCCATTCTTCCCAGAAAAGCACCCAGTCCGGCAGTGATGGCTCTTCTGGACCCTTCTTTCCTGAATAGTTCAAAAAGAAAAGCTCCTACAAATGAACCCACTAATCCACCCACCAACGGACCAAGAACAGGGAGGAGAGAGTTACCTATGAAAATGCCGGCAATACCTCCCAGAAAAGCACCTATCAAGCCTAATCGCGAGGCGCCGTAATGTTTTGCTCCAAAAATATTGGAAAAGAATTCGAAAATTTCACCGGCAACTGCCAATCCCACGAGGAGAAGTAAGAACCAGATTGTTATTTTTTCAAAACGGGTAACTAATCCATAAATTAAGGCATCGGCAACAATAATGAACGTTCCTGGTAATCCGAAAAAGGGTGAAATAATCCCCAAAAGTAGAACAGCCGCAAAAACGATTATTCCTACGATTTCCATTTCCACTACCTCCCAATATGATTACCCTAAGCCTGTCCCACAACGAGGATAAAGCTCCCTCATCCCAACCATCCCCCCCAGGAGAGCACTCTCGAGAATCAATTGCTTCTTTTCTCTACGTGGATTTTACTGCCTTTATTTAATTTCAGGCGCCGGGATGCATCATCTCCATAAAACGAAATTTCTAAGTTATGGAAACTGTCAAATATGGCAATGGGTAAACCTTTTTTCCCTTCCTGATAGGAAGAACTAATTTTTGAGATTTTTACTTTTCCTATGCCTATTTGAAATTTCTTGCCTTCAATGAATCGAAGAAAAACATCCCGGTTAATATTGGTAACCAAGTTTCCAAAACGGTCTACATATATAACCTCCCCCATCAGGCGATTCTTTTTGATCTGAGGGGAAGGAAAGTTTAGTCTTTTTATCTCCTTTATTGCCCTACCGAATTCCTCTATTTTTTGTCCCCGGGAAATATGCGCTGCTACGGGAGCAAAGATATCCCGGCCATGAAAGGTGCCAGATACTGGCTGGAGAAAATATTCTTCATTGCTTATCTGGATAATTCTTCTTATATCTTTTTCTGTGAGAAAAGATAGAACTCCGTTATCGGGCGCTACAAAGATATACTTTTCCGTTTCCACTATTACACATTTCCGCTCACTTCCCACACCCGGGTCGACCACTACGAGGAAGACCGTACCTTCAGGGAAATATGGATAGGAGCTCTTCAAAAGAAATGCTGCATCGTAGATATTTTGGGGTTCTATTTCGTGGCAGAGGTCAACAATTCTTGCCTGGGGATTAATACTGTATATTACTCCCTTCATAACTCCCACGAAATTATCATTAAATCCAAAANNTAGTGTCTGTGAACTTATTGTGTCTTTCCTGGAGCGTGCCGATTACTCTTTTGGGACTATTGAGTGCTTCAATTACTGCTTCCTGAAATTCGGGAGAATAGAGTTCCATTCTTCCAATTTCATCGATGAGTATAATCTTCTTCTTATCATCGTTTACGGCAAGAGAAATGCTCCTCCCGGCAATATTCTCTAAATCTTCGATATTAACTCCGTATTTTCCCACCCGGTAAGGGCTGTTTAAGGATTTATGGGCCAGGATTCCTTTTTTGCCTCGCAGAGTGATAATCCTGAATCCTTTCCTCTCTCCTCTCTGGCGAATCTCTTCAGTATAGAATCCCCCTACTCCTTCTAACCCTCTAATCAGCTTCATAATAACTGTGGTCTTTCCCACGCCGGGTCTACCGGTGAACAGAATGTTCTTTTTCATTTTGTTCCTGAATTACACTCCGATGAATCAGGGCGACTACCTACAAGGATACAAAATTATTGACAATTGGGAATATTTCCTATATTATATCCCCGTGATATAAAATGGCGAAGATAACATTTCTAGGCACTGCTGGGGCAGTGGCCTCAGCCCAAAGAGATAATACATCCTTGCTTCTTGCCGATGACTCGGGAGAGAAATTTCTCATAGACTGCCCCGGAAGCCCTGTAAGAAAACTTGCTAAACTTGGTTTAGACTATCGTGAAATTTCTAACCTCATATTAACTCATAGTCATGTTGACCATATCTACGGAGTGCCTTCTCTCATACACTCCCAGTACAGGCTAGGAAATAGAATAAATATCTTTGCCACCCAGAAATCTCTTTTTCTTGTCCGCGGACTTATCTCTTTTCACGGGCTGGAAGATACCAAGAAATTTCCTGAAATCTCTTTCCACACCATACCGGCGGATAAGAATAATTTCCTCTTTTTCCAGGGAGAAAAGACCATTATCTCCTCTTTTCCGGTAAAACATACTCCCGATTCTATAGGACTCAAAATATCCTTTAAGGACCCCGCCTTAACCTGCGTCTACTCGGGAGATACAGCATTCAGCCAGACAGTTGTTGAGGAAGCAAAAAATGCCGATTATCTCATCCACGACTGCGCCTGTCCCTCACGCTTTGCCGAAGAGCTTGAACAGATGCACACCTCAGCCCTTGTTTTGGGAGAAATTGCCGAGGAGGCTAAAGTCAAAACCCTGATTCCTATCCATTTTCTTACTGAAATAGATTTTAAGATGGAAGAAATAGAAAATGAGATAAGAAAGAATTTTTCAGGAAACCTTATGATTCCTTCTGACTTTGACTGTTTAGAATTAAAGCCTCAGCTTTCTTAATGTCTTCAACAGAGTTCACGTTGACCCGCCAGGTATCAATCTTTTGATAGCGTACTTCAAATTTCCTGTCTATGAAATACTGTAAGGCATCTCCAATATGGTATTCTCCCTCTGTTGACGGTTTGATATGCGGGATGGCCTTAAAGATATCGGGTTCAATAATTAATAGCCCGCTTACCCCATAATCAGAAATCTTGTCCTTTGGCTTCTCCACTATCTTCTTAATCAAATCTCCTTCCCAAACTACCTGACCTGTAGTCTGGGGATTCTCTTCTATATTAATAAGGAGAGTTGCCAGGGGACGAAATTTCAGATGAGACTTAATGAGGTTTGTAAAGTCATAAAAGGAGACCTGGTCGCAATAAGCCAACAAGAAATTATCTCCACCGATAAATCCTTGAGCTTTGCCCACTGCATCTCCTGTGCCTAATGGTTTCTCCTGTTCTATGTAGGTAAGTTTCGTATTCCATTGGCGGCCGTCGCCCAATCTCTCAGTAATGGTTTTGTATTCGCCAGGAGAGACAACAACACCCACCTGGCCAATCTTTGCCCTGCCAAACCCCCTCAGGCTGTACTCGATCATCGGTCTTCCCGCTACAGGGATTAACGCTTTAGGAAGCGAATTGGTCAGTGGCCGAAGTCTCTTGCCAATACCAGCAGCCAGAATTAGACCTTTCATATTATTTTATGCTGACAGAATTCTTCCCTTTTGAGGACGATTCTATAAATTCCTGAAAAATGCCGAGAAACCGCCAAACATTCTTCTTAAAAAACCCAAAGGTCTTTTCATCTTTTTGGCGTAATCCATAATCTTGTATACTTCAATTCCTGTCTTTTTCTTAATAACCTCTATTGCCTTATTTTTGCCTCCCAGGAAATCTATCAGGCCAAACTTCTTTGCCTCTTCTCCTAAGTAAATCTTTCCCGTGGATATCTCCTCTACTACTTCCTCATTTAGTTTCCTGTTCTTGGTGACTTCCTCTATGAAATTCTTGTAAATAGTGTCCAGTTCTTCTTTTAGCAGTTCTTTCTCTTCCGGGGTCGACTTCTTATAAGGTATACCAAATGTTTTATAGATACCTGAGGCCATTGTCTCCACGTCTATGCCGAACTTTTTCATCAGTTCAGAGAAGTCAGGCCGAATGGACGCCACACCAATACTTCCCAGAGTGCTTAGACGGTCAGCTACAATACTATCGCAGGATGAAGCAATCCAGTAGCCACCAGAAGTGGCATATTCTTTTATCCAGGCTACCGTGGGCTTTCCCAGGCTTTTGATAGATTCAGCAATCTCTTTGCAGGGAAAAGGTCTTCCTCCGGGGGAATTTATTTCCAGAATCAAACCCTTAATCCGGCGATTCTTCTTTACGGCTTCAATGAAGGGAATTACTTCGGCTGAGGATACTGTTCTGGCCATAGCCGGGAAAGGAAAAGGCGAAGAAGGAGTCTCCTCAGAAACAACCATTCCCTTAATTGGAATAATAGCAATCTTTCCTTTTTTAGCCATCTTATTCTCCTTGTGACAATCAATCACTCACCATTTTTTACTCTCCCCTTAAGAAGAGTTAGAGACTACAAGACTCTCTATTCTCGACATATTTTTAATATCGTCTTCTTCTTTTTTATGCGGTGTCTCCATAATTCCCGGAAAATTGCATAACTCTGGATGGTTCACAATGTTTTTGAACCCTTCATTCCCTATGTATCCTTCACCAATGTGCCAATGCCTGTCTACCCGGGAGCCAACAGGAGTTTTGGAATCATTGAGATGAATAAGCTTCAATCTATCAAATCCGATAAGTCTTTCGAATTCTTCTAGCGTCCTTTCCAGGCCATCTTTATGGGAAAGGTCGTATCCCGCCTGAAACGCATGCGCTGTGTCCAGGCAGACCCCAATCCTCTCTTTATTTGCTACTCCATCGATGACAGTCTTAATCTGTGAAAATTTATATCCGATCTGCTTTCCCTGTCCGGCAGTATTTTCAACAACTATAGATACCTTGTTTGGGACTCTATGGAGAGCGTCGTTTATTGCCTCAATCAGTCTCTCTATGGACTCTGCTTCACTTTCTTCCCTGCGGCTCCCCATATGGGTAATTAGAAATTGAGCACCGNNAGAAATTGAGCACCGAGTATTTCCGCTCTTTCCAGTTCTCTACTCAAGGCATCAATCGATTTAAGATAAAAATCCTGCCTGGAAGTGGCTAAGTTCGGAAGATAAGGCATATGGAGAAATAAAGGCCTAATTTCCAGTGCTTCTACTCCTTCACTGAATTTCTTGACTTCCTCCTCGGAGATGGGAGTAAAAGTCCATGTTCTGGGATTGTGAGAAAAAAATTGTATTGTCCTGGCTCTTCTTTTTCGTGCCAGTTCAGGCACCTTGGAGAATCCTGCACTGATCCAGATGTGGAACCCGAAACGCATACTATCCGACTCCGCTGCCTCAAAACTTTCTTAATCCTTCCAAAAGAACAAACCTTCCCAGAGGTTCAACCTTACACCGGAAACTATTGATGAATAGAGTATTGTTGCACAACCCGCCACTCAAATAGAAAGATTCAGGTTTATTTATGAATCTATATACGTTTTCTGCTATCCCTTTGACAAAACTTGCCAGAACATTGTTTATCTCACACCCTTCTGAAATCTTATCGAAAATCTTAGCCATACCTAAAACTCCGCAAGTCACTCCCAGAGATTGGGATGCTTTTTCCATCTCTGATGTCTTTACGTTAAAATGGTTCTCCAGAAGTTCAATGGAAAATCCTAAAGTTGCTCCACATAGGGCGTTCCAATCCATCTCTTCGTACTTGTTACCTTTCATTTTTACATATTTGATGTCTCTACTTCCCACGTCTACCACGAGAAAATTCCCGTCTCCAATCAACTCCCTGCTACCTTTTTCCAGAGCAACCAACTCATTAACCACTCTATCCGTTTTCAATTTAGCATTATGCCCGCAGGCTATGTCGAATCTTACCTCACTCTTAAGCAGGTCAAGAGTATTCATAACTTTATATTCCTCTTTCTCTGTATCTAATATCTTGGTATAACTGGTTCCCACATCGCCTAAAAGCATATTGCCTCTTTACTTATTTAACAAGAGATAGGCTTCGATTTTACTTTTCACCGAATTATCAATAACGTCGTCAACTTCGACATAAAGTCCGTTATGCTTCTTTGCCAGATATTTAGCTAAGGAATTCTTACTACAGAAAGCCTGGGCATAGAATACCGTGGGCAGGTCTTCCTTTACCATGGTTTCCAATTCCAGGTCCGCGGGAACTTTTGCCTCCATACACCTTGCCCAGCCGAAAACGTGGGTCTCTTTAGGAAATAGGTCCAGTATGCTGAAATCATTGGGAGGAACTCCCCAGAACCCGTAATCTGGCTCTACGTACTTTAATTTTGACTTATCAACGTCTTTAATGACACTGTCCACGATCAAGTCGAATTTCTTTCTCAATTCCAGGTCACTTTCGCATATCGTCTGAGGATGCCTACCGGTAGCGTTATTTTGAGTGGTAATTAGGGGCACTTTAAGTTCACGCTTGAGAATTTCACTAACGAATCTGCCGTTATCACACTTGCTATACCCGTTATCAAAAATGATGAGATCCAATTTTATGGTCAAAGCATTGGCTATGATGCTTTTGATCGTAGCGCAGTAGATCTTTGGCAAATAGATTTCGGCTTTACTGTTATCGGTAAAATCGAAAAGAGTGTCTAAATCTACGAAATCATTTCCCTTATATTTATCTAAGATTTCCTGCGGGGGAACTCCTACTATACCTATCTTCATTTCTTTCTCCCCTTCTTATCAGCCACACCCCAAAATATACAAGGGGCGTATCCAGCAGGGCAATCATCAGTTTAATGATATATTGTCCTTTAATTAATGTAAAAATCGGCATCACGCCATAAAAAGCAATGATAATGAACACAGCGGTATCGATGAACTGTGAGACAAATGTTGAAGCATTATTTCTTAGCCAGAGATACCTTCCTTTAGTAATCTTGCGCCAGAAGTGGAATGCCCAGACGTCATGGTACTGACTCACCAAGTAGGCAATGAAACTGGCGATAATAATCCGCGAGGTACTACCCAAAATCCTGGCGAAAGCCTCTTCCCCGGTCCAGAAAGGAGCTTTGGGAAAGACGAGAGTAAGTCTAATCAGTCCCAGGGCCACCAGTAAAGTAATGAACCCGCTAAAAACCACGTATTTACCTCGCTTTTTGCCCCAAACTTCACAAATTACATCAGTAATGGGAAATGTTATTGAGTATGCCAGAACTCCCCCGGGGACCATAAGACCGGCCACGTTGACAATCTTACTGGCCAGAACTCCGGCAATTACCAGTCCACCGACAAAAATCCCAATCAGAAGAATATAAATTTTCTCTTTGTGCTCAATGCCCCTTTCGGTTTCTTCCATCTGCGCTCCTATCGTCGATATAAAATAGAATAGCAAAAGAACCAAAGTTTGTCAATTAAAACTGTCTACTTTACTATTTTACGAATATTTTATGGGCGTTGAATGGAGGGAAATCGATTTTCCAGGAAGCTTGGCTTCCATGAATGGGAGCTATTATAGTCTAAAATTGGAAGCTGGGGAAGTCATAAGTACACTGGCAGGGAACTTTTTTGCATTTGGGACACCCTTGCTTATACTTTTCTATTTCTTTTTCTACGTTTACATCCAGGAGGTTTGCCAAACTTAAAAACCAGGCAAAAACATCACCGACTTCTTCCTTAAAATTATTCCTTTTGCCTTCCCGGATTAGTTTGGCTAACTCTCCCACTTCTTCAATAAACCAGACAAAAGTCCTGGCAAGCCCTCTTTTCTTGTCCCTGGAATAGTAAATTTTGTGCATTAGACTCTGAAATTCCCTTATTTCCAATTGCACCTCCTTTTACCCTCTCCCCGGGGGTAGAGGGAGCTTTTCTCTAATTGTCAAATCTCTTCCCAAAGAAAGAGTTGTTTATCTATTTCTGGCCTGGGCTCCTCCTTTGCGGGATAATATTTTCCGTCGAGAGTCATAAACTTTCTGGCTCGTTTAGTGACCGCGCCTAACTTTCTCAATTGTTCCAGTTCTTTCAACCTGGTATTCTTTCTCATATCCAGAATTCTCCTGGCCGATATTCTGCCAATTCCAGGCACTCTGATGAGTTCCTCAAACGAAGCCTTATTTATTTCCACAGGGAACCTGTCCATATTACTCAGAGCCCATACTAGCTTGGGGTCCTTATCCATATGCAGGTTGCCCCTTTCGTCAAAGATTAACTCGCGGGGAGTGAAATTGTATTTCCGCAAGAGAAAATCGGCCTGATAGAGACGGAATTCTCTCAAAGGAGGACAGGGCCGCAAGTTTTCCAGAGGCGTATCTTCTATGGGAGTAAACGCACTGTAATAGACCCGGCGAAGATTATGCTCTCTATAAAGACTGTGACTAAGAGAAAGAATTTCCCTGTCTTCATCATTCGCCGCTCCTACCACGAGCTGAGTGGTCACTCCTCCTTTCAAAGGATGCTTGCTATGGAAAGAGGCAATCTTCTTCAGACCATCGAGTAGCTCTCCATGGAAATTTTTATCTGTAGAAAGAGCGGAAAGGCATTTCTGGTTTGGTGCTTCTAAGTTCATAGATAATCTATCTGCCAGGTTTGCCGTGGCTCCAATGAGGCCAGTATCTACACCGGGGAGAATTTTGCAATGGATATATCCCCGGTAACTATGCCGTTGCCGCAAAATCTTCAGGGTCTCAAGCATCTTTTCTTGACTGGCGTCAGCTGAAACATTTATGGCTGAAGAGAGAAAAAGCCCTGTTACCCATCCTTTCTTATAATACTCCAGGAAAAGGTAGGCAAGTTCTTGAGGGGTAAATTCTACCCGGGGACAGTCTCTATCTTTTCTGTTTGCGCAGTAGAAGCAGTTGTTATTACAAACGTTACTCTGCAGAACCTTGAACAGGTTTACACATTCTCCTTTCTCTCCTGTTGCCGGGTAGATAAGGCTGGAGCGGGCAACGTGTTTCTTGGGAAAAATAGCCAAAGGAAGACCAGTTACGTCAAAGCCAGCAAGTTCCCCCAGTAAATTTGCTTTATGTTGTAAATTCTGTTTTTTCATTACTTCCTCACCCTGCCACTTTGAGTTCTTTTGACCAGCGCCGGTAGTCCTTGAGCCGCCAATCTTTTTTTGACCCTTCTTTTTTCATAGCCAGATCTTTGATTCCGCACTTTCCCTGGGAGCAGTTGAGGCAATTCCCCGGACAATCTATGGCGGGAACAAACTTCTCCTTTTCTCTCCTGTAAATAGGGATGTCAATCCCTTCACAATTTGTTGAATTGGTGAACTCCCGATTTAGTCCCCTGGGTTTCCCGTCAGCCAGTTCGTATTCCATGCATAGTGCAAAGGTCATATCTAAATTTTCACAGATGTTTCGTAAAACATCAAATACCTTCTTGCGATAATCTGTCTTTGCGTTTAGATAACCATCAATATTTTCCACATATAATTTTCTGTAGTCAAATTCTGTTCCCGGTCCAAAATAGTCCTTTAGCTTATCGAGGATTTCCTTGTGAATCTTAATTGGGATGTCAAGCATACTAGCAATTATGTGCTTAGCTCCTGAATCCTTTGCCCTGTTTATCAGTTGACGAAAATTACTTTTCTTATCCGTAAGATAAGGAAATATGGGGTCTATCCGACAGACGGCATAAATTGCTTTCTTCGCCATTCTCTCCAGGTTTCTAAATAACGAACTGTTGGAAGCCCCACCAGGCACTAAAACTTTTCTTAGATTCTCGTTTGTAGTCAGAAAAGAGACTTGACCGAATGAATGTTTCTGCTGTTCTATTAACTCAATGGCTTCCTCAGGAATTTCTGCTTTGGTGATAAACTCTATGGGAATATTTCTTTCCACAAAGACTCTGATAATTTTTTCAGAGAGATGATAAAGGTTGTTCACCGGTTGAAAGGGATCGGTCACCGGAGAAAGGTAACCACAGGAAGCGACATCAATGGAATCGAGCTGGTCTGAAACGATTCTGTCGAAGTCTTTAGCAACAATGATTACTTTTTCTTTTCGGAAGGTCTGGAAGTGACCGGGAAATGCTAATGAGTAACAGAAGAAGCATCCTATCCCGCAGCCATTGTAGGGATTGACGAGCATTCTCTCAGAAGTACATTCTCTCTTTCCGGGCCACCATCCGTGAAGTTGTTTCTTGGTGGGTAGGAGTACATGCTTCTGTGGTTTTTCAATAACCTCATGGGCTTTCCCACCAATTGAGATGTTCATTGGTTCTTGTATAAGACGTAACTCTGCTGCTATACTTACCTACCAGAATAAGCGCCTATACTCCTTTACTTTTTCTTCTTTTTTGGCTTCTTTTTTTCTCTCTTAGTCGGTACTTTTCCTGGCATACTGATCACCACCCCTTTTTTCAAGTTCTTCCATTAACAGCGGTAGATTAACTATGTCTTCTTTATTATACTCCAGTAACACTTGTAAGGCTTCTTTATTATCTTCTTTTTCGTATTTGTCCCATAGTTCCATGGCCACCCAGCCATTTACCTCTTTCAGACGCCTTTTAATTCCCAGCATCTGTTCAACTTTTTTCAATCCTCCATAAAGATTTTTTTCCCAGCAGTCGTACATCAGGTCGTAGGTTACGAAAAAGTCATCCAAATCTACACTCAACTTTTCCTTTATGATGGGGAGGTCAAACCTGCTTCCATTATAGGTATAAATGGTAGTTGTTCCCTTTAAACTGGTAAGCAGGTTTGATCTGGTAATTTCTCCTCCCACTAACTGAATTATTGTACCATCCCCGCGGTATATTCCCAGCACGGTTATCTCGCCCTCAAAAGAAGTCTCAATGTCCAGAAAAGCCTTCATTATTCACCTTTCTAACGAAATAAGCATTCCTCGGGGATTCTTTCCATAATTGCTATTTGCGCAGCCCTTTTCAGGAAGCTATCAAATTTCCTGCCCTGCCTGTATCCTCCACACCAATTCAAAGAACTATCGAACCTTTGAAAGAACTCGTTTATCCGTGTAATAAATATTTCCCTGATGTACTTGCCAAAAATTGAGGAAAGGGAAATGGGGAAAATGAACTTATCGCCGGATTTAATAAAACAGAGCTTGACTTTTTTCCCTTTTCGGAAAACTATAAAAATATCCATCCCCTGTTGTGTAGCAAAATGTTCAATTTCAAATCTTTCTCCCAGGCAGGCCAAAATTTTCTTCTTTCCCCACCCGTCTATCTTCCCCGAGTAAAAAGAAATTTCCTCTTCTACATAATTCTCCAGGAAAAGGTCAACAAAGTCACCTATTGTTTGAACTTCCAGCCAGTACTTGTCCAGATTTTTTCCTCCTGCCTTATTAAGAGTAGAAGGACAGAATATTCGGCTTTTCCAAAAAACGAATTCCATTCTCTTTTTCCTCAATACCTTTTCTAATCTTTCTGAGATATCTTCTATGAATTTCGTTTCTATTTTCCAGGCGGGAAGAACATAAGGACTACCAACTCCACAGAGGGAATTTTTCCAGTCTATAGGACAGTCCCTGAAAAGGCCTTGCTCATGGAGAACTATTTTGGAGGAGAAATCGTTATCGAAATCCTGGGGCAATTTTCTATTCAGAAGAGAATAGAAAGCGAATACTGTAGATTCTGCTAGTCTGTAGGTATTTCGGTCATTGCTCTTGAAAAGTTCTTTACTATCACAGACAATAAGGCTTTCATTATCAGTTTTATGTTTTGAAATTACCTGCTTAAGCTCGTTCCAGAAGAAATCGTTGTTGAAATCATAAACTCTATCTATCCTAAAAGCAGATGCAGTGATTACCAGAGGCCCCAGCATTCTCTGGTTCCGAAAACCTAATCCGTTCTCATCAATTCCTACAATGAGCATTTCTTAATCTCAGACTCAATATTTCTCCCAGTGGAGAACATCTTTCAGTTTTCTTTTGGCAGGCTGGGGATCCTCTTCGCTATAGCCCAGGGGAATGAGAGTGATTAGTTTAAAGTGCCGAGGCACTCCCAGCAATTGGCGAACTTTCACCGCATAGGATTTCTTGTCTCCAGCCACCCAGCAAGCTCCCAATCCGTGCGCGTGAGCAGCCAGGAGTATATTCTCTGAAGCGGCACAGCCATCTTCTAAGTAGTGTTTCGTCTGGCGAGAGAAAACGGCAATGCACACAGGTGCTTTTGCAATAAATCTACCCCTATCGGTCATTTCTGCTATTTTCTTCCTGATTTTCTTCTTGGTGACCGCAATGAACTCTACAGGTTGTATGTTAACTGCACTGGGAGCAAGCCGACCACAATCGATAATATCTTTAATTACTTTCCTGGGAACACGTTTAGGCAAAAATTTTCTTTTACTCCTTCTAGACTTCAATGCTTTAATCGCTTCCATACTCACTTCCTTGTCAAGCGAGACTTCAGGCAATTTCCAGTTGTTTATCTTATATCTTTTTGGAAAAAAAGTCAATATTTCCCAACAAGAAATAGCAATTAGAGACTCCAGGCTTGAGGGCTTTTCCGGGAAGGAAGGTTAATAAAATAGAAAGGCTTGAAATGAACCTGTAAGCCGAATCCTGTATCCCGACTACAAATCGGAACGATGGTTATTTGTCTAAGCGACCAACCCATAGAGTATTAACGAGACGGGCCGCCTCTCCTCTGCTATTTGGTCTTGCTCCGAGCGGGGTTTAGCCTTTTCACTACAGCATTACCTGTACCTGGTTTCTGTGCCACTTTCCGTGGGATCACTCCCCTTCCGTTTACACGGAACACCCTGCCCTGCGGAGTTCGGACTTTCCTCTCCGATAAATATCGGAGCAACCATCCAGTTCATTTCAAGCCTATATATACGCTCCCCAGAATGGGAGCAACTACCATCTAACACGCTCCCAATAATGCGAGCTACACTTTTTTTATTGCCAGATTAGCCAGCTGGTCGGCTAGCTTGTTCTTATTTCTATCTATCAGGTCATAGGTCACTTTCTCAAACCCGTCTTCGAGGTTTTTTGCCTGTTGGAATAGTCTCCGCAGATCTTTATCTTTTATTCGAAATCTGCCGTTCAGCTGATTAATCAACAATTGGGAATCGCTGAATAGGCTAACACTTCGCGCCAATAGCTTTTTACTCTCTTTCAATCCCTGAATCAAGGCCTTGTATTCAGCCACATTGTTAGTTGCTAAACCAATATATTTTTTTACCTCTTTAATTTTCTCCTTTTTCTCATCATAAATGACTATCCCGATTCCCGAAGGCCCGGGATTGGGCTCTGCAGCCCCATCAACATATACCCTGAGATTTCTGTATTTTTCAACTCCTGGCAAAGGTTTTACCATAGAAGCTGCAACGGAGATAGCTTTCCATATTTCTCTGTCCGCGAGCCCGGGAAGTCTCTCCTTAACTGCACGGAAAGACTTTTCCTCAGCAAGAATGTTCAATATTCTGTAGGTCTTCTTCCTTAATTCAGCTTCCTTCACTTTTTTCCTTCAGATATAGTATCCTCAAACAATTTCTACAAGCTACTAAGTCTTCCCCTTTTAACACGTCATTTATGAGCTGAGGCGGTAAGGCTATGTTACACCCTCCACAAAATTTATCAGCTACCGGAACAACTGCCACTCCGTCCTTTTTTTCCCTTATTCTCTGATACCTCTTAAATATTTCCGCTTTAATGTTACCTATTTTCTGTTTCTGCTCCGATTGAACTTCCTGCAGATTCTGCTTCAAGCGTTGTAATTTGTCTTCTAATTCTCTTTGTTGTTCACTAACTTCTTCTTTCCTCTTAGCCAGCTTTGCCTTTTTTATTTTCTCTTCAGTAAATAGAGCATCCTCTTGCTCCATCACGGCAAGAACTCTGTCTTCAATGTCATTCTTTAATTTCTTACCTTCCTCAATTTCTTTTAGTAATGCAGTATAAGCCTCGTTCGTCTTTACTGAAAAGAGTTCGCTTTGATGTTTTTTCAGTTCTTCTTCCTTGCTTCTCAGTTCCAGTTCCTTATTTTTTCTATCTACTTGTAGTTCAGTTATCTTCTTCTTCAACTCGTTAAGCGATGCCGCGCTTTGTTCATACTCTCCTTTCAATCTGTCAATTTCTTTGGGAATCTGATCCATTTCACTTCGAATACGGTCAAGAAGTAAATCAACTTCCTGTAACTCGATTAATTTCTTTAATTGTTCATTCACATCCGTTCCCTTAAAAAGAAACTCAGTATATTTATACTAAATTTTTGGGGGGAAGTCAACTCGAAAGTTCCTCTGGAAGTTGTTGCCTTTCACTTGACGTAACCCACGGGCATGCCAAATAGAGGCTCCTCGTCTTTTCCCAAATTGAAAGCCTCCTTTACGAAACCCTTGTCTATAGAACCTACAAGGGAAGTTCCCAATTTTAATGCTGCGCATTGCAAGTAAACATTCTCTGCAATAGCTCCCGCCTCTGCACTGACGAAAGAAATCTTCCTGTTCATAGCAATCGTCTCCGGCAATTTTGATAAATCGGCAACAAATACCAAAATAACAGGGGCGCTTTTAACATAATCCTGCGTGCCTATGCCTTTTCGCGTATCTTTATCACTGACGGACAACAGAGCATGGTTTTCCGAGACGTAAAGGAAACTGCCTTTACTTGTGGCAACATAAACAGAGACTGAATAACGAGCCATTGCTGAAGGAGAAGTGAGCTTTCCATCGGGACGGTTAACTCCCCTCGCAGCCCATAGGATTTGACCAAGCTGCTGTTCTTTTAACTGCTTTTCTGAAAAACCTCCCTTGCTTGACCTGCGGAGATTCAATGCTTGTTCAAGACTAACTCTACTTTTTTTCTTCGGGGCAGGTAATTTCCACTGTTCTTGCTTGGATTTTGATACTTCGCCAGCAAAACCGCATGACATTATAGACAAGCCAACCCCGGTAGCAAAGCTTAATAGCATAATTTTCCAGTAATTCTTTTTCAATTTGCTCCTCCTTGCCGACTGTGAAATTTAGCTAGAAAAAAAGAGCGACTCTGGAGGGAGCCGCTCCTTTCTTCTAAAAATCCTTTAGGAATACGATTCTTTCTTAACACACTCTTTTCTTTCTCTTCTTTTTCTTTTTAGCCTTTTTTTTCTTGGCTTTTTTTCTTTTCTTAGCCACCATCGATTTCACCTCCCCCCTTCAATAAAAAGCTGGGAATTTAAAATTCTAATCGTTGCCCTGGGCAATGCTGGGGTTGAACCAGCGACCTCTGCCTTGTGAAAGCAGCGCTCTCCCGCTGAGCTAATTGCCCTGTAAAGAATTTTCAAATTATTTCAAAACAATTATAATGCTATAGCAAACTTTTGTCAAGAAATTTAAAATGTTTTGTCTGCTTTTCGGGAAAGGATATTACGTCTCTGGCCAATATAAAGTTTTCTAATCTGGTTGAATGTTTCGATGTACTCCCGTGTTCTATAGTCGGGGAAGGTCCAGGGCCGGAACTTGAAAGTTCCCTGGCTGAAAAACAAAACAATTTCTGCATATATCATATCTCTCAAATAAATTCTGTTTGGTGAATCTTTAGTGCTGGCTAAAACCAATTTTGTACAATCAATGTAACCAGGGTCGAGATTAATGAGACGGCTTGGTTCATCTTTAGAAAGAGAAAACTTTTTCTCCAGTGTGTTCGTAAATAATTTAATCTCTACCAACTCCCTTGCTTCCACTAAATCGTAAAAACTTATAAACTGTCTCTTTAAATTCCTCCCGATTTCTTCTTGATAGTAATCGGTCTTATCGAAGTTGAATATATTGCTTTTCAAATCTACTGGTCCAAATTTTTCAATTAAGATTTGTGTTAGCTGATCGAAAAGTTCTATATTGAGGGAGATCATTCCCATTATTAATTTTACCGGAAGAGGTTTTCTTATGTTACCCATCGTTTATCCTTCCTGCATAAGATTATATACATAAATGGGCAATTCATCAAGCAAAAAATTAAAATTTTAGTAATTTTACGAATTTTTCCTTATCTACAAATGGACCAACTACTGCCAGATTAACGTGCTGTTTAACGAAAATCTTTTTTGCCACTCTGTTTATGTCCTGTGCACTAACTTTTTGAATTTCTTTCATCTGTTCTTCCGGTAATTTAATCTTTCCCAGAAGAAGTTCCTGATGACCCAGGAAGCCTGCTACCCCTGGAGAAAGTTCCAGTTCCAGAGCTAACCTTCCTTTCAAGTATTCTTTGCCTTTCTCCAGTTCTTGTTCTCCAACAATTTCTTGACGTATTTTTTTGAACTCTTTTAAGATGGCGATAATGGCAATTTCTGTTTTTCCTATTTCCACTCCCGCATTAACGCGCAAATTCCCCCCATCCAGATATGATTCCCTCAAAGAATCGACTGAATAAGCTATACCTTCTTCTTCTCGAAGGCGAACGAATAGCCGGGAACTTACCATCCCTCCCAGAATGGTATTTAACACTCTGAGTACGTAATAGTCAGGATGTTTATAAGAAAAAGTTCTTACTCCCAGACATATATAAGCCTGGTCAGTCTTTCTATATTCCAGGGCAATAGCAGGAATGGCCTGTTTATCCTCCAGAGGCAGGCACGAAGGTCTTTTTTTCTTTTCCCATTTTCCCAGATATTTCTTAACCAGGGCCAAAGTCTTTGCAGGCTGGACATCACCAGCAATGGAAACTATAGTATTATTGGAAGAAAGATTCTTTTCCCAGTAAGCTAATAATTTTTCCCGATCGATATTCTTGATTACCTCTTTTCTTCCGATGACTTCCCACCCCAGGGGCTGTCTACCGTAGAGTAGAGATTTATAAATATTCGCCACCCGCATATCTGGTTTGTCCTGATGCATATTAATCTCTTCCAGAATTACCCCTTTCTCCTTTTCAATCTCTTTTATTTCAAATTTGGAATTAAGCAACATATCCGAAAGTACATCGAGAGCGAGCTCCAGGTGATGGCTGGCCAGGTGAATGAAAAAGCCAGTGCTCTCTTCGCCGGTGTAAGCATTCAGTTCACCTCCCACTCTGTCAACAGTTTCAGAAATAACTTTGGCGCTTGCTCGCTTGCCCGTTCCTCTAAAAAACATATGCTCCAAAAAATGGGTGATGCCGTTAACTTGCTCAGATTCGTAGCGAGACCCTATCCCAATCAGAATCAAAACAGTGACTGCTCGCGTTCCTTTCATTGGAGCTATTATGACTTTCAATCCGTTATCCAATAGATATTTCTTATACATAGAAAAAAATTCTTTTTAACTCCTTCTACGATGCTTTTTGCCTTTTAATAGTAGAATAAAAAATATCCCGCTCAAAAATCCACCAATATGTGCCCACCAGGCAATTCCTCCCGTCTGGGCAGTTCCTGCACCTAAAGTTAACACTCCACTGAAGAACTGCATTATGAACCAGACAGCCAAAAAGATGAAGGCAGGCAACTCAATTATCTGGAAAAAGAAAAAGATTGGCACAAGAGTAATGATACGGGATTTAGGATATAGGATAAAGTATGCACCCAAAATCCCAGCAATAGCCCCGCTGGCACCAATCGAAGGCACAGAAGAAGTGGGATTAGCAAAGATATGAGCTAAGCCTGCTCCCAATCCGCAGAGAAGATAGAAAATCAGGAATTTAAGGTGTCCTAACCTATCTTCTATATTATCCGCAAAAATCCAGAGATACAACATATTGCCCAGCAGGTGAACCCACCCCCCATGCAAGAAAAGAGAAGTAAATATTGGAAAGTAACGTACCAGCAGTCCTTGAGATAGGTGAAGTCGGGGATCAAAAAATCGCGCGGGTACCACACCGGCAAATTTCACAAGTTCTGACAATTGCCGACCCAGGCTAAGCTCGTAAAAAAATACGGAAACGTTTGCCATAATTAGAAATATGGTAGCAATGGGATACCGTTCTGACGGTATAGTGTCTTTTAGTGGAATCATCTTTTAATTTGTCTTCACCAAGCGAAGGGATTTGGTGTAACCACCCAGTCTAAATCCCGAGCAACATTTTATTTTGCCCTGATACCTAATTTATCATATAAAGACCGGAAGTCTATCTCCCGGTTAACCAGTTCTACTGCTCTGGCTACTTTCTTCTTGCCGCTAACCCTTAAGCGTTTGAGTAGACTCTCTATTTTTTCAACGGTTGTTAGTGTGTCCTGTTTAACCAATATCATCGGGACTTGCCGTTCTTCTGCTCGAGAAATTATAATATTGCTGGGGACAAGATTGCCTGTTAGGATAATGCATCTGGTCGAGGTTTCCAGGGCAGCAAGATGGATGTCCGGCCGGTCACCTCCAGTAATAACCGCTTTCTTCTGGACTTTTCGGAAATACCTTAAAGCTCCTTCAACATTCATTGCCCCTATCATGAAATGTTCTACAAGCTCGTCCAGCTTATCATCGCAACAAAGAATTTCGCCTCCCAGGTTATCACAGAGTTCACCAATGCTAATAGCATTTAATAAAGTATCCTGAGGAATAATGCCTAAAACTTCTATTCCCTCTCTATTCAAAAAAGGGACTATTCTCCTTTTGAAGTAGTTAATCCTGTCTGAAGGTACGCGGTTTAGGACGACACCTATTAGACTTTCACCCAAGTACTCGCTGGCAGCAAGAATACGGTCTACCAAAACATCCGTCTCGCACTTGTCGACTAATAGGGCTTTTGCCTTCATTTTTTTAATTAGCTTTTTCCCCGAGATACCTAAGAATGAACCTTCGTTGAGATTACTCCCTCCTCCTATCAGAAGTAAATCTCTGCCTTGAGAAATTTTATCGTACGCATGAAACACTTTCTTTTCTATATTTTTTATTCTTTTCGTATAAGCTTGAATGGTGAGGTCTTGGGTCAACACGACCGGGCAAACTAAATCGAGTGGATCCTCGAGTCCCAAGATTTGTCCCATGGAAACTCCGTCCTCGTCAGCCAATACCTTTCCTACTCTAACGGGAATCCTTCCCAGAGGTTTAAAATAGGCAACGGATATACCATCGTCTTGAAACTTTTTTCCCAAACCTATACAAACAAGTGTCTTTCCTGAATACTCGCAGGTAGAACCTACATATAGAGAAACCATTTTATCCTCCTTCATCCAAAAATGTGCCGGCAAAGCCTGTCATTGCGAGGAAGTCCAGCACGTTAGCATGCGGGACGAGCGAAGTCCCGATTCATCGTCTGCATCAAAAAATCGGAATTTTCCGATTTTCAATCGGAACCGGCAATGACATGATTGTACAGCACGATTAAATTTTTATCGTTAATCGTGAATCTATTACTACAGCTCCTTTTCCTAAGGATAAGACCATCAAAGGATTTATGTCAATCTCTAAAATTTCCGGAAAATCACTAACCAGTTGAGACAATCTTAACAGGGCCTCCCTAACTGCTGCTAAGTCAGAAGATTTCTCTCCTCGCATTCCTTTAAGGATTGGGTACGAGCGAATTTCTCTTATCATTGACTCTGCCTCATCAGAAGTTAATGGAGCAATCCTGAAAGTTACATCTTTAAGAACTTCTATATAGATTCCACCCAGGCCGAACATAAGAAGAGGACCGAAAGACGGATCTCTGGAGGAGCCCAGAATTACCTCTTTCCCCGGTTCAATCATCTCTTCTACAGTTACTCCCAGGATTAATGCCTCGGGCATAAACCTTTTCGCATTGGCAATGATGTCTTCAAAGCTACTGACAACCTGGGACTTCCCGGTGATTCCTACTTTAACCCCTCCTACGTCGGATTTGTGTAAAATATCAGGAGAAACAACCTTCATCACTACCGGGTAACCGAGAGAGTTCGCCGCAGAGATTGCCTCTCGCGACGTCTCAGTAACGATTCTGCGGGGAAGAAAAAAACCGTAGGCTGAGAGCACCTCTCTTGTTTCTTCAGTAGTCAAATTCGCTTTGCCTTTCTCTTTCGCTTTCGTGAAAATCTCCTCCGCCTTCTTCTTATTTACCTCAAAATAGAGAGTCTTGCCAAGTGGTGTCTCTTTCCATCTTTTGTATTTGACCATAGCTTCGAGAGCGGAAATAGTACGCTCGGGGTAAGAATAATTGGGTATCTTTCCCGAACTTAAAATCTTTCTACCCTCTTTGACTTCTAACTGTCCCATAAAGGAAGCAACGACAGTCTTTTCAGAGACTGCTGAGGAGACCTTGCTTATGACTTCTGCCGTTTCTTTTACCTTTGTCATTGCCTGAGGAGCCAGAATTACAGTAAGGCTATCAACTCCAGGGTCATTAACAATGGTCTTCATTGCTTTCTCATAACGTTCCGCTCCCGCGTCGCCAATGACATCAACTGGATTATATATGGAAGCGTTAGGGGGGAGTTCTTCTCGGAGCCTACTAATTGTATCTTCTTTAAAAGAAGCCATCCGCAGAGTAGAGTTCTCTACTGCATCGGTTGCAATAATTGCCGGACCACCGGCATTAGTCAGAATAGCAACATTTGGCCCTCGGGGAACAGGCTGCTGGGCAAAGGCAATAGCATAATCGAAAAGAGTTTGTACTGTCTCAGCTCTGATTATCCCGCACTGTCTAAAAGCTGCCTCATAGGCCGTGTCTAAACCCGTCAAAGTTCCTGTATGTGAAGAGGCGGCTCTCGCGCCGGCCTGTGTTCGTCCAGATTTGGTGATAATAACAGGTTTTTTCCGGGAAACTTCTCTGGCTACTTCCATAAATCTAGACCCATTGCTTATTCCTTCCAGGTAGCCGAGAATAACTTTGGTTTCCCCATCCTCAGCCAGAGTAAGTAACAGGTCCACCTCATCGATATCCGCCTTATTTCCCAGACTAATAAATTTTGAGAATCCTACACCTTCCTCCAGCGCCCAATCTAAAACAGCGGTACATAGAGCACCGGACTGGGAAAAGAAGGCAATGTTTCCTCTGCAAGGCATACCTGCGGCAAAAGAGGCGTTGAGACTTGAACCAGTATCAATGACTCCAAGACAATTCGGACCGAGTACTCTTACACCTGAGTTTCTGATAATTTCGACTAATTCTCTTTCCAGCTGGGAACCTTGTTTGCCAGATTCTTTGAAGCCCGCGGAAATAATAACTACTACGCCTACTTTTCTGTTTACGCAATCTTTAAGAACGGAAGGAACAAATTGAGAAGGAATGGCAATTACAGCGAGATCTATCTCCCCTTGTACACCAAGAATAGTAGGATATGCTCTTATTCTGAAAATTTCTTCTGCTTTTGGATTGATGGGATAAATCTTTCCCCGGTAACCATGTTGAAGGAGATTTTTCAAAATGCTATGGCCAACTTTTCCTTCTTGGCGGGAAGCACCGATAACTGCTATTGATTTGGGGTAAAAAAGTTTTTCCAGCACTCTTTTCAGGTCGGTTCCGTATAAATAGAAATGTACTGTTAGCTTACTCTATTTTCTTCTCATACTTTGTTGTTCTCTGCTTCGCCCACTCCCAGGTATAGTCATACAAATGGAGCCCTTTACTTATTGCTATTATTTCTCCGTCCTCAACTCCGATTTCTTCTGCCATATACTGTTTTACCAGTTGCAGTCCGCCGAGGTTTGAGGGAAAACCTCCCCATAAATCCCAGGATCTGAAATAGGGTATGAAATGTAGTTTGCCATATCTTATTCTGGTATCGATCAACCTCAAGCAGGGAGGGTCTTTCAAACTAACGTCAGAAGGCATCCCAATCTCCATTATTGCTTGATTAGTGCCGTGTCCTTCCGTCTTGTACATTTTTATAACTTCTTCTACCTGGTTAACGTTAAGGGGAATTTCTCTCATCATCCTCTTGCCCTCGATATTCTCCTCTATTCTCACTTTAGGATCGACCAGCCTTTCACCATAAGTATAATCTTCGGTTTCTGTCTTGGCTCCGGTCAAAAGGTATTCCAGATATCCCTGCACGTACTCCATGGTCGTCGGGGCAGGAATACCTGAACCTTCGGGAATGATTGGTATTATTTGATGAGAAGGCTTCTTAACTCTGAGAGTAACGAAGTCGAATTCGAGCCTCTTCTGGCCCTTGTAGCTACCCCTGGTGATTGTATACACTTGCCCTTTTTCCAGTATCGCTGACAGGCACTGGAACCAGGCGTCGTCGAGGTCGAAGGCCTCAATATATACGGGCTTCATCCCTTCGTTCTGAGTAGGTTGAGTCATCTTTCATACCTCAAACCGCCTTGCTCTGGCAACGAGTTCATCCACTTTTCTTGTGGAAGTATTTTCTTCCAGGTCTTATAATCAAGATCTGGCCTATTCTGATTCGATTGATATTTCTTATCTTATTGTCTCTTTTTATGGCATACACAGTAGTATAGTATTTCCGGGCAATCGTTCCCAAAATATCTCCCTTTCTAACCTTGTAACGAATAAAGCCCCTGCCCGGAGTTAAATCTTTTACCTTGGCGATATTGATAATAAATCTCTCCTTTGTTCCAGGGGGCAGTTTTAATTTAAAACTGGAATAGTTCCTGGGAGTGCACCAGGCTCGTAAAGCAGGATTCAATTTTTTTATCTCGGCCTCTGTTGTCCCCACGCACTTGGCAATAACTTCCAGGTCAATAACCTCATCCAAAACTACTTCATCATAGTTTAAGGGCTCTTCAAAATCTAAGGAGAACCCGTAATCTTGATAATTTTCTCCAATAATTACACAGGCCATAAATTTGGGAACAAAGTTTTCTGTTTCCTTGGGTAAAGCTTCTCTCTCTACTAACTGGTTAAAATTGACAGACTTAGAAAATTTTAAATCACTACCAATCCCCCTTTGTCCCCGATTATAAGCAGCCAGAGCCAAATGCCAGTCATTAAACCAGGTATGGAGGTCTTTCAGGAATTTAAGAGCAGCACGGGTGGACTTTTCCGGATCTTTCCTCTCATCTATCC
>WVXT01000035.1 GCA_011773355.1 bacterium
AGGGTAGCAGCAGAGGCTGTGCCTTCATGGTCAAGCGATGGGAAGTTATTAATTTTTGACCATATTGTTCTTCATAGTCGAGGGTTTGCCAATGAAGTACATACCATGAAGCCCAACGGCAGCAAAAGGAGAAGAATACCTCTTCCTAAGAAATACGCCTATTTTCATCCTTCGTTTTTCCCCGGCGAAGGTTCAGGCAAAGACGCAAGAATCATATTTTCAACTCGGAAGATGGGCAGTTTGGGCAGAAGGCAACCGACTCCAGAAGCGCCAGTTAGGGATTCTTATAAAAAAAACAACATTATTGGCGAGGCGTCCGACAGGGAAGTTTTTGGGATTTATACTGCTAATTTAGACGGCAAGAACATGAAGCCGCTGATTACAAATTCCTGGCAGCAGATGACCCATGCCCGGGTATCGCCGGATAAAAGATGGATTGCATTTACTCGTTTTAATAAAATTGGGAAAGATGGATGCGCAACTGAAGCTGAAAATAATTATGATAAACCAGGGGAACAGTATGAAAAAACTGAAATTCTACTCATGAGATTAGACGGCAGTGATTTAAGGGTTCTTATTCCTCCGCAAAAAGGTAAGGCCGCTGCTAACAGCTATTGGACTCCTTATGGTGGATTAATCTACATATATGGTGATGGCAGGAAATCCCGTGCTAGCCACCTTATTTTTGATGAAAATATGGAGATTAAAAGCAACACTGAAATCCCCACTCCTAATTATCTTGCTGTTGTAGACCCACAGTGGGGAAAAGACTCTTCCGGAAACGACAGGATTGTTTTTCCAGCCCGTAATCTGCAAACTGGCAAAAAGGGTTTGTGGTGGGTTAAGCCAGATGGAAGCAGCCTGGAACAGCTGACATGGCCGGAACTCCAGGACAATGACCCTAAATTTTCTCCGGATGGAACTAAAATAGCTTTTATGAGGAGGGTTAAAGAAGGACTTCNNAAAGGACTTCATTGGCACAGCATGATATTAGATTTAAAGACAAGAAAGGAAAAAGACCTTTCAGCGGGGTATTTTCCAGAGGACATTCTTGTAGGTGCAGATGCGATGCCCGAATGGTCAAGTGACGGTAGGTTATTAGTTCTCTGGCATGTGTTCCCGGATTTAAAAAATAAAAGAGTTAAAAGTGTATTACATACAATCTCCCCGGACGGAACAAGAAGAAAAGAAATTCCTCTTCCTGAAGGATATAATTACCAGATGCCGGTATTCTTTCCCGGTGAGGGCTCAGGTAAAGACGCAAGAATCATATTTTCAACTCGGAAGATAAGCAATTTAGGCAGAAGGCCTTTAGATTCGGAAGCAGCAGTCAGCAATGGTTATGAGAAAATTAACATAATTGGCGAAGTTAATACTAGCGGCATATATGACCCTTCAGTGGAATACAATGAAGATGGTTCTGTTGGCTGGATGACGTACTCAAGTATAGACGCGCCGAAATATATCCGCACTAACCTGGCAAAAACTCTTGACCACGGCAAAACCTGGACCTTCGTAAAAACAATTAATTCTTCAGTTGATGGCAAGGTCAGGCTTGGTAATAAAGTAATAGATGGTTCCTGGTGGAACGAGGTTTCCACATTGGTTCATGACCCTTATGATCCAGGTAAAGAGTGGAAATTATTTTGGCATAAATATTTTGCAAAACACGATCCAGGTGCCGGAGCAGGCAATAGAGTGCTTCAGTATGGCTGGATTGCATACAAATATTCCAATAATCCTGCAGGAAAATGGTCAGAAGAGATACCTTTATTTGGTGCTGGACCCTTTCCGCTCAAACCGCACAAGACAAGGATCAATTTGAGCCGGTTACACCCGGACTTAAAAGGTCTTTTTGCATATACTGAGCCCGGCTCGATTTATAAAAACGGAGTTTTATATCTAAGCCTGCAAGGCCATAAGTTTGTTAATAAACAGAATATAGCCAAGATAATCTTGATTGCTTCTTATGACCATGGAAAAACTTGGAGATATATAGGCACTCTTCTGGAGAACAAAGATGCGCAGAAATTTGGGGCAAAAATTTTTACTGGTTCAAGTTTGGTTGGGGAGAATGGCCGCCTGTTTCTCTTTGCTACACCTGAAGATCCCGGTCGGGATATGGCCGAAGCGTCTAATAAAGGAGTAGTTATATTCGAATTCGAGGACATAACAAACGGGAAGCTGAAGAGGGACGAAAAAGGCGAGCCGATTGCCCGCAAATACCTAAAACCCCCGCTTGGAATGGGCGGCCAAAGCGACTATGACGAGCAAAATACTTATGGAGGGATTATAATGCCCCAAATGAATCTCACAGCTTATCCGGAAGCTTTTCAGATTTTCAATACAAAAGAGAAAATTATTCCGTAGTTAGGGGATAAATGATTGATTCACAGAAGGGTCGCTGTCCCGATGAATAAATCGGGACGTGTTAGCGACGGGCGCGAGATGGTGAGCGCCGGGGTCCGAAGGACGAAGCGAACGAGCGCCGACCTCATCAGAACGCAATAGAGATTCGAAATTGGAGAATCAAAATTAGGAGGTTGATAAAATGGTAAATTCAGGTAAGGTTATTTTTTGTACTCTACTGGTGGTTACTCTTCTCTCTTGTCCTTCAGGGACAGTAGATATTCTTTCACAACCAGTAGAAGAAGCATCGGTAGAAGTCGGCCCTGAAGGACAACTTAGTTCTTCCGGCGTAATTGTTTTAAGAATTGAATGGAATAATCCCTTTAATCCGGAAGCCTCAGACCCTCTTGATGACCATACCGAGATACACTACGAAGTGAAAGGAGAAGGAGCAACCATCAGAATCTATTCAATCAATGGAGAACTTGTAAGGTCAGACTTGGTAGAAGACAAAACAAAAACGGAAGATACCATAGAATGGGATGGGAGGAACGATAAGGGCAAGGTTGTGGGAAGCGGAGTATATCTGGTCAATCTAAAAATTGGTAAATCTTCAAAGACGGTAAAAGTTGTCATTCTAAAATAGGAGGTTTTATGAAGCAGTTATCCCGTTCTTTCGTTATTCTCTTGACTATTCTTCTTTTAGGATGTCTTCCCAATCTAGTTTTCTCCTCATCAGCGGTAGGCACTACCACCGGGAATTTCCTGAAAATGAATATCGGCACCAGGGCTACCGGCATGGGAGAAGCATTCTGCGCTTTAGCCGATGATGTGAGCGCAATGCGCTGGAACCCGGCGGGATTGGCTTTCGTTTTTAGTCCAGAATTAGAGACAATGCACACTTTCTGGCTGGGTAATATAAACCACGAATTTTTGGGTTACCTGCAACCTATGCCCTTCGGCACTCTGGGGATTAACGTCTCTTATCTCCATATGGGCAGAATGAATAGAATAGTACAGGGAGTAACGCAGGGCAAGTTCAATGTATACGATATTTATGGAGGTTTGGCTTACGGTATCCCCGTATCAAAGTCCTTCTGTTTTGGATTTAACTTAATGGGATTGGAGAGTACAATCGACCGCAGCAGAGCTTCTGCTTTTTCCTCTGACGTGGGAATTATGCTTTCCACTGTTAACCGCACATTTTCTTTTGGTTTGGTTGGCCAGAACCTGGGAACAACACTGAGGGGTGAAAAGTTGCCGATAAATATAAAAGCTGGTTTAGCCTGGAAAATTAAATTTTCCCAGGAGAGAGTCGACCTGTCAATTGCCCTCGATGCAAATAAACCCATGGAAGGGGATTTTAATTTTGCATTAGGGATTGAGCATGTTTTGCTGGAGACTTTTGCAGTCAGAGTGGGATATAAGTATGATTTACAGAAGACGGGCTTGAGCAATTTAGCCGGGTTGAGACTGGGCGCAGGCTTACGCTGGATGGGACTTCTAATGAATTATGCGTGGGCGCCGTACGACTCTTTGGGAACGACTCACAGGGTCTCGCTGGGATATAAATTTGGTAAGGCAGGAAGACTTCCCACGATAAAGCTCGTATTACAGGCTGACCCCGGGGTCTTCTCGCCTAATAATGATGGAACACACGATATTAGTGATTTGGTAATAGCTGGTGAAAATCTGGAGAAGGTAGAAAAGTGGAAATTTCAAATCAAAGATAAGGACGGCGCGATTATATTGAGAAAATCCGGGGAGATTCTACCCATCTCTATACCCTGGGATGGAACCGATCAAGAAGGCAAGCTGGTCCCTGATGGACTATACACTTGTCAGATAGAGACAAAAGAGTGGGGAAGATTACCTGCAAGGTCTGAATGGACACCGACTTTAATTGATAATACTCCGCCTACGGCTGAGATTATTATTACTACAGGAACATTTTCTCCCAATGGCGATGGCATAGATGATACAGTGACTCTACAGCTTGAGGCGGAAGATGCCAACGAGATAATGAACTGGAGGCTTGAGATATATAATAAACAGGGAAAGGTGGCAAAAACTTTTAAGGGAGAAGAGCCACTTCCTCAGTCTATTGTCTGGGATGGTAAAGATGATTACTACAAGGCAACTGTTCCTGCTGGCGAATACAGGGTAAAATTGGTCGTCTATGACATTGCCGGGAATAATGGAAGTTCTTCTTTTAAGAAATTGAAGGTGGATATACCGTTACCCAAACTTGGGGAGGGGATAAAGGTAGAAGAAGAGGAGCGAGGGTTAAAGATTACTTTCTCGGTAAAGGTTCTTTTTGGCATAGGTAAGTCTATTCTTCGTAAAGATGGCTACGCTACTGTTGAACAGGCAATAAGAGTGCTCCAGGCGTATCCACTCAATAAGGTCTCTATTGAGGGGCATACTGATAGCGTGGGAAGCACCGCCAATAATCAGAAATTATCGGAGAAGAGGGCTAAGGCAGTCTATGACTATCTGGTAGAAGTAGGAAAGATCGACGCCAGTCGGCTCAGTGTAAGAGGCTGGGGAGAAGACAGACCAATTGCCTCAAATAGGACTGTGAGAGGGAGGGATTTAAATAGAAGGGTAGAGATAATTGTCCTTAAGAGAGAGGAGGAATAGAATGAGAGGCGGCGCAAAAATTTTCTTCGTACCATTTTTTACTTCTATTATCGTTTCCGCAGCTGTCTGTTATCTTTTCTTTCTTTACGGTATTCCATTTCTGGAAAAGGTGGAAGTGCCGGATGTGAGAATGACAACGCTTGACCAGGGCAGGCTTATTCTGGAAAACAGAAGTCTCTCCTTGCTTGTGGAGTCAGAAAGAGAAGACCCTGTTATTCCCGGTGGCGCAATTATTGATCAGAGTCCTCTCCCTGGCTCTCTGGTCAGAAAAGGAACGCCGATAAGCGTTGTAGTAAGTAAAGGTAAAATGGGGGTAACCGTTCCCAATCTCTCTTCTGTTCCCCTGGACGAGGCGCGCAGGAGATTAGCTGATATGGGGCTTAAAGTGGGCAGCATAACCGAGCAATCTTCTGATTCTACTGCTGAGGGTTCGGTAATTTCTACTTTCCCTTCTTCTGATACAATAGTGAAAGAAGGGACAATAATAGACCTCGTCCTCAGTAAAGGCAAGGGAGAAGTGATCGTACCCAATGTTCTTGGCAGAAGGTTGGGACAAGCAAAGGATGTTTTAGAGAGGGCTGGCTTAAGAGTAGGTCGCATAGATTATGTGTGCGATATAGAGAAATTGTTCGATATCATTTTGCGTCAAAATCCCAGGCCGGGAAAGAGCGTTCCTAAATTGACAGCTGTGAATCTCACCATAAATGCCGAAGAGGAGGAATAACAGAATAGTTTGCTGGAGAGGTGTCCGAGTGGACGAAGGAGTACGCCTGGAGAGCGTATGAACGGGAAACCGTTCCGTGGGTTCGAATCCCACCCTCTCCGGTTGATACACAGGAGGGATTCGAAGCCCGCGAACGCCGATCCAAGGGAGGAAAAGCACTGGAAGTGCGTAAGTGAGCGGGCCGGCTCTGAGGCTCTGGGAGTGAAGGGGAGAGGCGAAGAGGAATCCCACCCTCTCCGGTTGATACACAGGAGTGATTCGAAGCCCGCGAACGCCGAGGAGAAACAGGGAGATAATAAAATGGGTAAGAAAAAGAGTGTGATTGATTTTTTGAAGATGAAAAAAGATGGAGAAAAGATTACTTTTCTTACATGTTACGATTATCCTACTGCTACTTTTTGTGAAAAAGCCGGTTTAGATATGCTCTTGGTTGGCGATTCGCTGGGCATGGTTGTTTATGGATATGAAGGTACTATACCGGTAACAATGGAGCAGATGATTGTTCATTCGGAAGCTGTGCGCCGGGGTGCTCCCAATATTTTTGTTATTGGCGATATGCCTTTTATGTCCTACCAGGAATCTGTAGAGAAGGCGATATATAATGCCGGAAGATTTTATAAAGAAGCAAATATGGATGCTATCAAACTCGAAGGTGGCAGGAGAGTAATTGATCGCATTAAAGGAATTGTGGATGCGGGAATGGTAGTAATGGGTCATATTGGATTGACTCCTCAAAGTTCAGGTCAGTTAGGAGGATTCAAAGCTCAGGGGAGAACTGCCGAGAGTGCTATGGAGTTAGTTCTGGATGCCCAAGCGATTGAGGATGCAGGCGCTTTTGCTATTTTGCTTGAGGCTATACCGCCAGAAGTAGGAAAGATTATCACCGAAAGAAGCGAGATACCTGTCTTAAGTATTGGCGCAGGAATCGATTGCGATGGGCAATTATTGATTGTAGGTGATATGTTGGGACTTTTTGAAGCATTCACTCCTAAATTTGTGAAAAAATATGACTCCTTGAGTGAGGACATTACGGAAGCGTTCAGGAAATATGTAAAAGATATAAAGGAAAAGAAATTTCCCGAAGAGAAGCACGCATATAGGATGGAACCAGGTGAAAAAGAAAAACTTGAAAAAATGGTTTCCCGGATATAGACTGGATTGCTTCGGAAAGAAGGTTAAAAGATGAAAAAACTAAAGAAGATTATTCTTATACTTTTTGTAGTTTTGTTATTTGTCTTTGTGGGAGGAACGATTGCTTTAAGGCTTGCTTTTCCTCCGGCAAAGGTGAAAGCTATGTTGATAGCCAGGATGTCTGAGGCCCTCCACAGGCAGGTAGAAATAGAAACTATCTCCGTTGGTCTTAGAGGTCTTAGAGTTAAAGGTTTCAAAGTTTCCGAGAAACCATCGTTCGACAAAGGAACATTTGTGCAGGCAGGACAGTTTCTGGTAAGGCCGAAACTTCTTCCGCTTCTTAAAAAGCAGATTTCCGTAAGCGAAGTTACGCTCATCTCTCCGACAATAAATATTACAAGAAGAAGAGATGGCTCGTTTAATTTCAGCGATCTTATGGTAAAGAAAGTAACTGAGACAAAGAAAGAAGAAAATGTCAAAAAAGAAGAAAAGAGCCCACCAGCAAAAGTTAAACCAATAGCCTTCACTTTCCTCGTATCGAAAGTATCTATATCCGGGGGAGAAGTGAAATTTGTGGATAAGACGCCACAGAAGCTATCGGCAGATTTGAAGAACATTAATCTGAGTGTTTACGGCATTTCGCTCGTTTCGCCTTTCTTTGTGGAAGTCTCTTTTGATGTAGTCAAGGAGAAATTGCGGGGTTCACTTGCCTTTAAAGGAAGTATCGACATAAAAGAAGAGACTGTCAAGATTAAGGAGGCTTTAGCAACTACAGCTGGCGCAGGAATAAGAGCTACCGGAGGTGTGGAAAAGTTTATCCAGCGGGAGAAGCTCTCCTTTGCAGTTAATATAAAAGGTGAAGATTTTGCCCTGGAGAAACTTTCCAAAGTATTTCCTTTCCCCGGTGACTTCATAGTCTCTGGCGAGCCAGATATAAACGTAGATGTCTCGGGAAATTTAAAGAGAATCAAGATTAAAGGCAATGTTGGTATTAAAAAAGTCGACGCATTGTTCAAGGACTTATTCCATAAGCCCTCTGGTATAGACGGGGGGATGGGAATCGATATTACGGTTGAAGACAATAACATTCTGAAACTGAACGCAATATCCATAGCTCTTGGTGAGATAAAAGCTTCTGGTTCCGGGAAGGTAGAGGAGCTTAAGAAGCAGAGGAGACTCAGTCTTAAAGTTTCTGTGGAAAGATTTGATATGAAATCGCTTCATGAGTTAGTCCCTCTCACCAAGAACTACGGGCTTTCTGGAATTGTGGTAGGGGAGACAAAGATTTCAGGTGTACCGAAGTCCATAAATATTTCCGGAAGAATAGGCGTAGAAAATGTAGAATCAGTTCAGAAAGAGATGAGTGTGAAACTGGACAGGTCCGATCTAAAATATTCAGGAAATATTCTGAATTTCAAAAAGCCGACGGTCAATCTCGATCTAAATATGGACACAGTGGAAGTTAAGGTACCAGAAAGACCGAAAAAGCCAAAAGGGGGTAAGCCTGAGGCAGAGAAGGCAAAACAGGAACGGTCAGCTGTAAAGCAAAAGCCATCTCCTAAAATCGGGATTCCACCAGATACTACGGTCTCAGGGAAACTCAAGCTCAAGAAACTGCTTTTCCAGAACTATCAGGTATCTAATTGTTCGGCAAAACTGGACATCGCTAAATCGATATTAGAACTTAAACCACTTTCTCTATCAGCGTATGCCGGCAGTATAAAAGGCTCTCTTTCAGCCGAGCTTAGAGATTCTTCTCTGGATACCGTTAAATTCAATCTTGATAGTGAAGTCAAAAATATCGATATACATAAGGTTATCCAGGCTGCAGTGCCTGAACCGAAGGGCCAGTTTTATGCCGTAGCTTCCGGGAAGATTAAATTATCTGGCAGGGGAAAAGATTTTTCCAAATTGAATGGTTCGGGTCTTGTGGAGATAAAAGATGTGAAGATAAAGGGGATAAAGATTCTGGACAGGATTGCTTCTGCTGCTAAAACTCCCGAACTCAAAGAGACAAATTTCAAGTCTGCAAGCGGGAAGCTGACCATCAAAAAAGGAAAGGCGTATCTTACGGACGTGAAGACAGACGGTGGAGACAAACTTGATGCTTATTGTTCTGGCAATGTTGACCTGGTTAAGAAGAAGCAGGATATAAAGGGTGATATTAAGTTTACTAAAGAATACTCTGGTGGGGACCTTGCTAAGTATGCTGGTGATGCTGAAGGAAGAGTGACTGTTCCGTTTAAGATTGCCGGAACATTTGAAGACCCGAAGGTAAATCTCGACTGGGGCAAATTGACTCGTAAGGCAGCAGAAAAGGCTGCCGAAGATGTTTTGAAAAAGGAAATAGAAAAGGGCTTAAAAAAACTCTTTAAGAAATAAGGTAACCGCAGACTTTGTGGGAGAACGTGGTTCTCCTACTTGAGAGCCCCGATTTTGAATCGGGGCGATGGGGCAGTAGTTCAGTTGGGAGAACGCATCCCTCGCACGGATGAGGTCAGGGGTTCGAATCCCCTCTGCTCCACCAAGGAATTCCGGGGACATAATACTCAAAAAAGGGGTCAGAGTGATTAAATGTCCGAAATGTGGTTATGAGAACAAGGATGATGCATTATACTGCGGGATGTGTTATGAACCATTCAGGAAAAAGGCAGAACCTCCCGAATTTCCTGACCCCGAAGCAGAAAAAGTGTCGTCTTTGCAAAAAGATGCATGTATTAACCATCCGGATCGACCGGCGCAGGGTTTTTGTGCAGTCTGTCAACGCGATTTTTGTTTTGAGTGTCTTCAGGAGAAAGACGGGCGATTAGTGTGTAATCAGTGTTATGCGGGAGCAACACCACAGGGAGCGAGATATAGACAAAAAATCACCCGTGATCAATATGAGCAATATGGAATAATCGCTCCCGAAAAAGGTTTTTTCCGAAAATGCTGGGAAATAGTCATATATCCCAGGAAATTTTTCGCAGAATTACCTCAGGAAGGTGGTTTTGGCGCACCGATAAAATTTTATATAATAGCATTGGGTTTGCTGCTTGCGGCAATTTGCATGCCTACATTGATATTTTCTCTAAACAGGCCGGTAGGTTCATCTGTCGCTACAATAGGCGTGGCGATTCTATTCTTCGTTTTCTCTTTGGTCGGCTTGTTAGGCATATTGGGACTTTTTATTAATGCCGGTATTTACCATTTCTTTGTGAAATTATTTGGTGGCAAAAAAGGTTACGAACAAACGTTTCGCGTGGCTACTTATACAGCTGTAGCCTCCACTGTCTGGACTATCGGTTTATATCTTCTTTTGCTTATTTTTGTCGGGGGTGACCTATTATCAGCATTCCTCGCTGCTGGCGCTACCAGATCACCTGAAGTTATTCTATATTTTGCTGGACAGTTTATGAGCAGTTTGTTGTTCTGGACAATAATTTATGTTCTATTCTGGCTTTATGTGACTTTTGTTGTACAGGTAGAAGGATTTAAGAAATTTCAAGTTCTTACCACTGTTAAGGCAGTGGGGGTAGTAATTTGTCCTGTTGTCTTCTGGGCTCTATTTAGTTTTCTTATTCCTAAGAGAGAAAAAGTACTCTATCGCAAAGAACATGAGATAAAACAAATTCATTACCAGATAGAAGGTTACGATGTCTTACCTGGTGTTAGCGCTCAAATATAGACCACAAACGTTCGATGAAATTGTGGGGCAGGAGCACGTCTGTGAGACTTTAAAAAATGCCATTGCCTCAGGTAAAGTTGCCCACGCTTACCTGTTCTCAGGTCCACGGGGCATAGGCAAGACAACCACTGCGCGCATTTTAGCTAAAGCATTGAATTGTAAGGAAGGTCCCACGCCCCAGCCCTGCAACAAGTGTACATCCTGTGTGGAAATTGCCCGGGGTAGTTCTATGGATGTTCTGGAAATTGACGGAGCATCAAACAGGGGAATTGATGAGATAAGAACTCTAAGGGAGAACGTAAAATTTGCTCCCGTCTCTTCTCGCTACAAAATCTATATTATTGATGAAGCACATCAGATTACTCACGACGCTTTCAACGCTCTTCTGAAGACTCTGGAGGAGCCTCCTAGGCACATCATCTTTATGCTAGCAACAACTCAGCCGGAGAGAATTCCTCCCACTATTCTTTCCCGATGCCAGAGGTTTTCTTTTAAACTGATTCCTCAGAAAAAAATCTTCGACAGATTGAATTATATTGCAGAGAAGGAAAAACTGAAAATAGAAAAGGAAGCTCTCAATCTAATTGCTTACAGAGGTGAGGGGAGTCTCAGGGATGCCCAGAGCCTGCTCGACCAGGTTATCTCTTACGCTGGCGGAAAGAAGATAGGCCTGGAGGAGACAAATTTCATTCTGGGCGTTCTGCCATTTGAGCGCCTGGTAGAATTTTCCGATCTCATCGCCGAACACAAAGCCAGAGAGATTCTCTCCCTGATAGATGAGATAACCGAATCTGGTTATAACCTTCACCAGTTTATCAAAGACCTGAGGCAACACTTCAGAAATATGCTGCTTATGAAAGTGGTAGGAGAGGATAGAAAAATTTTGCAACTTCCCGACAAGTATCTGGAAATCCTTCTCAAGAAAGGAGAGCAGTTTACAGAAGAAAACCTGGTGAGAATTATCGACCTTCTCAGCAAGACCTACGAATCTATGAAGTGGAGCGAACAGCCCCGCCTGGTGATAGAAGTGGATATGTTCCGTCTGTGTCAACCGTATATCCCCATTGGAGAGATTATTGAGAAAATCGGGAAACTGGAAAAGTCGCTGACCCTTGAAGAGAAAAAAGGCGAACCGCCCAGGGAAAAATATGTCCCCCAAGCGGAGAAAACTACTTCAAAAACTAAGGAGAAAAAGGAACCGTATGCTGAAGAGGTTTCGCGGATTCAGGAAATTATAGAGCGCTGGGAGGAAGTCCTGGAATCTGTCAGGAAACAGGATACTCCTCTCCACACATGTCTTGCCGAAAGTACGCCACACCGCCTGGAGGGTAATCTCCTTTATCTAATTTTTCCTAAAAATTACAATTTCCAGAAGGATAGGGTGGAGAAGAAGTCGAATATTGTTGAGGAAGCTTTGAAAGAAATACTGGGGAAAGAAATCAAGATAAAGTGCATAACTGGTGAGATTAACAGTGCCCCTCCTGCCCCAGAGAAAATAGAGGAAGAGATAGAATCAGCTTCTGAAGAGTTTTTGGGAGAACCGGAGCCGGAGCAGGAAATCAAAGCTCCGCCTCAGGAGCCATCTTTCAATTCTGAAGAAAAGAAAGAAGTTGAGCCAATCGTGGAAAAGGTACTCAAAATATTTGAAGGAGAAATTGTGAAGGAGGAGCCCGAAGAAAAATAATTTCGGTGCATTAAAATGATTATCCGTTCTAAATCTTTAGAAAGACTAATCTCGGCTTTACACCGTTTGCCAGGCATCGGGCCGAAAAGCGCTCAGAGGTTGGCATTCCATATATTGAAAAGTTCCCGGTCAGAGGCTAACGAGTTAGCCCAGGCTATTCTGGGAGCAAAAGAGAAGATGAAAAGCTGCTCCGTTTGTGGCAATATCACTGATAGCGATCCTTGTTTCATATGTGATGATTCTACCAGAGATGGAAATACCATCTGCGTGGTAGAACAGCCGCAGGACATCTTTGTTTTTGAAAAGATGGGAGAGTATAAGGGAACGTACCATGTGCTTATGGGTGCACTTTCTCCCCTTGATGGAGTTGGCCCTGACGATTTGAAGATAAAGGATCTGGTCACAAGAATTGAGAAGGGCAAAATCAGAGAAGTGATAATTGCCACAAATCCGAATGCGGAAGGTGAGGCGACCGCTACCTATCTATCAAAAATTATCAAGCCTCTGGGAATTAAGGTGACCCGGCTGGCACAGGGAATGCCTATGGGTGGAGACCTGGAGTATGCCGACGAGGTAACCCTGGCTAAAGCCCTGGAAGGTAGGCGGGAGCTCTGAAATTACGACTTTTCTTCTTTTAGCAGCGGAGAAGATATCAAGAAGTCGGCCGTGGAGTGATTACAAGCAATCGGTATATCGTGAAGGACAGCCAATCTGAGGACTGCCTTTATGTCCACATCGTGCGGATGGATGGATAATGGGTCCCAGAAGAAGATAATAAGGTCTGCTCTTTTTTCTGCTATCATCGCTCCCACCTGGGAGTCCCCTCCCAGAGGGCCACTCAGAAGAAGGTTGACCGGTAATCCCACGTCTTTTATGATTCTTTCTCCTGTTGCCTTTGTGCAATAGATTTCGAACTTTTCCAATGTGCCTTTATTGAATTTTACCCAATCAACCATATCCTTTTTCTTGCCATTGTGGGCGACAAGTACCATAGTCCTCTTTTTCATCTTATTTCTACTCCTCTCACTAAACGATTTCTTAATACTGTCTTGAGTATAGCATATCCGACATTTAAAAAGCAATCCCTTCAGATTCCTCTCCCCCTCTGGGGACAAAGCAGTGGTGAGGGGTATTTCTCCTCTCTCCTTTGGGGAGAGGATCAAGGTGAGGGGTCTTCTCTCCCCTTTGGGGAGAGGATTAACGTGAGGGGGATTTCCCCTCTGGGAATAGGTTTAGGGTGAGGGGGAATAACAAATACAGGAGGTAAGAAATGAAAAAAGTTCTTGGCATCGCGGGAAGTCCCCGCAAGGGAGGTAATACGCACATTTTGGTTTCCCAAATATTAAAAGGAGCCAGAGCAGCGGGCGCCAGGACAGAGCTAGTCTCTCTCAGCAACTTGAGAGTCAAGGAGTGTGATGGGTGCCATACCTGCTGGGATACTGAAGTTTGCTGGATAAGTGATGGTATGAAGAGAATCTACAAGAAACTTATGGATAGTGATTGCATAATTTTGGCCACGCCTATGTACTGGTTTGGACCGACTGTTCCAATGAAAGCCTTTATAGACAGGCTAGTCTATTTCTGCTGCCCAAAAAATGAGGATAAGATAAAAGGGAAAGAGGTCGTTTTGGCCACAGTTTTTGCAGGGGATGATCCCGGTGACGCAACTCCTCTCTTGAAGATGTTAAAAATGACCACGGACTACCTGGGAATGAAGCTAAAGGGAAAGATACTTGCACCCGGAGTAGGAGAAAAGGGCGCAATAAAGAAGAAGAAAAGGAAGCTGAAAGAAGCTTTCAATCTGGGACGCTCAATCGGGAAAAGTAGTTAAGAATCCCTCTCCCCTGGGGGAGAGGGTGATGGGTGAGGGGAAATAGGGAGGCCAATTGGAAATGGTGGAAACGGCTTGGTATTTCAGGCTTTTCTATGTACACGTCTTAACCTTTGTTATGCATGGGCTTCTTCACGTAATTATAAGAGCGAAAAGAATGGGTCTACCACCGGGCAAGTTCTGGATAATAGTCACTTTGACAGGCGTCATTGCGGGGTGGATGTTGATGTGGTTTGTTTTCTTTTCCATTAATTCGGCTTTCTGGATTGGTCTTGTTATAATTATTTTTGGGAATGTGGTATTATCCCTGGGCTACTTCGCAATGAGGGAGCACCCTGAGAAAAAGAAGGCTGTTGTGGATTGGGGTATTTACAGAGTCAGCAGACACTCTCATGTCCTGGCAGGCACAATTTGTCTTCTGGGTGTGATTGTAATGGGATGGAATCCAGCATCCGTTATGTATAAGTTGCTATGGGTGTACTTTGTCATATATAGTACCGCAACCCATTTTTATGTCCTGAGCGAAGAGAAAATAAATATAGAAAAATTCGGGCAAGAATATGTGGATTATATGAACAGAACGCCAAGATATATAGGAATACCAAAATCAGATAAAAAGGATGAGAAAGCTTTTCAGGACTCTCAATAAATTTTTTGACAAAGAGAATAATTTTTGCTAAAATTGGCTGGGTTTTTGTCAAAAATTTATAAAGGAGAAAAAGAAATGGCAAAAATGATAGAAGTAAGATTCCATGGCCGGGGAGGACAGGGGGCCAAGACAGCAGCTCAGCTTCTGGCAGAGACAGCCTTGGGCGGAGGTATGTATATTCAGGCATTTCCTGAATATGGTCCTGAAAGGTCGGGCGCGCCGATGAGGGCTTACACGCGCATCAGCGATAAGCCAATAAATCTCCACTCTGGTGTAACAAGTCCGGGTATAGTGGTAGTAATAGACCCCACAATTATGGATACAGTAGACGTTGCCGAGGGCTTGGGCGACGAAGGTATTCTCATTGTGAATACGGAAGAAAAGCCAGAGGCAATTCGCCAGAAGACAAAGTTCAACAAAGGGAAAGTGTTTACTGTAAATGCCACTCAGATTTCCCTGGACACTCTGGGAAGGCCAATGCCCAATACCCCTATGCTGGGAGCATTGATAAAGGCAACAGGAATCATAAAAGTGAAAGACCTGGAAGAGAAGTTAAAAAAGAAATTCCTGAAAAAGATCGGAGAGAAAGGAGTTAAAGGAAACATAGACGCCATTGAGAGAGCTCATAAAGAAGCGAAATCTGGTTGATCTTTATAGGAGGACGTATGAAAGAGAAAGGATGGAGGGAGATACCTATTGCCGGACTAATCGTTGAGGCAGGAAATGCTCAACAATATAAGACAGGTGACTGGAGGACTTTTAAGCCAGTGAGAGACGTAGAGAGATGCACCAATTGTCTCAACTGCTGGGTATATTGTCCCGATTCATCAATCCTCGTAGCCGAGGAGAAGATGACCGGTTTTGATTATGACCATTGCAAGGGATGCGGAATCTGCGCCGAGATATGCCCCGTTAAGTGCATCGAAATGGTCAAAGAATAATTTTGCTATGTAGTCTCCTCTCCCCTTCGGGGAGAGGGTTGGGGTGAGGGATAATCGTATTGTAGTATTGTAACTGCAGAGCAATAGCTCTGCCTAAATGTGGAGGACAATAATGAAAGATAAATTAGCATTGACAGGAAACGAAGCAGTAGCACACGCAATGCGCCAAATAAATCCTGATGTGGTAGCAGCCTATCCCATAACTCCGCAGACAGAGATTGTAATGGCATTTTCCCAGTTCGTTGCTGATGGAGTAGTGGATACAGAGACGATTCCTGTGGAATCGGAACATAGTGCAATGAGCGCCTGCGTGGGAGCATCTGCCTCAGGAGCAAGGACGATGACAGCTACCTGTTCCCAGGGCCTGGCGCTAATGTGGGAGATAGTCTATATCGCCTCTTCGCTCAGGCTTCCCATCGTGATGCCTGTGGTCAATCGGGCTCTCTCCGCCCCGATAAATATACATTGCGACCATTCAGATTCTATGGGAGCAAGAGATTCAGGCTGGATACAGATGTATTGCGAGAGCGGACAGGAAGCGTACGAGTCTACTCTCCTGGCAGTAAGGATTGCTGAAGATGAGAATATACTTCTTCCGGTTATGGTATGCCTTGATGGATTCATAACCAGCCACGCCGTGGAACGGATTGAGCTTCTGGAGGATAAGGTAGTAAAGGGCTGGATAGGTGAGAAAAAAACCAGATACTCTCTTCTGGACGTTGATAATGCCGTCACTTATGGCCCGCTCGATTTACAGGACTACTATTTTGAGCACAAGAGGCAGGAAGCAGAGGCGATGAGAAAAGCATATTCAGTAATCCCCGGGATTGTAAATAAGTTTCAGAAGATTATAGGAAAGAAATACGATTACCTGGAAAAGTACAAGATGGACGGTGCGAATCTGGCAGTTCTCGCTCTGGGTTCCACCTGCGGGACAGCAAAGACAACAGTAGACCGCCTGCGGGCAAAAGGCATAAAAGCAGGAATGGTAAAATTGAGATTCTTCCGTCCCTTCCCGGCTAAAGAGTTAGTAGATGCGCTTTCTAAGGCAAAAGCAGTAGCCATACTTGACAGAAGCGACACTTTCAGCAATCGGGGCGGACCCGCTTTCAATGAGATAAGGTCAGCCTTCTATGAGAAAAAAGATAAACCTTTTGTCGTAAATTATATTTACGGTCTCGGTGGAAGAGACATCAACGTTGAAGACATAGAGAAAGTCTACACAGACCTGGGAAAGATTCTCAAACAAAAGAAAGTAGGAACCTTGGTAAACTACCTCGGGGTAAGAGAATAGATTGGAGGCACAACAATGGCAACTATAAAAGAACTATCAAAAAGACCCAAAGTCCTAACTGGCGGCCATCGCCTCTGCGCTGGCTGCGGGGCTTCCATAGGTATCCGCCAGGTCCTTCTGGGAACAGAAGACCCGGTCGTTGTGGGATGCGCCACAGGTTGTGTGGAAGTAGCCACCACAATATATCCTTACACAGCCTGGAACTCGCCATTCATACACAATGCCTTTGAGAATGTGGCAGCAACAATAAGCGGCGCGGAGACCGCCTATCGGGCCCTCAAGAAGAAAGGGAAGATAAAGAAAGAGATAAAGTTTGTCGCCTTTGGCGGCGATGGCGGAACATATGACATAGGAATACAGTCACTCTCCGGAGCCCTGGAGAGAGGCCACAAAATGGTCTACGTCTGCTACGATAACGAAGCTTACATGAACTGTCTCAGTCTTTCCACTATGATAGCCACCAAAGATGGCCTCAAAAGAATTACCGAAATAAAAGTAGGCGACCCGGTGTATGCCTTTGATATGAAGACGCATGAGTTGGTTTTAAAAAGATGCAGTGGCATCTTTGATAATGGCGTACATGATATATATAAACTTTCTACTCTGCACCATTCTATCAAAGCGACTTCCAACCATCCCTTTCTGGTCCTCAAAAGAAACGGACGAGGCAGAGTCAATGAGTTAGTCTGGAAGGAACTAAAGGATATCTCTCGGGGAGACGAAATCGTTGTCTCCAAACAATTAGCACCGGGCAAGTCAAAAAAGTTCAACTTCAACAAAGTCAAGAAGGGAGACTACAAGGTAAATAGAATAAACGAGGTGAAAATTCCTGTGCGTTCGAGCCCTGAATTAATGAAGTACTTGGGGCTATATGTTGGCGACGGATGGACAAGAACCAAAAAGGGTGAGGTAAGTTTTGCCTTGCCGGAGAATTCTAAAGGCAGAGGAGTTTTACTCCGCCTGCATGAAGCCATTTTTGATAATGGCGTTCGCACTGATAAGGAATATGTCTATGCTAATTCGGTAAATACGGCAAAATTTATCGATTCTTTAGGTTTCGGTCAGGGTGCAAGGAACAAAAAAGTCCCTTCCTGGGTCTTTACTCTGCCAACCGAGGAGAAGGAAGCATTTGTGCAAGGATTGATGTTGTCCGACGGCTATCAAACAGACAATAGTATGCGTTATGTTTCAGCCAGTAGCGAGCTTCTGGAAACCCTGAGACTCCTACTTCAGAGTATGGACTACAGGGTAGGAAAAATTCACTATCAGACCAAGACTAAAGGTACAACTTGCGTTAAGAGGGAGCTCCTTGAGGATTCCAGATATGGCTATATCTGTTTCAGCAAAAGAAGTCCATGGAATGTAGAAAAATATCCCAGTCAATATAAATACCAGGACTTTTTAATTGGCAACGAGTATTTCGCAATGGAAAAAGTAAAAGAGATAAAATTAGTAGGAAAAGAGCCGACTCTGGATTTGAGGGTAGAAGACGAACATAACTTTATTGCCAATGGTATTGTTGTCCACAATACCGGCATACAACGTTCAGGTGCCACTCCCTGCGGTGCTTCCACAACCACCGCACCAGCGGGCAAAGTGAAGCCAGGCAAGGAGCAGTTTCGAAAAGACCTGACCTCAATAGTGGCTGCTCATCACATTCCCTACGTAGCCCAGGCATCAATATCCCACTGGAAAGACCTGGTCAACAAGTCAGAGAAAGCATTCAAAGCCGATGGTCCTGCATTCATTAATATACTCGTTCCCTGCCATCGAGGATGGCGCTATCCAATGGAAAAGACAGTAGAAATTTCCAAATTAGCAGTAGACACAGGTTTCTGGCCTCTCTTTGAAGTAGAGAATGGAGTCTGGAGGATAACCATTCGTCCCAAAGAGAGAAAACCAATTATGGAATGGATAAAGAGCCAGGGAAGATACAGCCATCTATTGAGAGAAGAGAATAAGGAATTTCTGGAAAGGATACAAAAGGAAGTAAACGACTACTGGAAATATCTCGAAGGAATGTGCAAAGCCACCCAACCCCAACAATAATATGCTATAATATATAGTATAAAAAATGGGACTGTCCCCCTCATTAAAGGGGACTGTACCCATTTTTGGAAGGATATTCAGATTCAAATACGGTTCCCCGGTAGCTCAATGGTGGAGCATCCGGCTGTCTTTGGCAGCTTTCCCAAGCAATTGGGATTGAAAAAGTGGGCGAATTCAGGGAAGCCTCTACCCTAAACCCCGTGGGGTCTAGGGATGGTAATCCTGAGCCAAGTCCCGACATCGTGTCGGGAAAGGTGCAGAGACTATCCTTGAAAAGGGAGTACTATAAACTAAGTTAGGTTTATGGGAAGCGCTCACTACCCCGGTGAAAAATATATTTACGGGGTAAAGAGATAGTCCGAGCCCTATGGAAACATAGGGGATACTCGTAACCGGAGGGTTGTAGGTTCGAGTCCTACCCGGGGAGCCAATTTTAACGGTTCGAACTGTGATTTTAACGCTCGCCCGCCTCGTCCTATCGCACT
>WVXT01000042.1 GCA_011773355.1 bacterium
CAGGTTATTCTCTTTTAACAGTGCCTTCTTACATTCCCTCTTTTTATCTATCTCCCCCAGAGTATAGTTGACAGCGATGAATCGGTCCTTTGCCGGATTCCATTCATCATAGTCGATTCCATTGAGTATGCCGTAGAGGTCCCGGCTGCGATGGGCAAGGACTCCTTCCAAACCGTAGCCAAATTCGGGTGAGGACTGAATTTCCTTGCTATAAGTTACGCTCACGGTGTTCAATACATCTGCGTAGACCATTCCTCCCTTAAGAAAATTAACCTGCCCGTAGAATTCCAGCCTGTCGGGGGTAAATTCTGCCTCGCTCAAGCCAGCCAGATCTAAAGCCTTCCCCGGGAACGTCCCTTGATAGGCGATATTATGAATAGTCATAACTGTTGCCGTTCTTTTGAAGAAAGGGTCGTTTTTATACAATGTCTTCAGGTAGACAGGTATCAAGCCCGTCTGCCAATCGTTACAGTGAATCACGTCGGGTTGAAACCCTATTGCTTTAACCGCTTCCAGTAGCGCCCGGGAAAAAAGAATGAACCTCTCTGCATTATCCTCATAAGCACCTTCGNNAAATATACGGGTATTCCTCTCTCCAATTCGCCTTCCAGAATTGAAACTACGGCCGTCTCATTACCCACAGGAATGGCAAGGCTTTTAGTAAGGTTCCTTAATCCAAATTTCCGATTATCGACGACTTTGTATTTGGGCATTACTACGCGCACGTCGTGGCCCTCGGCCTTTATGGCTCTGGGTAAGACCCCGCTTACATCAGCAAGGCCTCCTGTCTTGGCGAAAGGAACTACCTCTGAAGAAGTAAATAGAATTTTCAGCGCAACACCTCCGGGATTAGCTCCCATTCATCGGAGCGCGTTGTGGGAGTAGTAGGCTTCGAATAGTTTCCTGGAGAAGTCATCTTCCTAGACTCCCGCTTCCCTCAAAAATTTAGCCGCTTCTTCCGGGGGAGTGGGATTAATGTAGAAACCCGTGCCCCATTCAAATCCGGCAACTCTGGTCAATATAGGCATAACCTCAATGTGCCAGTGGTAGTAGGAAAGGTGGGACGTGTTCAGCGGAGAGTTATGGAGAATATAGTTATAGGGAGCGTAGTTCAGCACTTTGTTCATGCGGGTTAGAATCCCTTTAAGACAGCACGCCAGATGGATTACTTCGTGTTTCTGGATATCTTCAAAAGCCGAGTCGTGTTTCTTGGGAATGATCCAGGTCTCAAAAGGAAATCGGGAAGCAAAAGGAGCAAAAACTACAAAGTCTTCGTTCTCGGTAATTATTCTTGACACTGACTTTGTCTCCTGTCTGATAACGTCGCAAAAGACGCACCTTTCTTTATTCTCGTAATAATGTTGCGCCCCTATCATCTCTTCTTTCACCCTTTTGGGAACAATGGGCAAGGCGATGAGCTGGGAATGTGAGTGGGTCAGGGAAGCCCCGGCAGCCTTCCCCTGGTTTTTGAAGATCAGAATATATTCGAAGCGGGAATCCCTCTTCAGGTCTACAGTCCTATCTCTATAAGCCCAGATTACGTCCTCCACATTTTTTCTTTCCAGCTCGGGAAGAGTCTTGTAATGGTCGGGGTTTTCAATAATTACCTCGTGAGCCCCGATGCCGTTCATTTTATCGTACATTCCTTCACCAGCGCGATTCAAATCTCCTTCCACTTCCAGTGCGGGAAATTTATTGGAAACTACTCTTAACCACCATCCTTTGGTATTAGGTTTTGTTCCTGGCTCACGATAAGCCATTACCTCGGGGGGAGTCTTCTTTTCATTTCCCAAACAGAACGGACAGAACTTCTCGTCCGACTTCTCCTGGGGCTCGGTTCCAAAATCGGAAGGTCTCTTTGCTCGTTCAGTGGCAATGATAATCCAGCGACCGAGTATGGGATCTTTTCTCAAATCAGGCATATAAACCTCCTCTTATAACTGTCCCGATGAATCGGGACTTCACTTCTTTAGTAACGACAACTATACTTAGCGGGAAAGCTGGATGGAGTCCTTACCCAGAAGTCTTTTCACTTCTTCCAGCAACTGGTCACTAAGTCTTACCTGTGTTTTTGAACTTATGTTCACGATTCTATTACGCGGGGCAGACAGGCTAAACTTGACCCGGCAATTACCCTGGTTCTTAATAAATAGTTCCTTCAATTTCTTTAAAGTACCCTCTTCCAATCCAGCCGTGGATAGCTTCAAAGTCATCTGGCGGATGAGAAGCTCCCTGGCACGACTAAAAGGAATCACTTCCGAAGCCACGACCCTCGGTTTTTCTTCCCGCCAATTGAGCCTTCCTTTAACTATGACCATTTCATCCCTGTGTAAGTATTTTCCTATGCCTTTCTCATAAGCGTCGGGGAAAACAATGACTTCCACCATTCCCGTCAGGTCTTCTAATTTGAAAATAGCCATCAATTGCCCCTTCTTTGTCTTCTTCTTGTTGAGAGTACCTATTATCCCCCCTATGCTCACCTGACTTTCAGTCTTTGACTGGTACAGTTTATCTATTGAATCACTTACATAATTCCCCATCTCTTCGGCAAACCTGGCCAAAGGATGACCGGTAATATAGAAACCGAGTACTTCCTTTTCATAAGCCAGCAATTTGTTCTCTTGCCATTCTTTTGAGGCAGGCAATTCCTCAGCTTTTGCAACAGTGGAGTCGACGACGTCCAGGAAAGAAGTTTGACCGCTCAGTCGCTCCTTCTGGGCGCGGGAAGCTTTCTCCAAGACGAAGTCCAATTCTTTGAATAATTGGGCTCTTGGCTGACCAAGCGAATCGAAACATCCAGCCTTAATCAAGCTCTCAATTGCTCTTCTATTGACCAGCCTGGAGTCGACCCGAACACAGAAGTCGTACAGCGATGCAAACGCTCCTCCACTTTCCCGCCCATTTACAATAGAGTCTATAGCCCCCTGCCCCACGTTTTTTATGGCTAAAAGGCCAAAGCGAATTTTTCCGTTTTCTATCCTGAATTCTGAAAAACTCTTATCCACACTTGGCGGCAAGACAGTGATGCCCATCTGATGAGACTCGGAAATATATTCTACTATCTTGTCAGTATTATCCATTTCGCTACTTAACAAGACTGTCATATATTCCAGTGGATAGTTTGCCTTGAGCCAGGCGGTCTGGTAAGCGAGAAGCGCATAAGCACTTGCGTGAGACTTGTTAAAACCGTATCCACCAAATTTCACCATAGCATCGAATATTCTATTTGCTTTTCCTGTGGAAATTCCTTTATTTCCTGCCCCTTTTACAAAGTTTTCTCGCTGTCTTTCAATTTCCGTAGGTATCTTTTTCCCCATCGCCTGACGCAAAACATCAGCCTGTTCCGGGGTAAATCCCGCCAGTTCCGTGGCGATGCGCATAACGTCTTCCTGATAGAGAATTACACCATACGTATCTTTCAGAATCGGTTCAAGCGAGGGATGTTCATAATCTATTTTCGCGCGCTTATGTTTCCTAGCCACAAAATCATCCACCATTCCGCTTCCAATAGGGCCGGGGCGATAGAGTGCTACAAGGGCAATTACGTCGGAAAATTCTGTGGGCTTTAACTTTCTCAAAAGGTCCCTCATCCCCGCGCTCTCCAGTTGAAACACTCCCGCAGATTTTGCTTGTGCTAAGAGTTTATATGTTTTCCTGTTATCAAGAGGAATATCAGACGGTTCTTGGGGAGCCTCTTTTGCTTCCTTATTTATGAGCTTCAACGCCTCATCAATTACTGTCAGCGTCCTCAATCCCAGAAAATCTATTTTCAATAGACCCAAACTAATTAAGGCAGCATCTTCGTACTGAGTAGTTACCACGTTCTTGCTGCTCTTGGCTAAGGGCGCATAATTAACCATCTCCCCGGGGGTAATTACAATCCCCGCAGCGTGGACGCCTGTGTGGCGTTTGATTCCTTCAATTCTCTGAGCCGTGTCCAGGAGATTCTTGACCACGCCATCAGTATCGTATCGCCTCTTCAACTCTGGCACCAGCTGTAAAGCACCCTGTATTGTCTCGCCAAAAGGAATCAACTTGGCAATTCCATCTACCTCAAGCAAAGGGACATTCAATACCCTGCCAGTATCTCTGACTACAGCTCTTGCCCACATAGTTCCGAAAGTTATGATTTGAGCGACATTTTTTTCTCCATATTTCTCCTTTACGTAGTCAATAACCCTATCCCTCCCATTATCGGCAAAATCTATATCCAGGTCGGGCATACTCTTCCTTCCAGGATTCAAGAATCTTTCAAACAGGAGACCATACTTCAACGGGTCGAGTTCAGTAATTCCCAGAAGATAAGCGACGAGACTACCAGCGCCAGAACCTCTACCAGGGCCCACCATTATCTTTTGCCGTTTCGCATACTCTATGAAATCCCACACAATCAGGAAATAACTGGCAAACCCCATCTGACTTATGACCGACAGCTCATAGTCCAATCGCTTACGTATATCAGGCGTAACTTTCGCAAATCGCTTCTTCAAGCCCTGTTCACATAGGTTCTTTAAATACTCATCAAGGTTATACCTCCCCGGAACTTTGTAATCGGGCAAATGCATTGTTTCAAAATCGAGCTGCAGACTACATTTTTCAGTAATCTCTATTGTGCTTTTTATTGCCTCTGGGATTTCAGCAAAAATTTGTTTCATCTCCTGAGGGGATTTAAAATAGAATTCTTCTGTGGAAAACCTAAGATGTGAAGGGTCGTCGAGCGTCTTGCCGGTACCAATACAGAGAAGTATCTCCTGCGCATAGGCATCAGTTTTATCCACGTAATGGCAATCGTTGGTAGCCACCAATCGAATTCCCATCTCTTTCCCTAACTTAATGAGTTCTCCACAGACTTTCTTCTGCTCACTGATTCCATTATCTATTAATTCAAGATATAAGTTTCCCTTACCAAAAATCTCGCCATAGAAAGAGATGGCCTGTTTAGCCCTGGCACGGTCATCATTTAGAATAGCCTGGGAAACCTCGCCCTTAAGACAGCCAGTCAGGCATACCAATCCCTCAGAATATTCTCTGAGCACTTCCTTGTCTACGCGGGGCCGGTAGTAGAAGCCCTCAACATAACCTACGCTCACCAGTCTCATCAAATTCTTATATCCGGTTTTATCCTTCGCCAAAAGGATTAGATGATTTGCTGCTTCGGATATACCACTCCCTTCCCTAACGTACCGGCTTTGGGGAGCAACATAGATTTCGCAACCTATAATCGGCTTTATGCCACTATTCACGCATGCCTGGTAAAAGTCTATTGCACCAAACATATTCCCATGGTCAGTGATTCCCAGCGCCGGCATCTTGTACTGGGATGCTCGCTGAATAAGGTTCCCGGGAGCCCTGCGGTTATCCAGAATACGGCAGGCGCCATCAAGAAGGCTGTATTCAGTATGTAGATGGAGATGCACGAAATCCGAATGTTCCATAAAATATTCCCTTTGAGAAATTCGCCACCTGGAGTCTCCCCATAAATTAGAATCTCCGATTCCATCGGAGTAAAAATATCCCCGATTTTATCGGGAGAGTCCAGAATTTTTGGAGCCCCCCGATTTCAGCGGGGAGGAGGTCATGAATCAAAATCCTTCTCACAAGGACTCCAGCGTGGGAATCGGATTCTACTCCGATCCGAAGGAAGGCCAACAAAGTTTATCAAATAGGCGGGCCAAAGTCAAGCGAAATGTTGAGAGTAGACGTCTAAGATTCTCCTGACGTAGTCACGTAAAGTCTTAAATAGCGATTCAAAAGAAACTTTTCTTCCACTAGTCTTATCCTGATGAGGAAAACGTATTTTTTTCCAGCGTATTCTTCTTTTTGGGGAAAGTTAAGATACATCTTTACCTTCCTTTTTCTCTTTCTTTTCAGACCAAATTTCGACTTATCAAAAGTCAAAAAATCTGCCTGGGGACAGTCCTCATATCCATTTTCAACCTTTATTCCCGTTCTCTTTGCGGAGATACTCCTTATCTCGTAAATGTGAGGATAACCGCTAAGATTTCTTAGTTCCAGTACCTTTCCCGCAACTTTCTTAATATCGCAAATTTTTCCTATTTTTACATTCTCCACTAGCACTTCATCGGGTAAGACAGTGAAGTCGTACCTCCCTGCAAACTCTTTAGATATATCCCTTTCTTTTTCAGAAATTTCAAGAAGAACTCTACTCTTCAAACCCACAGCAATGGGTAGTTTACCCTTGCCCACGGTGTGCGACCAGATATAAGCTTGATATTTCTTGCCTAGATGTCTCCTATCACGGGGAATAGTGACAGTTACGTCAGTAACTGCATTTTTTGAAGGTTCGACGGAAAAGTAATCCTTTTCTAGCTCTATCCAGGAACCGTCGGGAATTGGCTCATATCCTTTCTTCAATTCACTTTTGGATGGCACCATCACTTCCATTTTCAACTCAACAGGACTTTTGCCTTTATTTCTCACCCGCAATTGCCGATTAAGTTTCTGCCCAATTGTGTAATTCTTTCCCACACTTAGGTCTTTAATAACTGCTTCAGTGAATGGAGTCGATATTCCTCCCGTATTGCCATCCTGGGGAAGACAAAGGAACACAATCAGAAGTAGAATAAAAAGGTAAGCCCTTGGCGCTACACTGCTTTTTCCCATCTCCCCTCCGGTTACTTTTTAATTCTCTCCTTCGCTCGCTCAATAAGTCTCAGCGATTGACTATGATCCGGGTTCAATTGCAGAACCTTTTCAAATTCAGCAATCGCTGCCTCATATTCTCCTCTCCTGTAATGGTCAATTCCCATATAATAATATCTCTTCATTTCTTTTACCTTTTCTCCTTCAATCAGAGCTTCTTCTTTAGCACCCGTTTCTCTGGGTACGAGTCCTTCCCCTTCGAATACTGTTTCCCTGAGTGCACCAAAACGTAATGTCACTGAGAAACGATGAGAACCATAAGTGCCTCTGAGGCCGAAAAGGGGATAGATAAAAGCATAATCTATTTCCAATGGAGATACCAAGTAACTCCCCCCAAGAGAGAAACTTTTGAAACCATTACTACCAATATCTATCCCTCCCCGAACTCCCACTGACTTGCCTGAGAGCCACTTCTCGGCGCCAGCAGAAACGTCAAACTCTCCATCTTTATAAACAGCATCCAAGGCGAAATTGATCAAATTAACCCTGTCTCTGTAAGCAATGCCCATTCTGACTCCCAGGGGAAGTTTATCTCTTTTATCCATCAGATCCATATTTGGCTGAATGATATCTGTGATGCAAAGTCCAGAGAAGATATTGGTAGTAAGATTATATAAAAGTCCGAGATCACTACTAAATCCTATCCTGGAATAACCCTTTTCCTGAAAAAGGGGGTCAAACCTTGTATATTGGTTATTACTATATCGTTTGTATAGTAATTTTAAGTTCAACCCACCAGAAAGTAAACCAAATACCTTATTGCCGTAAGAGAGAATAAAGGTATCTTCTCGATAAAAACCCCTCAGCCCCAGATTCAGCCAGCCTACTCCAATTCCGCCTAATTTTCCCAGGGGGTGAGCGTAGCCGATGAATGCATTGCCCAGGTTACTCCCATCATCTAATCCCCAGTGGAGTCTTCCATACCCGCTGGTGAACTCTATCTGGGCCAGCTGGCTCAATCCTGCAGGATTATAATAGAGGGCATGGACATCGTCAACCAGACCAGCAAAGGCACTTCCCATTCCTATGGGCCGTGCTCCCACACCGAGTTCCTCAAAATCCCCAAAAGAAAGACCAGAGCAAAGACCGACGACCGCAGTGGCAATCCCTATCACAATGACTCTTTTATTTATCCATTCCATCTTTTTCATCCAATGGTGATTATTTGGCAAGGACTATTGTGCCATTTATGGTTTGGCCTTCTACCTCTATATGGTAGATATATATGCCACTAGGCACTATATTCCCTTCCTCGTCTTCTCCATCCCAGGTGAATCTGTTTTCCCCGGTTTCGACGATATCCAGCTGTCTTACCACCGACCCTCTGATATCATAAATCCAGCAGACTATACTGCTCTCATTGATATTTTCGTATTCAAAAGTTACCTGTTCATTACTGCCATCACCATTGGGAGTGAACACCCGTGGACGAGGGTAGCCCTCATCTAGCCTAAAACCCGAGGTAGCAGAAAATTTCCTGTCGGGCAAGCCATGCCCGAGCAAACTACTTTTTCTGGAAGGTGCCAAGCCCTCCCCGCAGGCGTTGAAAGCAAACATTTCGGCATCCTTTTCTCCCCGGGCTGAAAGTATAGCAAAATTAGAAACGATAATAATACTGATCAGAAATAGAAAGATCCACAATCTCGTCTCCGCCTTCCCAAATCTTTCTGTTTTGTAATTCATAATTTATTCTCCTTTCATATCGTAAGATTACGCTGCTGTTACCACTTTTTTTGTTCTTTTAAACCTTCCTTTATGAGTTTTTTTAACTGCGCCGGGTCTATTGGTTCAATTAAGTAATCAAAGATTGCCTCTTTTGCCGAATCTTCCAGAGTCTCCAAATCTAGTGCACTGAATCGGCTGATCATAATCACGCAGGTCTTTTTACTCATCTCCTTGAGTTTTTTTGCCAATTCAGGACCACTCATGTCTGATAACTCGGAGTCTATAAGCGCGACATTGCAGAAACTCTCCTCCACTCTCTTAAGTGCTTCTTGACCATTATTAGCTGGTATTATCCTGTATCCTTCTCCAGTCAATATATTTGAAATCGCTTCTTTATGAGCTGCTTCCTCGTCAACCAAAAGGACTCTCACTTTTTGCCAGGAAGAATAGACTCTTTTTCTTTTCTCCTGCACCTCGTCGATTACTCTCAACAACTTTTCCATATCCAAGAAAGGCTTATACAGACAGGTATAAGCTCCCTTCTTCAGCGACTTTCCCGCCAGTCCCTCCGAAGAGTATCCGGTCATCATTACTACGCCTATATCGGGTTTAATCTCTTTCACCACTTCCAGCACTTCCATCCCATCCATTCCCGGCATCCTTATATCCAGAAGTATGACATCAAAATCGCTTTTGCGGACAATATCGATTGCTTCGTAGCCGTCCTTGGCTATGAATGCCCTATAGTTTCTGTCAACCAGAATATCCCTTAGAGTCTCACGATCTTCAACCCTGTCATCGACCACAAGAATCAGAGGCCTTTCCAGGATAGATTCAATAGTGGCCACAAGTTTTTTCACGTTAAAAGGTTTATCCACCACAGCATCAACCCCCGCTCCCACGGCCTCCTTTATTTCTTCCCTTACGCTTCCCGCGGTCATCATTATTATAGCTGCTGAGGGGTGAAGACTTTTTACTTCTTTGAAGCTCTCCACGCCACTTATCCCTGGCATTTTTAGGTCCATCAGAATAATATCAAAATATTTATTTCTTAAAAGTTCCAGCGCCTTATTTCCATCCTCTACCATAGTCACGTTATAGCCCTTGCTCTCAAAAATATCTCCTAAGGTTTCCAAAAGATCAATCTCATCGTCTACAATGAGGATATTCGTCTTCTTCATCCTTTTCTCCTCCTCGCATCACTGTAATTGATAAAGTTGTCAGTAGTGGTATCTATCAGTCATTTTTCTTCTTTTTTCTTTCCTTTTTCCTTTTCTTCTCGGTATTCATCAATTATTCTAAACAGTTTCTTCATATCGAAAGGCTTGTATAGAAATGCAAGAGCACCTTCTCTCAGTGCCCTTCCCACAAATTCATCCATTGAATAAGCACTCATCATTATTACCCCTGCTTCTGGATTCATTTCTTTGATCCATTCCAGGGTTTTAATACCATCCATTCTGGGCATCTTTACGTCGAGAAGTATGATGTCAAAATTTGCCTGGGGAACCATATTTAATGCTTCATACCCATCGCTTGCGGTCACTACTCGATATCCTTTGTTAATCAGGATATCTTTCAAAGTTTCCCTGTCTTCCAAAAGGTCGTCCACAACCATAATCAGGGTCTTCCCTAAAGCCCCCTCAATGGTCCGAAAAAGCTTCTTCATGTCAAAAGGTTTGTAGATAACCGCGTAAGCTCCTTCCTCAACTGCCTGCCTGAGCAATTCTTCTACTGAGTACCCGGTCATCATTATCACTACCGCAGAGGGACAAATCTTTTTTATTTCCCTGAATGTCTCTAGACCGTTCATGCCTGGCATCTTAACGTCCATAAGGATAATATCGAAAAACTGTTTCTTTGCAAACTCTATAGCCTTATACCCGTCCTCAGCCAAGGTAACAACATAACCCCTATCTTCAAAGATGTCATCCAGAGTTCTTAAAGTTTCCACTTCATCATCCACAATTAACAGATTAACCTTTTTAGGCATTTTTGCCTCCCTATTTATTTTTTCGTCACCCCGATATTTATTGGAGAACAGGCGACCATCCCGATAAATCGGGATACTGTTGACGCTGCCGTTTCATAGTCCCCATTCATCAAAATGTTTACATTCCGTAAATCTCGATTCTATTTCCTCCTTGACTTTTCGCCTTGTACATTGTTTCATCAGCATGCTTTATTAAGATATCAAGATCGCTTTTCAGGTCGTATTGAGCAATACCTATACTTAAGGTTGTATCATTGAACTTACATTTCTCAAAAGCTTTTCTAATTCTCTCAGCCACTACTTTTGCATCTTTCTTGGACGTTTCTGGCAGAATCACAGTAAATTCATCACCCCCATAGCGAAATCCCCAATCAACTTCCCTGATTTCCTCAGAAACTATTCTTCCCACTCTTTCCAGCACTCTATTTCCCGCCAGGTGACCGCGGGTATCATTATAGGACTTGAAATGGTCCACATCGAACATCAATAAGGAAAGGGGAAGTTTGTAGCGTTTAGCCCTGGCTGTCATCTCTGAAAGTTTTTCGTAAAAATGTCTACGATTATATATTCCTGTTAAATCATCAGTAATTGAGAGTTCTTCTAATCTCCTATTTGCCCTCCTCAACTTGTGCTCCGCTTCCATCTTATCCCAGGCAAGTCTTTGCTCTCGCAGGGCACTCTTTATTGTCCACTTAAGTTGTCCAGGGTCACGTCCTCCACCCTTGACGACGAAACCGTAAATCTCTTCTCTCATCTCAATAGCTTTCAAGGCTGTTTCCAAAGAAGCATGTCCCGTAACCAATATAATATAAGTGCTTTTGTCCACTGACTTGATTTTCTTAGCTAATTCCAAACCAGTGACATCAGCAAGTTTGAAGTCGACCAGAACCACATTGAAGAATTTCTTTTTAACTTCCTCAATTGAGGCCGTGCCTGTTTCCACCTTGGAAACTTTATAACCCTCATCCTCCAGGATATCAGCAACTGTCTCTCTATAATTTGGATCATCATCCACAACTAATATCTCTACCTGTTCTTCTCTTCCAAATTTTTTACCCATGTCGCGAACTTTCTGGACGGCTTCCAACATTTTTTCCACATCAATTGGCTTAAACAGGCAGGTATAGGCTCCCTTCTTAAGAGAATCTTCTACAAATTCCTGCATAGAATAGGCAGTCATCATTATTATTCCCGCTTCCGGCCTAAATTCTTTAATCCTCTCCATGGTCATAATGCCATCCATCCCGGGCATCTTTATATCCAAAAGAACTACATCGAAATTACCTTTTTCCACAAACCCTACCGCTTCATACCCATCTTTTGCCAGAACGGTCCTGTATCCTTTCTCAGCCAATATATCCCTTAAAGTTACCCGATCCTCTATTCTATCATCTACTATTAGAATTACGGGTTTTTTCAAGGCTTCCTCAACAATTTTAATAACTTTCTTAACATTAAACGGTTTATAAATAACAGTATAGGCGCCTTCTTCTATAGATTTCTTCACCAATTCCTCTTTGCTGTCCCCGGTCATCATTATCACTGTAGCAGTGGGGATAATTCTCTTTACCTCTTTGTAAGTCTCCAAGCCGTTTATGCCTGGCATGCTTATGTCCATAAGAACAACATCAAAATATCTCCTGTTTACTAGTTTAATCGCTTTGTTTCCATTTTCCACCATAGCCACATTATATCCCCTGTCCTGAAATACATCACCCACTGTTTCCAGCATGCTTACGTCATCGTCCACAATCAAGAGATTGACATTTCTAGCCATTTCTCTACTCCTTTTTTAGGTAATTGCACCCCTTTTATGGTGCTATATTCCATTTTTTATTAACGCCAAGCTTTGCCTGGCTATTCCGCCATTTTTCATTTCGCCAGTGGCAAACTAACAATGAAAGTAGTTCCTTGTCCCACTCGGCTTCTCACCTTAATTTTCCCTCTGTGTCTCTCCAGAATTCTCCGGACTGCTGCCAATCCCAGTCCGGTTCCTTTTGTTTTGGTACTGAAGAAAGGAGTAAACAGTTTCTTCATATTTTCAGCAGAGATTCCACACCCTGTATCAGTAACCTCCACCTGTGCCATTTCCTCGTCAATGTAACTGTGTATTTTAAGTGTTCCTCCCTCGGGCATGGCCTGCCAGGCATTGTTAAAAAGGTTTATGAACACCTGCCGAATCTCATCCGGGTTTATAAGGGCAGGAGGAAGCTCTAAAGAGAGATCTATCTCCACCTTCACTGTTTCAGGAAAGGAGACAGCTGACAGGGAATCCTCAATTATTCTATTGAGATCCAATGGTTGCGCCATCGGCGGTCGGGTGCGCGAGAAACCCAATAAGTCACTAACAATTTTGTTGGAAGCAGCAACCTCCTTTTCGATAATTCCTATGTGTTTTTGAATCTTGGGGTCCAGATCTTTTCCTGAGGACATTTCAAATTTTGTCTTTATATAGTAGATAGCGTTATTGATCACGCCCAATGGATTACGAATTTCATGTCCAACTACTGAAGCCATCTGGCCTACCGCAGCCAGCTTTTCACGAAGAACCAGCTGCTCCTGAAACTCCTTCAATTTCTTAACCATAAAATTGAATGTATTTGCCAGAGTAAAGATTTCGTCACGCGTGTTAACCTTTACCTCGGAACTAAAATCGCCTTCTCCTAATTTCTCTGCTCCAGCTATCAGTTCCAGAACAGGGCGAGTCAAACTTTTTGCTAAATAGAAAGCTATTAACACCGACCCTAAGATGCTAACTAATATCCACAAGATGGCATTGACTTTCATACGGGCTATAGAACTATAAGCTTCTTCCTTACTTTGTTGCATAATTACTCCCCAATCTAAACTTTCTGGCCAGGCATGCGCTCCTACTATTTCTATCTTGTCATCCTTACGAAATCCCTCACTGGAGACATCGACACCCAAAGGTTTCCCAAATTCAGCTAAAGCCTGTCTGACAACAGGAATCTCCGTCACCTTTTCCAAATTCTTCGCCTTTTCCAATTCCGGGTGGAAAATCGTTCTGCCTTCGCTGTCTATCAGAAAAGCGAATCCCGTCTTTCCAATCCTAATTTTATTAATCTTCTGCCAGAGATTACTTAAAGTTGCTGTGACAAAAACGTATTCGTACTCAGACTCAAGCGGATACACTACATTTATTCTTGGTAAGTCCCCCTGATAATAAATCTTTCCCAGCTGGGGGATTCCTGTCTTCCGGGCTTCCCGAAAAGCCGAATCATTGCTTCTACTAGTTAGCCTCGCAGACTCCTTGGCAAAACTTGGATTGTGTACTTTAATCACCTCATCGCCCTTTCCGTTCAGCACGGAGATGAGAATGAAATCCTGGTGACCGGAAACAACAGAAAGCAGAACCTTCGTCTTTTCCTGCCAGGACATCCCGGGGAATTTCTCAAAAGCCAGAACAAAAGCCAAATCTAGATTCAATCCCGAGACATAGCCATCAATATCTTCCGCTATCGCCTCAGCCAGTTTGGTATGAGTCTCCAGAACCGACACTTCCAGAGCTTCACGATTAATATTAATCATCCTAATTCCCTGAATGAGTAAAGGTACAACTACCAGAAGTATCATAATTAGGGCGAACTTGTGAAACAATCTGACTTTTTTTATCATCTCCACCCTCCGTTTCACAATCTAAAATGGCGCCTATAAGATTGGAACAAATTTTCCGATCAAAAATCGAAAAAAGTAGCGTGACAATCACAAAATTCTTCGCTATGCTCAGAATGACACTTTGTGTCACTTAAGGGAAACTACGTCAATTTCTATCCTTCGATTAAACGCGCGATGCTCCTCTGTATCGTTGGGATAAAGTGGTCTATACTCTCCATAACCTATTGCCGAAAGCCTTCCCGGATCTACTCCCTGTTCGATAAAATAGCGGATCACGCTAAAAGCCCTGGCTGCTGACAGTTCCCAGTTGGAACGAAATTCTCCGCTTATGATAGGTTTATCGTCTGTATGACCTCCAACCATTACCTCATTAGGCATATCTTTAATTACTCTGGCCACTGCGCCTAGCACAGAGATTATTTCCGGTTTGAGCTCAGCCTTCCCCAGATCGAAAACGACCGGACTGCGAAATACTACTTTTATTCCTTCCTTATCTATCCTTACATTAGCAAATTTCTTTAAGCGTTTCTCATCAATAAGCCCATCCATCTCCTCTGCCACTTCTCTCTCCTTTGCTTTACGAACTACTCTCTCCATATATTCTTTGTTCACCTCACCGCCCACATCTTTCTGAAGCGACTGGACTATCTTTTCAAACCTTACCCCACTTACCACAAAGGAGAAAGCATATAGAACGAGGAAGAATATCATCAAAATCGTCATCAGGTTGCCGTAAGGGACAACCCACATCGTAGCCGGCGAGGTGACTTCCCCTTCAATTTCCGTTAAATGTTTCTCTTTATCAGCCATAATCCTTCTCCACCCCGATATTCATCGGGGACAGGCCGGCCATCCCCATAAATCGGGACACCGTTTGTGGTGCCACTACTGAATACGGACAATGTTAATTTCTATCCTGCGATTCTTAGCCCGATTCTCTTCAGTATCATTGGGATAAAGAGGCCTGTATTCACCATAGCCCACTGCCGATAGCCTCTCCGGTGTTATATTTTCCTGTTCAATAAAGTATCTAATTACACTGAAGGCGCGAGCAGTTGACAGTTCCCAGTTAGAGCGGAATTTGTCCCCGATTACTGGCCGGTCATCAGTGTGCCCCTCTACCAGAACAGCATTGGGTATCTCCTCAAGAAGCCTTGCTACTTGGCGAAGAACCACGATAGCAGAGGGCTTCAATTCACTTTCACCCAGATCGAAGAGAACCGGGTCAGCCAACATTATCTTAACCCTCTGTTCACTCACCTTTACAGTGGCGAAACCGCGAAGTCTCCTTTCCTCCACATAAGTTAACATCTTTTTTATAGCGTCTTCTTCTTTCTTCACAAATATCTCTTCTTCCCTGCTGAATTGTGCACGGATCGTTTTATAGATTGTCTTTTGAACCTCGGTAGCCATCCTGCTGGTTCCAAATAACATCAGAAAGAAAAGCATCAAATTGGTCATCAGATCGGAATAGATAGTCAGCCAGATGGGGCTTCTCCCCCTCCTTCTAATTGCTTTTCTTTCTCTTTCCATATCCATTTTAACCCCTCTTCAGTTGTAGGTCCGATTTATCGGAACCCACCCTTTCTAAGGCCTTCGACGAAACCTGTAAGCAAGAAATGCCTGCAGTTTCCTCTCCACAATGAGAGGAATCTCGCCATTTTGAATGGAGAGGATCCCCTCAATCATTACTTCCTTAATCAACAGTTCTTCTTCGCTGTGGGCATTTAATTTCCCGGCTATGGGAAGGAAAATGAAGTTCGTTCCGAAAATCCCGTAGAAAGTTGTGGTTACAGCAATCGCCATAGAAGCAGCCATAGTCTTGGGGTCAGCTAAATTCCTCAGCACCTGCACAACCCCGATCAGTGTCCCCAAAAGTCCAAATATGGGAGCATAGGTTCCCATTGTCCGGAAAATGCCGCTAACCTGTTGATGCCTTCTTCTGGTAAAGACTATCTCCTTCTCCAGGTTCTCCCTGATCATCTCAGGGTCGAGATTATCAATTATCATCTGAATCCCATCAATGAGAAAGTTATCCCTCAAATTATGGATTTCGTTTGCCAAAACTCCAATCCCTCCCCTTCTTGCCACTTCAGCCAGCCTGACCAGAGTCGTAATCGCCTCAGATGCAGTATATTTCTTCGAAGGAAAGAGAACCAGCTTCAATGCCCGTGGAGCCTGTTTAATAATTCTGAAAGGATAAGTAATTAAAGTGGAAGCAAATGTGCCTCCAAAAACCAGAATGGCTGCGCTCAAATTGAATAGAAGTGACGTAATCTGACCTCTCGCCATAACATAATAAACCGCTCCACATCCAATAACAAGTCCAAGAATGGTCATTAAATCCATACTTGCACCTCCATATTCAAACAGGGATACATCCCGTTTTAATTAAAAGCGATGTCAGGAGTGTGAAACGAAAGTTTCACTGCCAGGTCAAGCTTTCGCTTGACACTCCTATTCACCGTGCAGTTATCTTCCTCTCACTCCTTCTACCGGCGTTCGTGTCGAAGGTATTCCAGCCGTTCTCTTCTTCGCTACTGAACGCTGATACCACCAGAAACCGGCTATTAGCATTGCTGTAATTATTGCCATTACTACCCAGACATTTTTTGTTTTAAGTTTTTCAAGCAGTGAGGGATTCGCCGAAGGAGTAGCAGGGGCTGCTGTTCGTTCTTCCTCAGGAGCACCGATTGTCCGCACAGCAACCTCTCCTGTTTCCTTCTCCACTACACCAGGCTCGCCGGCCTTCTCAGCTTCGCCTGGAGTTTCGAACATGATCCTCTCTTCCCTCTGTAATCCACGTACTATTCCAACAATTCTCCGCTGGGCCTCTTCTATCTTCTGTTTTCCCACGGGCTTGCCCAGCTCCATTTCCTGCCTGAGCATCGCTTGAGCACCCTCAGAAAGTTTACCCATAACCTTAGATTTAAACTCTTCAGGGCTTCCCCTCAAGGCCGATGAAACTGTCCCCAGGTCGACCGACCTTAAAACTGTTTGAAAGCTTAAGTTATCCAGTTTGGCAATGTCTTCGAATGTGACTATCTGCTTCCTGATTTTTTCAGCTAATTCTGGCTCTTTTTCCTTTAAAGATTGTAAGATTTCCTCCCTGGTAGTCTTATCTGCTTCACCGACTATCTGCACTAACTGCTCTGTCCCTCCGACGATATAATCAATCCTTCCTTTAATATCCGCTTCCATTGCGTCTACAACTTCCGGGGGCAATCCTCTTACCCTGGCAAGCCTTCCAGTAACTGCATTCTTGAGGTCCCGGGGAAGAGAAGCCATTACTTGAGTAGCTTCCCTGGGTTTCAAGTAAGAGACAACCACGGAAATAGTCTCAGCCGATTCATCTTTTACCAAGTAGAGTAGATGTCTTATATTGTCCTGATTGATGAAGTCAAAAGGACGATGAGGCTTTTCTTCTTTTTTCTCTTCAATTCTTTCCTCTGCTCTCCTGGGGGCACCCAGTTCAATGGTAGCAGCCGGACCAAGAACCGGAGCGGGTGGGACAACAGGAGCCTGCCTAGGTCTGGCTGTTTGGAAGATACTGGCGAGTCCTCTAAGAAGAATTCTGAGGGGAAAAAGAAGAACGAGAAGAATAACTATACCCAATATGGCCCAATATAATGGATTAACTTTTATGGTGGACCAGACAACGTGGGATGGCTCACTGAAACGCTGTTTCTTTATTATCAATTGATCGCCCCGAGCCACATCCAGACCCAGTATCTCAGTAGCCACACCCCTCACTGTTTCAATCATTGTATCCTTTATCTTCTCATCCAGAATGATGGTAACTACCACTCTTCTCACAAAAGATTTTGGAAGCACTACTACCCTTTCATATTCTCTCTTCATTTCCCCGCCTGGGGGAACTATCTCTGATGAAGGAGTCTTCTCTTCTCCCAATTTCTCTCTCACAGGAACTCCCGGGAGAACATATCTCTTCTCCTTGCGCACTACCTCGCCTGACTTCTTCTCCTGAACCCAGGTTTCTCTGGCCACCTCTGTAGATTCAGTTTCCGGCTCTACATTGACGATTACTATGAACCTATCTGTGCCCAGTATCTTTTCCAATAGCCCTTTGAGCCTGCTCTCAAAACTTCTCTCTAAAGCTATTTTCTGCTCAATGACGGAAGCAAAGTCGACTGCAAAGGCACCCGCAGTAATTAAAATTACCAGAATAAGTGGAATGCAAAAGCGTTTCTTTAAAATGAACTTTTTCATTTTTTACCTCCATAAGACACAGAAAGCATAATCTGCTGTGTATCCAAAGAGCCCAAATATTTCTTCCCCTTAGTCCCTACGTATTTGACAATTAGGCCCGATTTTTTAAGCAGTTTACTTCCTGCTTTATTATAGTATAAATTATTAAAATTGTCACCGCCAAATTTATGATTTCTATTAATCTATCACTTCTTCGCTTTCTCCTTTGCCTCTTTAATCAATCGCTGCGCCTGTAAATGGATTGGCTCAAGGTTCAACACCCTCTCAAACTGAGCTATGGCTTTTTCATACTCGCCGTTTTGGAAGTATGTAAGTCCAGCGTTATAATACTCGTCCATCTTCTTCTTCCTTTCTTCTTGAGCGGTCAGCCATATCTTCTCCTCTATCCTCTTTATCAAGGTTTCCGACTGTTTGTGTTCTGGTTCTAGCTTCAACACCTCCTCCAGCTCAGTTATCGCATCTTCCCAGCGACGTTTCTTGTAATATGCCACTGCCTTGGTGTAATGTTTTTTCATTTCCTTTATCTTTTTCTCTTTAGTTTTAGCGATTCTTGCTTTGGCTTTTTCCATAAGTTCCTTCAATTCCGCATCATCGCTGCGTACTTTAACCACTTCCTCCCATTTAGCAATGGCTCCATTATAGTCACCCTTCTTGTAATCGCTGAGGGCTTCCGAGAATTTTTGTTCCATCTTTTCTCTTGTTGATATTACCTTTTCCTCAGAGGGGACTTTTACTTCGGGAGGAAGGGCAGGCTTGGGAGCTTTAGTTTCTTTTTTCTCCTGTTGAGCCTTTATTTTCTCCTTCTCTTTCTCCTTTTTAAGTTCTCGCAGTTCCCTTTCCAATCCGGAAACATCCATCCTCGAAGGCTTAAACTTATCTATAATCGACTGGAGAAGTTCTATCTTGCCATCGATATCGAGATTATTCTCCACTCTCCGGTAATACCTTTGCGATTTCTCGAACTCTTTTTTCATCTCTTCTCTCCGGGAAGGAGCTTTCGGCTTCTTCTTCGGCGGGATGATCCCTTCCTTTCTCAGAGACTCGAGCACTTCCTTATTCTCAGGCTCTATCTCCAGAACTTTCAGCCAGAGTTCCTTAGCCTTCTCTTTCTGCCCGATAACATAGTATGCTGAGCCCAACCTTGACAGGGCCAGTGTATTATTAGGTTCCAGCTCAAGGACTTCCTGGCATTCGACAATTGCCAGGTCGCTTCTATCTTCATAGAGATAGTTAAGTGCCCGATACATCTTCTGCTCCACAAGTGTCATTCCTGCGCTTATCTTCTCCTGCTCGGCTATGGCTGGATACTCTCTCTTCAGTACATTTAATAATCTTGGTATCTCCTTATTCTTGGGAGCATGCTCAAAAGCATACTGAAGGGTAGTTATTGCCTTCCTGGGTTTGTCCTCAATATAGTAACTGACGCCACTTCTAATGAGTTCGGCTTCTCTTTCCAGACCTGTCTCTTTAGAGATTACGTCCACGATTGAAGAGAGTTTCTTAAACAGGTCCTGTATCTCAGGTCTCTTAGGATCCAGTTCCACTGCGAATCTCAATTTTCCCAGGGCTTCACTGTACAAACCATTCCTATAAACTTCTATTGCTTCCCTATAGTAATTTCTGGCAAGTTCTATTTTTCTTCTTTCCTCTATCAACTTAGCTTCCTTCTCTTTAATTTTTGCCAGTTCTTCTCGGGCTGCCTTCTCCGCCGCAATCTTCGCCAATCTTTCCTCTCTTGCTTTTTTCTTCTCTTCCTTTTCAGGCGCAAAACGGAGAGTTAAAGATATGCGATGGGAACCATAAGTATCTCTTATTCCGGAAAGTGGATAGAGAAAGGCATAATCGAACTGGAATAGGTATTTAGTGTAGCTCGCGCCCAGGGCGAGGTTACTGAAGCTTCTACTTCCCACACCAAGACCAGCCCTCACTGCAAAAGTTCGGTTGGCAAACCACTTCTCCACACCACTATGAACGTTGACGTCTCCATTTCTAAATGTTGTATCGAAGGCAAAGGTTAGAAAGTCACTATTATATAGAAAACCAGACTTCACTCCTATGGGAACCTTGCTTTTATTGTCTTTTAAGTCCATATTAGGCTGATTAATGTCTATGAGGGAAAGACCGAGGGAGTACTCCCGGTTGAATTTATATAGAAATCCCAGGTCGGTGCTGAATCCTGTTTTAGAATATCCCTCGCTAAAGACAGGGTCTCGCTCACCGGTAACACCAGGACCACCGTCAATGAGAGCGTTTTCCGTATAGGTAGTCTTCCCATATTTCTTATGTAGCAACTTCAAATTTAGCCCTGCCAGAAGTCTCGTTCTAATACGATTTCCATAAGAAAAGATGAAACTATTCTCTCGGTAGAGACCCTGCAGGCCAAAATTCACCCACCCTGCACCTAATGTGCCCCAGTGGTACAAGGGATGGGCATAGCCAATGAATCCACTGCCCAGATTACTCCCATCATCTAAACCCCAGTACAGTTTCCCATAGCCGCTGGTAAACTGGCACTCGTCCAGTTGAGCCAGACCCGCTGGATTATAATAGATAGCATTGACGTCGTCAGCCAGAGCAGTGTAGGCATTTCCCATCCCGATGGGACGGGCTCCCACACCCAAATCTTCAAAGTCAGCCCGACAAGTCCCCTGGACACATACGGAAATAGCGCCCACCAGAATTATCCTGATAATCATTCTAATCAATTTGTTCATTTTCTATTTCCTCCTCAATATGTTACCTTATTTTTATCCCTTTTTCCAAATGGTATTTGTAGTTGGACTCCCCGCGAAAGCGGGGTTATTCCTCCCTTTCGGGAGGACTCCAAACTTTTTGTTTCTATTATTTTGCCAGAATGACTGTTCCATTGATAACTTTGCCTTCTCCTTCTAATTGATATATGTAAACGCCGCTAAGAGCAACTTTACCTTTTTCGTCCTTACCATCCCAGGCGAAGGATGTCTCTGATTGACCAATGTCCAGTTGACGCACCAGAGCGCCTCTGATATCGAAGATTCTGCATACGATACCTTTCTCGTTGGGATTGGCATACTCGAAGTTGACCACATCGTTCAATCCATCATTATTGGGCGTGAAGATTCTGGGATATACTTTATTCAAAGCAAACTCAGTAGCCGCAGGCGCTTGTTTAATCTTGTACCTACCTAACTTCCTCATCTTTATCGTAATTACCTGATCATTCGTATCTGCCCTGGCACCAAGTTTCACCCACTCAATTCCGTTGAACCAGAATAGAGCCAGATTTCTTCCCGCCTGACTCGCTTTTATATTGGTTCCCCTCACAGTACCTTGACTGTTCACTTCATAAGAGAGACTTACAGATGCTTTCGGCTTGGCGAAGGAGAAGCTCTTAATCTCCTCAGGGGTCTCATTACCATAGCCTTTGAAAGCACTGAATTCATAACAACTTACAACTTTATCCTTGTTCTCTTCTTCCGGAACTTCCTCAACGGTTATATTCAGGTCATCGCCATAAGAACTGGATTCCTCATACAATATATCTGTCAGTTCCTCAGGAATGATTACCATCGCTTGCATATCTTCTGCCAGAGCAATTATACTTACCTGTTCATCTTGCGCCATTATAATCATCGAATCGCCGCTCTCCACGCCATTAGAATCGGCCGCTCTGACTTTGTAGTAATATGTCTTGCCAGTAATATTCTCTGTCTCGGTCCAGGTCAATATTGACTTAGCCACAGTCGTTGCCGGCTCAACACTGAATCCTGCAAGAGAAGTTGAGCGATATACTCTATATTCTCCTAAATCAACGCAAGGTGAGCCGTCTTCATTTCTGGTTACCGTTTTCCAATCAATCTTTATATGCGTGCCACTATCAACCAATGTTCCCTTGACGCCACACGGTTCTCTCGGTCTCAAGCTCGGACGAGCACTGACCTCATCTGAAGCATTACTAACATTATCCGCTTGATCCACAGCCCTGAGCACGTAATAGTAAGTGATTTCATTAGTTAATCCTGTATCAACATACTTTGCTGTAGGATGAGTCACAGTAGCTGAAGCAACATCATATGAGCCACTGGTCGTGCTGCGATAGACCCAGTATGACTTCATATCAGGTTCAGTATTGGGCGTCCAGGTAAGAGTAACCCGCCTATTTCCAGCTTTAGCTACAAGACCAGTAGGCGCCGCCGGCGGAGCATCAGTAACCACCTGCGCCCATGCCGTCGCCCCATTAGACAAACCGGACCAGTTGCTCGCCTCATCAGCAGTCCATAATCTGAAGTAGTATGTAGTGCCAGGAACCAACCCATCAGTCTGGTCCACAATGCGAGATTGTGGATCTCCCGGATTAACCGAATATGAAAGGTTGTCAATTTGTGCATCATTAGTGCTCCAGGAAACCGTATAGTTAGAAGAGAACTGGATTCTGTACTCGCCTCCACTTATCGGGCCGCTCCATCCATCATCACCCGGCGCCGTCCATGTCAGGCGAATCTCTCCCTCACCAGTCCATGTCTGGGCAACCAAATCGGTAACTGCTGCCGGCGCAGTTGCATCCGCCCTGGGCATAGCACTCGCCACATTATTACCCAGCGCCTCGTTACTTGCATCATCTGTAGCACGGATAGCAATATAATAAGTAGTTCCTAGCGTTAAACCAGCCAGCCAGTGCGTATCGTCCCATACTCCTGGAGCAAGAGCTGCCCAACCTTGTACATATGTATAGGCAGCCTGCTCCCACCAGGTCGTTGTACTACCACCCAATTCCGCCACGCTCCGGGTATCATACTTTACAGTGTAGGGCCAACCAGTCAACTGATTATTCCATCCATCATCGCCAGGCGTAGTCCAGGCCAAGTTAATATCTCCCACCTGCGTCCCCGGTGTCGCCACCAAATCCGTAATCGATGCAGGTGGGCCTAAATCGACGGTAACCGACATTCCAACGGTGCCTGAAGTGGCAGCCAAAATAGGCAAAGATATCCCTACCATCAGTAAG
>WVXT01000095.1:0-230 GCA_011773355.1 bacterium
TGTCATTATCCTGCGGAGCAAAAGAAATAATCGTCTTTTTTTAATCTGACGGATATACACAGTTACGTTAGAGCTTCAAACCACACAGAATAAAACAGATTCTCTCAATGGATCATCTCTGTTTCTGGCCTTCCCCTACCAACCAACTGGAACTGTAGACACAACTTTCCTACATTCTTGTCATCTTCCTATATACTGTGGTTGATTTTGGAAATATTCTCTCACAAGTT
>WVXT01000095.1:252-1140 GCA_011773355.1 bacterium
ATGCACTCTACCCCTCCTTCTGAATCACCCAATATATGCCACAATGTGGTAGTTTTTCATTGACAAGGTCCATGAACTCAAGGTAACGTGGTTTTAGCTGGCTGCCAATCTCTATCTTGGCGAAATCCATCGTTTTACACAAAAGGGAAGTGCAGTAATGAAAACCTTTGCTAGAATTATTTTTGTAACAGTCCTGGTCGTATCGTTTACTACCTCCACATACGGTCACAAGGCCGTATGGCTAGCATTAAATCAGCAATTAATCACGCTGTATCAAAAAGGAAAGTATTCAGAAGCGGCCAAAGTAGCCGAGAAAGCATTGAAAGTTGCAGAAAATACATTTCATTCTAACCATCTCAATATAGCGAAATCCCTGAACAATCTGGCGGCACTGTATTATTCCCAAGACAAATACTTTCAAGCGGAGTCCCTTTTCCAGCGGTCCCTGGCAATAGAGGAGAAAGTCCTGGGGCCAGAGCATTCACAAGTGGCAACATCCCTGAACAATCTGGCGGCACTTCGTTATTCCCAGGGAAAATACACTGAGGCGGAGTCCCTTCTCCAGCGGTCCCTGGCAATGGTGGAGAAAGTCCTGGGGCCAGAGCATTCACAAGTGGCAACATCCCTGAACAATCTGGCTGAACTCTATAGGGCCCAGGGTAAATATGCCGAAGCGGAGCCTCTTTTCCAGCGGGCACTGGCAATAGTGGAGAAAGCCCTTGGGCCAGATCATCCTGATGTGGCGACTTCCCTGAACAATCTGGCGGTACTTTATGAAGCCCAGGGTAAATATGCCCAGGCGGAGCCCCTTCTCCAGCGGGCATTGGTAATAGTGGAGAAAGCCCTTGGGCCAGATCATCCCAAGGTTTTGACTCTTTTGGATACTAT
>WVXT01000062.1:0-1554 GCA_011773355.1 bacterium
TCTAACTCCTCATGCTCCACCCCGAAAGCAACCAGGGCATAACTTGAAATAGCGCCAATTTCTAAAAAAACAAATAGATTAAACATATCCCCGGTGACGATTACTCCGTTCATGCCGGCGAGCATCAATAAGAATAGAGTATAGAACTTCCATTTATCCGTATATTGTTCCATATAACTTATACAATAAATAGTAACTAAAAATGCGATCAAGTTGACCGTGATCAGCATAAAACCAGTCAGACTATCCAAAACCATACAGATCCCAATAGGAGGTATCCATCCGCCGATTTTATAGACGACAGTTCCAGACTGCTTAATCAAAAGAAGAGAAAGCAAAGAGAAAGAAAGTAAGGAAAGAGTAGCTAAATTGGAAAAGGTATCAGCAAAGCCTCTTAACTTTTTTCCCAAAAGAGAAACTATGAAAGCAGAACCTAACGGGATCGCCACAAACAATGGTAATAACTTAGGAGTAACAGGTAATAGCGCCAGATTCATCGTTTATCCTCGTAATCTTCTGATTTTGGTAATATCGAAAGTTCCATATTTATCATAGATTTTTACAGCAATGGAAACAATTAAAACAGTAACGGCTAAACCGATAACGATAGCGGTCAGGATTAGCGCCTGAGGAAGAGGGTCAACCATGTTCTGGACCACTTGCTTTTCAGCAAGTATTGGCGCGCGGCCTTGTGCACGATAGCCAACCAGTATGAAAAATAGATTAACCGCATACTCAACAATCCCGATACCAATGATAATCTTGATAAGGTTTCTCTTTACCAGGATACAGTAGACACCAATAAAGAATAGAACAAGGCACATTAAATAAATCATCGATTACTCTCTTTTTACAGTTATCTTCAAAAATATTAAAGCAACGAATACGGCGAATAGACCAGCTCCTACTTTAAGACAAATAGCAATATTACATAAAGGAATAATCCCTGCGCTAAAGAGATTAAATGGTCTACCTTTAAGAACGAAATTAAGAAAGAAATACCCTCCCACAACGCCCAGAAGTCCAATCGTCAAAAACATTATTGCCCCAAAACTCTCAAAGAAAGCGGCTGCACCACGACTCAATTTTCTTAATGCCAAATCTTTACCAAAGGCAAGCATAAGATGTATAAAAGATAGAGCGATGATTACGCCCCCAGGAAAGCCACCACCTGGCGAAAGATGGCCATGTGTGACAATATATATTCCGTATAAAAGAATTAACCCTACTGTGAGCCGCGTTATCGTCTTGACAATCAGGGTCATACCCGGCTGTTCGGTTTTCTTATTCATCTTCCTCTCTCACAGTCTCATTGACTTTCTTACGTCCAATCCGGCGCAAGACCGCTAAAACCCCGATCACTGCAGTAAAAAGCACAGTTGCTTCACCTAAGGTATCATAGGCACGGAAGTCTAGTATCACTGAAGCAACCAGATTGGTCGCGCCTGTCTTTTTTAACCCTTCAGCCAGATAATTCTGGCTAACTCTCATTATGGGATGTCCGAATGATGGTAAATCTTTCAAAGCGCGGTAAGCAAAAAACAGAAAGCCTCC
>WVXT01000062.1:1565-27883 GCA_011773355.1 bacterium
ATTAAAATGATTAAACACAATATCTCCACAACCAACTGGGTGATGGCCAAATCAGGCGCTTTTAGAATCAAGAAAGCAACGGATAATCCTAAACCCACTGCACCCACAGCAACTACTGAAGAGAGCAAATCTTTTATCTCCACAGCAATTATTGCTCCCAAAATCATAAATAAAAGGAGAACGTATAACTCAAACATAGCTCTAAATCCTAAACAGCATAATTATGAAAAGAATCAGCATGCCGAAAAGAGACCAAAACAGATATGTAGATAATACTCCACTGTGAATCTTTCTTAATCCTCGAATAAAGAAAAATACAAATCTTGTTCCCTGGTCATAAATATCGAAAAGTTTCTTTTCGCTTTTTCTATAGATTGCTTTAAGTGTGGCCAAATCTCTTATTGTATCATAGAAGTCCACCCCGGTTACACGGCTATCCTGGGGAATTATCTCGCCACCAACATAAGCTGTATCCGTGCGCAAGCCCTTGATCCTGCCTAACCAATAGATAATTACTCCCAAAACGATCCCAATAATAATCAGTAACGTAGCCAGACCTGGCGACCAGAAACCAAGGAAAGAAACCCCAGGAACCGCGGGCAAAATAAGATTCTTTAAAGGAACCTTGTATGCAAAAACACCAAAAATTACACAGAGCCCTGCCAGCACTGCCATAGGAAACCACATAGCAAATGAGACTTCTTTTCGTTTTGGTTCCGGGGAAGGGGTAGTGGTCGATGAGGAGCCTAAAAACACGGAGTGGATCAACTTCATAAAACTGGCCAATGTCAAAGCACTACCAAACATAGCTGCCACTAACCAGATAATCCATAATTTGTCGCCTCCTTTGCCCAGTTCAATCACTCCTTGATAAACCATCCACTTGGAGACAAAACCGTTAAAAGGCGGAACGCCAGAAATTGATAATGCAGCAATCAAACAAGTAATGAATGTTATGGGCATCAGTTTGGCCAAGCCACCCAATCTATCTAAATCCGTAGTTTGAGCTCGATGCTCGACTCCTCCACCTGTCAAGAAAAGACAACCTTTGTATATCGCATGGTTTAACATATGGAATATGCCACCAGCAACTCCTATGGGATTTCCTGTTCCAATACCCAGCACCATATATCCCACCTGACTCACAGCGTGATAAGAGAGGAGCCTTTTTAAATCATGCTGAATTAGTGCCATCATTACAGCGGCAATAATGGTTACGGCACCCACAATTAATAAAAGCAATCCCATCGCTTTATTCATTACAAAAAAGTCTACAGCAATTCTTGCTAGTAAATAAATTCCTAATAGTTTATCGAGAGAAGCAGGCAGGAAAGCAGTAACAGGGATGGGAGCCTTCTCCGCACAATCGGGAATCCATGTATGCATGGGCATTGCTCCTGCTTTGGCAAAGGAAACAATAGCTAACGATATGAATGCAATGGTGGGCAACGGACCGGTTAACGGTACACTAATATTCTCCATTTGGAAAGAACCAGTCAAAAGCCATATAATGCCGACTCCCAAAATCATCAGAGCGTCAGAGCCACCGACAATGATTAGAGTCTTCTTGGCTGCTGGAGTGGCCTCAGAGCCACCTATGCCAATAAGGAGATAAAGGGTCAACCCGAGAAATCCCCAAAAAACCAGAAGGAGTATCAGATTATTGGCTAAGATTGCCCCACCGGCTCCACCAATTGTCCACAGAAGATAAGCATAATATTCGTTTAGACGCTCCTTGCCTGCCATAAACTTTAGTGAATAAAGAACAATCAAAAACCCAAAAAGACCAATGGCTAAAAGTATAAAACCACTAAGATTGTCGAGTCTCAAAAGAAGTAGATCATCATAAAACCACTCAACGGGCTTACGGAGAAAAGTAAGTATAATGAAATAAAAAGTTGCCAGTGAACCCCCGATGGCCAACGAATCTACAAGCTTACTTAACTTCTTGGGAACCAGCAAGCAGAATAGCCCCACTATGAATGGAATAATAATTAGATAGTGCAGCAAATACATTCTCTCCACTTCTCTTAGGATGAAGGGATAGCTGCAGGAGCTTCAAATCGGTCCCGATGCATCGGGACGGATTTAAAGCGAGGTTTTCCTGACCGAGCGACTCCGCAAAACTATTCCTTCATCATACCAATATGCCTCTTAATTCTTAAGGTCTTTTCTTGAGATAACTTTATCAAGTCTTGGCCGGTCAGACCTTTCTTTCCCGTCTTCCTATCCACAACTGCCACTCTTTCTGTGCAACAGTAGCAGGGATCAACAGCAGCCAGGGTTATCGTGGCATCGGAAACAGTTCCGCCAACTACAGATTTTTGATTGGTAGGAACGTTCATATAACTGGGAGCCCTTATTTTATATCTCACCGGACGATTACTGCCGTCACTACGCACATAATGAAATACTTCCCCTCGCGGTGCCTCGTGGTGACCAATCCCCTCACCAGGAGGAATCTCCTTAACCTTGGCATCTATCTCCCCACCCACTGCTTTTAACTTATCCAGACATCCTTTTATAATTTTTATTGATTCATACATCTCCAATATGCGCACAACCGCCTTGGCAAAAACATCCCCTTCTTCCTGAGTAATTACCTGCCAATCAACCAGGGGATAGGCGGCATAAGGGTCGTCTTTTCTGACATCTATAGCTACACCCGAAGCTCGAGCAGTAGGTCCCAGTGCTCCATACTCAAATACATCCTCTTTTGTTAAGATCCCCACTCCCTTTAACCGGGCATGAATAACCGGGTCGTCGATAACCGCACCTTTAAACATATCGATAACCGGCAATAGTCCATCAACCATCTTCCAAATCTCCGGAATATCATCGGACTCAATGTCTCTTCTTACCCCTCCGACTTTCATCATGGCATAATGCTGGCGATTTCCAGTAACTCTCTCAAAAATGTCCAGGACCGGCTCCCGGTATCTCCATGCCCACATCCATACCGTATTATAACCTATAAAATGGCCAGCCAGTCCCAGCCAGAGTAGATGGGAATGGAGCCTTTCCAGTTCACCAATAATACTTCGAATATATAGTGCCCGTTCAGGCGCTTTAATATCGGCCAAATCTTCCAGTGCATTTACCGAGGCAATGGGATGTGATGTGGAACAGATACCGCAAACACGCTCCACCAGGAAAATTACCTGGTCGTAACTCTTTGATTCAGCAATTTTCTCGATTCCCCGGTGATTATATCCCAGTTCTATCTCCAGCTCCAGAACTTTTTCACCTTCTACGAGGAGCTTGAAAAACTCTGGCTCTTCCTGTAAAGGATGGTACGGGCCAACAGGAATAATTGTCTTAGCCATCTATTCTCTCCTGAGAGGATACTTCCCTTCTGGCCAATCTTCAGATAAGAGTAGCCTTTTCAAGTTGGGATGGTTTCTGAAATTCACACCCAAAAGTTCGTGTATCTCTCTTTCTATCCATTCTGCTCCTTTTATCAGGGGAGTTATTGATTCTATTTCGGGATTTTCTCTGTCAATTAGAGTTCTGAGAGAAATAATTGTCCCCGAGCTATCAAATGAAAAGTGGTACAGTATTTCTATATTCTTTCGGGTATCTATCCCGCTGGCAGTGGCTAATCTCCCTCCCAGATCCCGGAATAGGAAAGTCACCACCTCAGGTATATCTTTTGAGTCAAAGTCAATATATATTCGACGAGGGGACTTCTCAAAAACCTTAAGAGCCTTTTTAGAAAATTTATCCTTTATTCTTGTCAAAATTTCTTCTGCCACCAAATTATCCTTTCTTTAATGCCTTAACCAGTTTGACTACTCCCATAATTATCGCTTCTGGTTTGGGAGGGCAACCCGGGATATAGGCGTGAACAGGAACAAGCCGATCGAAAGGTCCAGCCATATTATAAGAATCCCGAAATATACACATTGAACAGGCACAACAACCGACTGCCACAACCAGACAGGGTTTCGCAGCCTGCTCGTAGAGTCTCTTTAATCTTACTGCTGCCTTGTGAGAAATCGCACCAGTCACCAGCATAACATCTGCATGGCGAATGCTTCCCACCTTAAGCATGCCAAACCTTTCCAGATCAAACTTGGGAGTCATTGCGTCGAGGATTTCTATATCGCAGTTATTGCAAGAAGCCGCTGCAAAATGGAAGACCCATATCGATTTGGTTAATGCTTTTGTCTTAAGGTCCATCTATATCCCCAAAAATGCAAGAATTACGCCTATGACTGCGAGAATTGTCACTGGCCCCCAGAAAAATTTTATAGCCTGGTCAATACGAAGTCGTGGATTAGTATTACGTATTAGAATAATAAGCACTAGAAGGAGAACGTATTTTAGTATGCCCCATAAAATATGCAAGCCGGAAAATATAATACCTCCCATAAACACAACTACTAAAAAGATTGGGACTACAAACAACATCATCCAGCGAGTAAGTTTATGAAGGGCCAAAGGAGCTCCGGAATACTCAATATAGGGGCCGGCTATTATCTCTGTTTCTGCCTCGGGAATGTCGAAAGGGACTAAAGCCAGTTTTGCCTGCATACAGATTATTGCCACCACAAAGGCAATGAATCCAGACCAGGAATTAAGGAAGATACTATTTGCCCATTGATACTGGAGTAAATCGCCAAGCTTGATTATGCCTTGCGCTTTAATAACGGGAGTGAAAATAGCCAGAATGAAAGGTAGCTCGTAGGCTAAAACCATTTTCATCTCGCGGGAAGCACCCAAAGAAGCCAGGGGATTCCCCGAAGCAAAGCCACCTATAATTATACTTATGGATGGAATTGCCAAAAGATAAATAACTACAATTAAATCTCCTAAAAAAGTCTTCTCTGGTGAAATCATCACCAGCCAGAGCAGAGTGGAGACAATGGTCACTGCCGCCAATCCAAAAAGTGGGGAAAGAAGAAAGGTAAATTTCGACCCGGCTTGAGGGACAATCGTCTCTTTACCCAGAAGCTTTACAAAATCATAAAAAGGCTGCAGTATCGGTGGGCCCACTCGCCACTGCACCCGGGCAGTTACTTTTCGGTCGATCCAACTAACTAACAAGCCAATCAATGCTGTAAACAAAAAACCAGGAAATACTATAAAGTAAAATAGAGTCTTTGCCATTCTTATTCTCTTTCCCAGGGGATATAGTGGACTACAAGATTCTTTCCCACGGCAAAATAGTTCTTTTTTGGGTCTTGTTCAACTTCTTCGTATCTGATTACTTTCTCCGGACAAGTCTCTACGCAGAGAGGTACCTTTCCATTAGCCCGATCTAAACAATAATCGCAACTGGAAACGAGGTAGGGAATAACTTCCGGATAAATCGTTCCAAAAGGGCAAGCTACCATGCAAGACCTACAAGCAACGCAACGCATATTGTATCTCTTCAATACTCCATCCTCCTGCTTTTCCAGTGCTTCTTTGGGGCAGACTTTAACGCAAGGAGCGTCCTCACAATGCCTGCAGATAAGAGCAAAATGGGCCAACTCCCTTAAATTAGTTATTCCGTTATTGTCAGGATGGTAGAAATAACTGCAGGAAACCGTGCAGTCCTTGCACTTAAAACATTTTTCCAAATCAATAAATAATTTTTTCATCTTCTCTCATTCTTCAAAAGATAATTTGTGAAGAGCTTTTGGAATTTCAGACAAAAAACAAGGACGACTTATTTTCTTATAAAGCAAATCATTGTTCGACGACCCCCGATAAATCGGGGGGAGGAGTTTTGATTTGCGCCCTACAGAGTCCGAAGTTTTTTGGCGTTAAAAAATTCCTCCAGCGATGAACAAACTATCTTTTAATTCGTTACAACCAGATATCGGGAATATCCTTTATCAAATCGTATTTAAAAACTGGACCATCTTTACAGACGAAATACTTACCAAGTCCACAGTGTCCACATTTACCCAGACCGCAAGACATATTCTTCTCCATAGAAAGATAAATATTCTCTGGTTGATATCCCAAATCCAGAAGCTTTAGCGTCCCGAATTTCATCATAATGGGAGGCCCACAGACCACAGCCGCGGAATTTTTCAAATCCATCTCGATTTTGTCCAGAAGCACCGTCACCAGTCCTTCGGTTTCATTCCATCCAGGAGCTGCTTTATCCACACTTCTCAAAATTTCCAATTTCTTCTTTTTCTGCCATTCAGGAAAGGCACCTTTATAGACTATATCCTCGGGAGTTTTCGCTCCATAACAGAGGACTATCCGCCTGAACTTATCAACATTTTCCAGAAGAGTAAGAAGTAGGGATCTCAGGGGCGCCATACCCACTCCCCCCCCGAGAATCAAAACTTCCTTCTTGTAGAAATCGTCTAAAGGATATCCCCGACCATAAGGCCCGCGAATGCCGACAACTTCTCCCTCTCTCATCTCGTGCAATTTGCCGGTCAGAAGTCCAACATTCATCACGGTTAGTTCTATTTTTTCAGTCTGGGAGGGAGAAGACGATGGAGTAAAGGGTGCCTCACCACTGCCAGGAATAGTTAGTTGAACAAATTGACCAGTTTCGAATTTGATTTTTTTGCTCGACTTTAACACAAAAGTCTTTATGTTAGAAGTCTCATCTATGATCTTCTCCACCTTGGCTTCAATAGGTAAATAGGGATTCTCTACCATTTACGTTTCTCCGCTTCTTTCTTCTAATTTTTTTATTACTTCTCTTTTGTCTATTTTTCCCTGACACGCTTCCACGCAACGACCGCAACCGGTACAAGCCACAATTCCAAAATTTTCTGGCCGGTATTCGTACTTACATAAATATCTATTCCTCAACCTTTCATATAATTTTGCTCGTGGATTGACACCCGCAGCCACCCGGGCAAAACCAGTGTGCTGGCAGGAATCCCAAAACTTAACTTTGGGAAATTTACCCTCGTCTTTTGTGTCCACAAGTAGAAAGCAGTAACAGGAAGGGCATATATTAGTGCAGGCTCCACATTCCACGCAAGTTCTGGCTGCCTCTTCCCACTCCGGCGAAGCATACTCGTCCTTTACAACAGAGGGGAATGGTCTCTCCGTCCTGAATTCTCTGTTTACCTCTAAAACTCTCTCCGTTGCTTCCTTTCTTTTCTTTTCTCTCTTTTGTATTAAATCCGAAGTCACATCCTGCAAATCTTCCTTTATAGGAGCGATAAAGCTTTCTCCTTTGGGGGAACCTACTTCCAGCAGGAACACACTATCTATTTGAGAGAGGTTAAGGTCAAAACCTGCCTCAGGAAAAGGATTATTGTCCAGCAAAGCACAGAAACATGTATCCTTCGGTTGGTAACAATCGGAGGAAACAATAAGAGTTTTATCTCTTCTCTCTTTATAGAAAGGATCCACAAATTCTCCTTCCAGAAAGATTTTGTCCATAACCGAAATCGCCTTAAGGTCACAGTTCTTAACTCCCAGGACTATCGTCTTTCCTGCCTGGGTAGTCTCCTCTGTCACCCTTTCCTGCGGTAAAGAAAAGAAGGTCTTCAAAGGCTGGACTGCCCGATAAGTATTATAAATGGTCTTGCTAACATTTTCTGGAGCCAACAGCTGATAGGCCAGTTCGCCATAAAACTCTTGGGGAGCATAAATAAGATAAGTTTTTGAAATCTGTCCCAGAAAATTTTCCCAATTCGCTCTATTTAAAAGGAATTTCATATTGAAAACCCGTAAAGTCTTGTGAATTTTTTCACAAACTTTCTTAAAAAATTTAAGGTCTGGCTAATTTTAAGCCTTGATTATACAAAACATATCGGCTATGTGTCAAGGAAATCTTTATAGGTCTCAAAGACCCGTAGATTCCTCGATTTAAGACTTCAGCGATAGAAGATTTGCAGGGGCTTTTTACTTAGTCAAGAAGCAGCTCAAACTTTGTAGTTCCGTAGACAAGTCTATATTCTTTAATTTCAATCCTTCCGGTACGGCAACCTTATAAGGAGCAAAATTTAGGATCGCTTTCACGCCTGAGCGGATCAAAATGTCAGCAACCTGTTGCGCGGAAGAATAAGGTACAGCTATTATTGCAATTTTTATCTTTCTCTCCTTTATCACCTTTGGCATCTGTTTTATATCTAAAACCTCCACTCCTAGCCAGGTCTTGCCTATCTTTGCCGGAGAGTTGTCGAAGATGACTGAAACTTCGAATCCATGTCGTCGGAATCCAGGATAGGCAGAGAGTGACCTTCCCAAATTTCCCGCCCCTACCAAAGCCACCTGCCACTCTCTATCCAATCCCAAGGTCTTGTCAAGTCCCCTGCAAAGTTTTCTCACGTAGTAGCCTTTCCCTCTCCGACCGAATTGCCCTATGTAAGAAAGGTCACGACGTATTTGAGAAGGCTTAAAATGCATCTTTCTCCCCAACTTCTCAGAAGTTACCAGGGGTTTTCCCTTCTTAAGTATAGACTTTATGTAACGGCGATAAATAGTTAAGCGACTGATTGTTGTTTCAGGCAGCCTGGTCATTGTCCTCAAATATTACCCTTTCTGGGTGAGAATATATGTTCATTCGCTCACCTCGACAGAAACCTATCAAGGTTATTCCTACTCTTTTGGAAATTGCTACTGACAGGTCGGTAGGTGCCCCGCGCGATATCAAGAAAGTAGCATTCATTCTCTTTGCCTTAATAACCATTTCTGCGGAGACCCTCCCTGTGGTTAGAATTATGGAATCTTTTGTCCCAATCCCCTCTATAACACATTTTCCTGCAACTTTATCCAGCGCATTATGCCTGCCTATGTCTTCACTAAAAATAATAATTCCTCCCTCGTTGGCCAGTGCACACGAGTGAACCCCTCCTGTGGTAAGGTACAATTGAGACCTCTTGTAGAATTCTTTAATCAATTGACTTATCCAATCAGAGGAGAGAGAAATCCCTCCCATCGAAATCTCGTCCTCTTCTTGTTCCTCAGAAGGAAAGAGAAAGATTCCCTGGCCACATCCAGAAGTCACCACTCTGTCAACAGGCTGGGCAGTGCTATTCTCCACATTTCCTTCTACCATTAATAGCCCTCTTTCAGGATCTTCTGAGATCCACTTTATCTCTTCAAAATGGGAAAGAATCCCTTCAGAGAAAAGAAATCCCACAGCGAGCTCCATAAGTTCCATTGGCGTGCACAGAAGGCTGACTATCTTTCTTCCATTATAGAATATAGTAATTGAAGATTCCTTCACCAAGACATCTTCTACCTGTTTCTTTTTATTTCTATAACTACGTAATATTGGCAACTTGTGAGTATTCCCTCTCATACAATTGTTCCCGCCTTTTCCTTTCAATCTCCATTGCCTTTTTCCAATCATCTATAGTATTGATATTAAAAAATGAGATGCCTTGGGAATCGAAAATAGCAATCTCTTCTTCGTCCAAATACTCCACCTTAACATAGGGTAGGAAGGAGACCATCTTCTTTCTGCCTTCCTTAAGCACTTTTTCTACGCCAGGTATACATCTCGAAGAATAGAATGCGTGTAGCGGCTCCAAAAATTTTCCAATCCGCGGAATCACTACATCTGCTCGGGAAACTCTTCTAGCCATATAATCTATGAGTCCTGTTTGAAGAAAAGGCATGTCACACCCTACCAAAAAGTTGAACCTCGCAGGAGAACTAAGAAGACCGCTATATAGGCCACGCAGGGGGCATTTGGGTCCAACCACATCACTGACCAATTTCACAGAGTTTCCAAATCGATACATCAGTTTCCCTAAATAATCGAACTTATCTTCATCTACGACTATCAGAATATCGTCAAAAAGGGAAAGAAGCGATAGGGTAATTCTTTTGATTAGAATCTCTCCTCCCATTAAAAGCTTAGCCTTTAAATAAGGAAGCCTCAAGTTTTCTCCCCCGGCTAATATTATTGCTGCAAAATTAGTGGTTATCATTTTGCCTGAATTTCACCAGCAATCCTTAATATATCGATTTCCCCGTAGCAGACCTTCAAGCAACGTCCACAACCAACACATCCCGGAAGGCCTTGATTCTCTTGGGAAAAAAGTAGCTTACAAAAGACTCTTCTTTTGATTCTATCTCGCTTGTTTGCTCCGGGATTAGCTCCACTGGCCATCCTGGTAAAGCCTGAAAAATTACAAGAATCCCATATCCTCATCCTTTCGCCGACTTCTATATTTCTGTCTGTCTTATCCAGGATACTAAAACAGGTACAGGTGGGACATACGTAATTACATCCCCCACAATCGAGGCAACGATCCCCTATTTCTTCCCAGAATTCATTCTTTATGACCGCGCCGCTAAATCCGTCTTTAGATAGTTTATTCGTAACCTTTTGCAAATCTATTTTATGAGAAAATTCTTTTTTTGTTCTTTCTTCCAAGGTCTCTTTCTCTCTCCTGTCACCGGGGCTGGCCGCTGAGAAATAATGCGAGTAAGAGGAGACTAACTTATCTCCCGGGGAGGAACCTACCTCCACCAGGTAAAAGTCTTCCAATGGAGTCAGTTGAAGGTCATAACCTCGCCTGGCAAACGGGCCACTTCCACAAAGAAAGCAGAAACAGTTCTCTTCCGCTTTAAGACAGTTAATACCTACAAGGAAGGTATTTCTGCGACGAATCCAATAGTAGATATCTTCGTATCCGCCGTGTTCCCTGGAAAAGAACCTATCACAAAACTCTAAAGCTGCCAGATCGCAAGGACGAATCCCAAATAATATCCGCTTCTTTCTCTTTAACTTCTCTTTGAAAGTAAAAGCTCCCTTTCGCAACTGGAACAGCTGATCAGTCTGGGGAAAGAAGAACTGTTTGGGCGAGGAAAGAGGATTGCCTTCCAAGAGATTCACCTCATCAATATCTTCTATCTGTTCAAAAGTCACTCCACCTAATCTTTGAACAGGGACTATAAGTTCTGTTTCTCTTTTGAGCTCATTCAGGAACTTTAAAAGTCTTTCTCTTTCTATGGTCAAAAGAATCAATTATTTTCTCCACATAGTTCGATCTTTACCGCACAGACTTTATACTCGGGTATCTTTGCCTGAGGGTCCAGACTATCCACAGTCAACCTGTTAGCTGCTGCCTCGGAAAAATGGAAAGGAATGAAAATGGTCTTTTCCCGTACCCTTTCAGTAAGAAAAGCTTTTGCAATTATCTCTCCTCTGCGAGAAATTACTTTTATCAGCTGTCTATTTTTTACGCCCAAAAATAGACCGTCCCGGGGATTCATCTCCACAAAAGCCTGGGGAACCTCCCTGTGGAGAGTGAAGGTGAGCCTGCTCATAGTTCCAGTGTGCCATTGTTGATAGACTCTCCCTGTGGTGAGGAGGAAAGGATACTCCTCATCAGTAATCTCCCGCGGAGGCTCGTATTCCACGGGAGTAAAAAGTCCCCTGCCCCTCTTAAATCCTCCTTTGTGCAAATAAGGTGTTCCGGGATGGCTGTCTTCCGGACAGGGCCACTGCAACGCACCAATCTTATCCAGTCGGGGATAGCTTACACCACCATATATCGGCGTAAGGGAAGCTATCTCCTCCATAATTTGAGCAGGGTGGGAATACCCCATAGGATATCCCAACTCTTTAGCCAGTTGGCAGATTATTTTCCAATCGGCTTGGCTCTCTCCCATAGGTTTTACGACCTCTCTTACCCTTTGGATTCTTCTTTCTGTACTCGTAAAAGTACCATCTTTCTCGGCAAAAGAGCCCCCTGGAAGGATTACATCGGCCCACCTGGCTGTTTCCGTAAAGAAGATGTCCTGCACCACTAAGAACTCCAGAAACTTCATAAACTTCTCCATGTGGCCAATATTCGGCTCACTCAGTAAAGGATTCTCTCCCATTATATACAGAGCCTGAACGGGATTCCCTTCCACAAACATCTCTGTCTCTGTAAGGCCGGCAACAGTGGGAAGTTTCACCTCCCAGCACTGTTCAAATTTTTTTCTACTGTCTCTATCTTCAACTTTCTGGTAGCCAGTTAGGAAATTGGGCAATGCACCCATATCACAGGCTCCCTGAACGTTATTCTGGCCCCGCAAAGGATTTACTCCAGTAGAAGGTCTGCCAACATGACCTGTGACCATAGAAAGATTGGCCAGGGAAAGAACATTGTCAGTACCCGTGACATGCTGGGTAATTCCCATTGCATAGAATATCATCGCCTGTCGTGCACTGCCATAAATTCGGGCTGCCTCTATTAGTTGCTCAGCTGGGATTCCAGTGATTTCCTCCACAAATTGGGGTGTATATTTTTCTACTATCTCCCTCATTGATGAGAAATTTTCTGTGTTCCTATCGATGAAATCCGAATCCGCAAGACCTTCTTTCAAAATTACATGGATAAGTCCGTTTATCCAGGCAACATCAGTACCTGGCCGGGCTTGCAAATGGAGAGTAGCAAATTTGGCAAGATGAATCTTGCGGGGGTCTACAAGGATAAGTTTTGCTCCTTTCAGGACTCGCCTTATTATCCTGCTTCCTATTTCTGGGTGTTGCTCGGTTGTGTTGGACCCGGTAACCAGAATAACTTCTGCTTTTTCTATTTCTTCAATGGAATTAGTCATTGCGCCGCTTCCAAAAGCTCTCGCCAGTCCAACCACTGTGGAAGAATGGCAAAGACGGGCACAGTGGTCGATATTGTTAGTTTGCAGAACAGCTCGAGCCAATTTCATCATAAGATAGTTCTCTTCATTGGTACACTTGGCTGAACTGAGAAGACCTAAAGCAACACTTCCTTTTTTCTCTCGAATATCTTTGAACTTCGATGCTACAAATTTGAGAGCCTTGCCCCAGGAGACTTCCTGGAAATCGTCTAAGGAATCGGTCCTCTTCTTATATCCCGTACCCTTCTTTCTCATTAGAGGGCTTACCAGACGGAGCGGACTCCTAACATACTCGTAACAGTTCCATCCCTTGACACAGAGCCTCCCCTGGCTGACAGGACAATCAGAGGAAGGCAGCGCTCCCACAATTTTACCCTCTCTTTCTCGGAGAAGCAAAGAACATCCGCATCCACACCAGGGGCAAATAGTAAGTGTAGTATTCATTTCCTATTCTTATTTCTTTCTGTAAGCTTGAAGATAGTTATCGCAATATATCTGTTTCCCCATTAACAGTTCAGCAGTAATCATACTGTTCATCAAATCTTTATCCAAGGGATCGACAATTGCTGCATCCAGACCACTGGCAACGGCCATTGCCAGGTAGGTTCTATTAACCAGAGAACGATCGAGCGTCTTTTGAGAAACATTACTCAGTCCCAAAATAGTCCTGGGAGGAGGATCGCAGAGCAACTTACACTGTCTTATTGTCTCCAAAACTTCCCGCGAATGGTCCTGTGCTACATTGACCGGAAGGATTACTGCGTCAATATAAAGATCGCTCATGGCTAACCCTTGTTCCTGAGCAGAGGTTACAATCTGAGCAGCAATTTCTGCTCTACTCTGTGCATCTTGAGGGATCCCGCTCTTATTCATGGTCAGGCCAATTATAGAAGCATTGTATTTCCTGGCTAAAGGAAGAAGCCTGTCCAGTTTTTCTTTATCTCCCGAGGTAGAATTTATTATCCCTTTACTTTTACATAATTTGAGTCCGCTTTCCATAATCTCGAATTTCGTAGTATCAATGGCTAGAGGAGCATCGGTAACTTCGCCAATAGTCGTAACCAGCCACTCCATAGCTCGCAGGGGCTCCTCGGGAGCAGGACCAACGTTGACGTCCAGCGCGTCTGCTCCTGCCTCCATCTGTTGGCGAGCCAAATCCTGTATAATAGCCTTATCGCCTTCTTTGATTGCCTTGGCTACATCTTTAAACATACCATTGATTCTTTCCCCGATAATGAACATATTCTTTCCCTCCAGAATGTATCCCTGCATCCCGATTTTCAATCGGGAAAATTGTGCCTAGAGATTTCTTATTCTTTTTTCATTAAATCTACGATAGTCTTCCTGACGCTTTCCACTGCTTTGGGATGGCACATTACCAAGATATCTGCTCCCGCCTGAAGATAACTCACACTAGTAGTAACTTCCCACAGGGGCCCTCTGGAAGCTATCGGTCCCCACTCGGGAACCTCTTGTTCAGAGGTTTTAGCTTCTTTGACTCTCCACACCTCCTGTCCAACGAAGTTCACCATGGGCATGGACATCATCTTATCTCCTTGCAGAGCTGCCAGGCGACTACGCTCCATTATGGAATAAGTATATTCCAGACCATAGCCCAGAGCTCCTGTGGCGGGGTGCATAATTATTTTCTCCGGAGAAAAACCCATATCTGATATCAGAATATTCAATTGCTTGGCCAAATTGATATCGATGGGAGATTCGGCAATTATCGAGTGTCCATCACTCTGACAGGCTGCAGTTATTGTCTTGTAGTTTGCCTCCACTGCTATGCCCACCAGGCAGTTCTCTCCGCGGGCAGCTTCACTGACTGCAGGAATAATTTCAGTATCTTTCTCTGCCTGATTACATCCTATAATGATTAAAGGCACGGAGACCGCTTCCAGAACTTTCTTGACCGTGGCTGCAGCGTCTTGTGCAGAGTTGTTCTTGATGTCCGGGTGCGTAGAAGCTAAGCGCAGGCATAGCAAATCGGCTCCATACTCGTCTACGCATTTCTTAGCCCACTCTACCGGGTCACCAAGTGTGTCTCTAAATGGCTCCTTTAACACAGCCGGCCAATCATCAGGCTCAATATCCCATACTTCCATAGCAATTGCAGGGGGATTGGGAATAACTCCTTCAAAGTGGAGGAACGGCAGAGTAGTAGCTCCGCCAATTTTAATAAGAGAACTCCTCGTTCCACCCTCTTTCTGCGTCGCTCCAATAACTACCTCGTTAACTTTACTCGCCCACTTTTCCGTAGCTTTTTCCAATTTCATGCTCCTATAGCTTACTTGATATGCCTCCCATTCTTTGTTGGAGAGATGGGTAGCACTACTACAACTTCAGTCTTCTCATTAATCTACCAACTGCTTGAAAAGAAGGAGATTCCTCAGGCAGAGAGAGAAGGTCCTTCTCTTTTTCAGAAGCCTCAAGGACTAAAGGGTCCTCGGGTATATTTTCCAACAGCGATAACCTGTCGAGAATGCTCCCTGAAATAAGAGAAGAGATGTCTTTCGATTCCGATATTCTATTTATGACTAAATGTATCTCCTTTATCCGTAATTTTATTTGCAGAGCGATTTCCTGAATTCTCGCCGCAGACCTGATACTTACCAGAGTGGGGTCGCTGGTAATAAGCAGCACATCCACACCATCGGTGGTTCTCCTGCTCAAATGTTCCATTCCCGCCTCATTATCCATAACTACATATTTGTACTGCTTAGAAATTCTGGAGAGATATTGCCGGAGAAGATTATTCACTGCACAGTAACATCCAGGACCTTCCGGCCGACCCATGACCAAAAGGTCAACTTTATCACCCTCGACCAGACATTGGTGTAACCGATAATCGAAAAAATCGGTTTTGGACATTCCTGAAGGAATTTCCTTAGTCAGAACCTCTTCTCGTAGGTCAGCTATAGTCTGTTCAAATTCCATACCTAGACCTACGTTGAGATTAGAATTGGGGTCAGCATCGACTGCCAGAACAGGTCCCTTATTCTGTCTTATGAGATGGAGAATAGTCAGAGTGGCTAAGGTCGTCTTACCACTCCCTCCCTTGCCTGCCACTGCAATTGTAAAAGCCATAACTAGCCACCTGAATCAACTTACAAACTTCTTTACGCTGGGAAAGAGATTCATATCTGTATGGGGCAAGAACAGAGAAGCAGTATAGTTATTCATAAATTCCGGTTCCCTGCTCAAATCTATGTAGGTCAACTTCCCGGCAATCTTTTCTGCCTTTCTCATCGCCTCCTGAGAGAGGAGACACATCTTTGTTCCAGCTATGGCGCTATTGCCAATAAAAATAAATTTTTCTGGAGGGAGGTCGGGCAGAAGTCCAATCATAATTGCTTTCTCCACATCCAATGCTGTTCCCAGTCCACCGGCGATGAACACCTGTTCTAAATCCTGAAAACTCAATCCTACCCGTTTCAGTAGAACTTCGGTTCCCGAATAGATTGCTCCTTTTGAATGTATCAAGTTCTTTATATCAGTTTCAGTTATAACGATGTCCTGTCCTACAAGAGACTCTTTCGCTTCTGCCAGAACGAACTCCAGGCCCTCTTCTCCTTCCCTTATTCGCTTCGACGATTCAGGAATCAGCTTCCCTGCTTTGTTGAGCCAGCCACTTTTCAGAAGCTCGGCCACACAGTCGACTAGTCCAGCACCACAGATACCCTTGGGTTTCTCTTTTCCGATAGTATAGAGCTTGACCTTGTCCCGGGAAGGATTTATTTCCACTCTCTGGATAGCGCCTTTCATCGCACGAATTCCCCATTTTATCCCCCCACCTTCAAAACAGGGACCAGCAGAAGTGGAACAGCAGACTAACCAGTCCTTATTTCCTAAGACCACCTCACCATTTGTCCCCAAATCTACAAAAAGTCCCAGCGTTTGCAGATCATCCAATCCCGAAGCCAAAACGCCGGCTGTTATATCCCCGCCAACATAGCTACTCACTCCAGGGATGCAACAGAGTAACCCCCGAGGATTAATCTTAATTCCTGCCTCGGCAGCTCTTATGACAGGAATGAAACTGGCAGTGGGGACATACGGTTCCTTCCGTAAATACTCAGGAGGAACTCGCAACAAAAGGTGAATCATGGTTGTGTTACCGGCACAGGTAACGCCATTAATATCGTTAAGGGTCAAATTGTGTTCCAGAGCCATTCCCAAAATGAGATTGTTGATTGCATCTATTACCACATGATGCAACTTTTCTAACCTGTCCTCTTCCTGAGCAAAAATTATTCGGGAGATAACGTCCTCACCAAAATCGACTTGCGGATTATAGCAAGCTTTTGCACTTAAGACCTGACGCTCTGCCAAGTCGACCAGATAAGCCACTATTGTAGTTGTCCCGATATCTACTGCCACGCCATAGTTCTTGTTAGTTGTATCTCCTGGTTCAATTAGAACCACTTCCGTGGTCTCATTTCGGTTACCAAGGGTGGCAGTCACTTTCCAGCCACTGTCCCTTAGAAGTTTGCTCAATTTTTTAATATTGGCTAAACCCATTTGCATAATAGGAACTTCTCGCCCCTTCCTGATTTCCCGGTAGACTCGTTCCAGGTCGCCAACATTGTCTTCGGTGCTCGGCGAAGAAAGTTCCAAGTATAACTTGGTTGAAAGAGGACCGTGGGTAAATACTCTTTCCAGAGCTACTTCAGGCCCTTTCTCCACCTCTTCTGCTGGAGTATAAAGTCCAACTAACCTTTTTGCCTTTGCCTCCTCAGTAAGAATCTCCAAACCCTCCAGGCGAGACTCGGGAGGCACTTCGATCTCCATTTTTCCCTTGCAAGTAGTACGGCAAGCAAGAACATAACCTTTCTTCCTCTCTTCAGTACTCAGCCGTGCCGTCGGTTCGGTAATGACCTCGCCCTTTCTGACAATAACCTTGCATCGACCACAGACCCCTTCACCTCCACAACTGTTGTAAATATGGACACCAGCTCTTATTGCTGCAGTCAACAGGTCAGTGCCACTAGGAATAGTTACTTCCTTTTTCCAGGGATAAAAGATTATTTTACATTTCTCCATAGTGCCCTTCGCTTCCTATCGCCAAGTCTCTTTCAGATACTTGGGAATTCCTGAACCTTCTTTGGGACCTACCAGAACTTCCCAGCCACTCTCGTCTTCCAATTTTGCTTTCATTACAGCCACGTAGCCAGGAATAATTATCTTTTTATGGGATAGTTTCTTCTCTACCTCTGCCTTCTTCATTGCCTCAGCAATCCCCTCCGGGGTAAACTTCTCGGCAGCCCAGGCGGTAAGCACAGAGAGACCTTCGGCCTCAACGATCAATAGATAAGAAGGAACCTTGCTTGCTTCAATCTCCGGCTGAACCGTAAAGAATGTAAGCGAAAAGTTTGTGGTTACCATCAGGGGAGAATTTTCGTTTGGCGTGCCAATTTCATAAAGTTTAGGTTCAACCATTATCGGCTTCTGCGGGTCAGTATAGATATTCTGCCTCAGAGTTATCAAAGGCAAAATCTCTTCCGGCTCAATTTTGTCCAGAACCACAATATTAGCATACTTGGCAATATAAGTGGCTGCCATAGAAACCTCCTGGTAAGGATTACTATCTTTGACAAAAGCGATTACAGGATAACCAACCGGTCGGTAACCTCTCTTCAAGGCTAACCTTCTAAGCTGGGTAAAACCCTGAACAGAGCCACCCAGATTTTTCGTCCCCGGGTCGAGGACAACATCCTTTATTCCCGAGGCAACTACCTTCCGGGAAAGGGGATCTANNTCGAGGACAACATCCTTTATTCCCGAGGCGACCACCTTCCGGGAAAGAGAGTCTAACTCCTCCAAATTTTTCCCATAAATTACCAGGGGGCAGGAATATTGCTTAGCTAAACCTACCATAGCTTCTTGATTATCTTCCTTAGCTGAATAAATTAACGGTTTTCTTTCACCACATATTTTCAAACCAGCCTCTAAAGCCTGTGGATTATCGGAGACTAAAATTAACGGTAAATTAGATTTTTCCGTCACACCTCTTACCACATCGCAAAAAGTATCTTGATTACTACTTTCGTTGGAAATAGCAATTAGATTCACTTGCAGAGACATGCCCACTCTTTCAAATTTCAGCTTATTGATCTTTTCTATCCGCTCAAGAATTTTCCCCTTCTCCAGAGAATCACTCAAAGTAATACCGATAGCGCAAGGATGGTAGAAAGTTTTCTCGTGTCGGAAGAGAACTGTCTCACCACCAACCTCCGCTCGATTCTCCCCTACTCCAATAGTAATTGTTGCCATAGGAGGTTGAGAAGCAGATTCCAGGGCAAGCTTCGCCTCTTCTGTAATATCAGGACACTTATCCAGCGAAGTCTTCTTCCCCGCCAGCGCCATAGCAAATGCTAAACAAGTGGGAAAGCCACACTTCTTACAATTTGTCTTCGGCAAATGTTTATAAATCTCCAACCCCGTTAAAGCCATATTATCCTCCGACAAAGAAATGTAATCATAATTTCTGATGCAGGAACACTAAGGATAAGATTTTTTGATAGACTCCTAGTTGTTTTGGTGGCTCTGATATAAAAATAACCCCGCGTGAGATCTCTCCATCTAAAATTCGCCAAAATGGATTCATCTCAATTTATTCGACTATTCTTATATTGCGAAATCGGATTATTCCCCAACTCCCACAATACCAAGTGTTCTTACTGCTTTCTCGTTGTCATCTGAACTGAAGACCATAAGTGCCATTTTCCCATCGCCAGTAGAACCGTAACATTTCTTCAGATTCACCCCGGCATCCGCCAATTTCTTAGCCATCCTTTTCGCCGCCCCTACCTCGTTTTCCAGTTCCACAGCTACAGCCTCTTCTTGACTCACTGCAAAACCGGCAGACTTGAGCGCCTGTTCTGCTTTTGCATTGTCATCCGTGAGAATCATAAAATGGCCCTTGCCTTCTTCGGCATAGGCACAGAGAGCTCTAATGTTCACTCCTTCATCGGCAATTGCCGAGCAGACCTTTGCCATCATACCTACTTCATCGGGAGTTTCCACAATCAAATGATTCAATTTAGTCGCTTTAGCCATAGTCTCACCTCCTCTCGCTTCGCTTTAGTTCCCGATTCATCTATTATCGGGACGTCGCTAACCGATTCCTCCTTTCCTACCAATTATACCAATGGTTCCATCTCTAAAGCCGGATGCTTTACTTTCTGCAAATAGGAGAGAAGTTCCTCTGTGGTAGTAGCCACTGTCTCATCAGCAATTTTATCTATCAGGTCAGGAACTCCTTCCTCTTCGCACCTCTTCTTAAATTTATCTCCCAGTGCTTCTTTGAGCTCTTTGGTCATCCACACTAAGCGCTTTATCCCTCCATCAGCAGAGATAAACTTTCTACTCACGATATAAAGTCTTCCAATGCCCATAAAGCCCGGAGTCTGCGCTCCACCACCTACAGAGCCAGCCAGGGTGCTAAAAGTCATTCCTATGGGAGTCATACCTGCAAATTCCCTATTTACAATCATAAAACCATTCGTCTCCGGGATTATAGCAATTATGCACTCAAAACACCCGCAGGAGGTTTCCGGGCAAGTCATTATAGAATAACCGTGGAAGCGGTCTAAAGTTTTGTTAGATTTTTGATAGATGAAATCATTCACTCCCTTCCACTCACCCCTCACCGGGTCAAGACATTCTCCTTTCTTAACCGGCTGATTCGGTCCCGTGGGATTCAGCTCAAAACAAGCGCGAGCATCCAGCCAGGTATAAGCGCCACATAATCCTAACCTTTCTGGTTTAACCATACATAAATGATTGGGGGCGAACGATTGGCATAGCGTGCAGGAGTAAAACGTATCCACGCTCTCGTCGGTCATTCCTGCCATACGCTCATCGCGTTCCTGGTAAGCTTTTTTGGCCTCAGAAATGTATTTTTCCACATCCTCCTGTCGAGTGTAAATGGTAACCTGAGCCTTGTCCACTATTGCCCCGAAGGTATCGTGCAGGCGAGCGTGAATAATTACTCCAAAATGGCGAATCTTAAAGCCTTTCTTCTTCGCATCTTTACTGATTCTTAGCCAGTTAAGGTCTCTTTGACCCATATGGAATATTCCCATAGCCTCGTTCAAAAACGTATGAATCTGCCTCTCCAATATCGGCTCAAAATCCTTCTGCATCTTTCTGCCAGCCACCTCTACATAGATTCCCAAAGGCATTGCCCCACCCTCTTCAGCTTCCTCCACTTCCGGTCCAATTACTTCTATCTTTCCATCTTCTACTTTATCCAAATCTCTGGTGGTAACGTACTCAAATGCAGTCGAATATTTCCCTCCAAACTGAACATACATCTGTTCTTTTCTTACTGTCTCTCCTTCAAAAGCAGCAGAATAGGCAACGGGAATGGGAATTTCTGTTACCCGCACCTTGACGCCACGCACCTGGATACAGGTAGGAACCAATTTCTTGTGATCAAGTTGCTTAACCAAATGCTCATAAGTGCAGATACCACTGGGCCTTATTTCGGGGATATCGGTGTCTGCAATTACAGGAAAGCCCATATTAATGGCTCCTGCGCCAGTAGCATACTTAATATCATCAAGCTCTCCCAAGGCCAAACCAAAGGCGAATACTCTATTCTGGCAGTATTTGAGACACTTCACTGCCTCTCCCTTTTTCAAGCCACCAAAGGTGAGAGCCGATCTGATAGCCCAGTTAAGAGGATAGATTCCAGTTATAGTATCGCGTCCATAAGGAACTATATATGTCTCCCAACCCATCTGGACATTCTCTTCTTTGAGCTGGTCAATTATGCTCGTACCATTATGATTAGAACCGACAAAGCATATGATATTTCTTTTTTGAAGTTCCCTAACTATTTCCACTGCCGTCTTGCTATCCGGAGCCGCACCTAATATGGCGGCAAAACCAGGCATCCTTCCATCTACCAGTTGTATTCCATAGCTTCTCATCCAGGTATCGGTATAGAAACCGACGCAATCCGGCTGGGGTTCCTTGCCATAAAGGTATCTTAGGGCGACAATAATCTCTTCTCCTAAAAGGGTAGCTATACCAGAATCGAGAGCATCGCCGAGATAGGGAAGCCAGAGAGAACCGCTCGGCTCCTCTCTCAAAAGCGACTTCGCTTCCTCAAGTACAGGTACCATGTCTCTCAAAGTCTTTACCTCGGCCCCCAAAAGGGCATAGGCCATGGGAAGGAAGTAAGCTGTCTCAGGAAACTCAACTTTCTGGTCCTTTCCTTTTTCTTTGATCGCTTTATTTAAAAATTCTTCTGCCTCTTTTACTATTTTACGTGCGCCCCTGATCGCTGCTGCTGCCACAATTTTAGACATATTCTTCTCCTTCCAAAATCAATATGGTCTCTTTTAATAACTGATTGTACTCTCTTCGAATTCTCTTTCAGTGAATAATTCTTTTCCCTCTTTTATTATTGGCAAAATCTTGGCAAAATCGAATTTATCCTCTAAGAGCATCTCTTTTATCGATGAAACATCCACTTTCTTTCTCATTAGAATTCCCATAACTCCTGCCTGCTCAATCTTGTTGACCAAAATCATTCCCTGAACTCTATTTTTTCTAAGTACTACTTTTTTATATACGAAGTTCTTCTCATCTTCCCTAACCAACTGTTCGTACTCTTTATCTTTTGGCCTGGTTATGCCCATGGAGATTACTGGCAGTCCAAAAAATTCGACTGAATTCATAGCCATAGACCCATCATACTTCAACTTTTTCCCGGCCATATTCAATCCGGCAACCCTTCCCTGGGCGACTGCACAGGGCCAGAGTGCATTTATAGTCGACTGGCCGCTGATCAAATCTTTCCCCTGAGCTACGTCACCAGCAGCGTATATGTTGGGAAAATTGGTCTGAAGATAATCGTCAACAATAATCCCGTAATCGGTTTTGATTTCTGTGCCTTTTACTAACTCTAAATTTGGCCTTACTCCCTTACCTACAATTACCAATTCGCACTCCAACTTTCTTCCATCATCCAGCACCAGTCCACTAACCTCTTTTCCACCCAGAAATTCAACTGCAGCCAGTCCAGTCATAACCTGAATACCCTTCTGTTCAATCTTTCTCCTGATGAAATTTGCCGCTCCACTATCGAGCATCTGAGATAAGACCTGGTTTGATTTAACTATGACCTTAACCTGTTTATTCCTTGCATGGAGAGAATAGGCAGCTCTCAAACCTATCAATCCCCCGCCAAGAATAGAAACCGTGTTTACTTTATCCAGCCTCTCATTAATTAACTGAGCATCCTGGTAAGTCCTCAGACCAAGAATCCCTTCCTTATCACTACCGGGTACCTCTACCATCTTGGGAGAGGCGCCTGTGGCAATTAATAACCTGTCGTAGGCGAGTTCCCTTCCGTTATCCAGTAGAAGTTTTCTCTTTTCTGGTAAAACTTTTTTCGCTTTTATCCCGTGCAGAGCCTCCACTTTTTGTTTCTCATAGAAATCACTACTTCTATATTTGAGTTTATCTTCGGTAAGTTTTCCTGCTAAGAAATATGTAATCAAGCAACGGGAGTAAAGAGAAAATTCCTCATCAGAAATAAGACTTATTTTCCCTTCCTTATCCAAACTTCTGATCGCTTCTATTGCATTGATTCCAGACGCACTGCCTCCCACGATCACGTAATGCATAAATTACCTCTTCTCTTGCCCTAACCTTTTCTTGAACTCATCCCAAGTGCCTGCGAAAAGAGCCTTTGTGGGACAGGCTTCAACGCAGGCAAAACTATCCTCTCTATCCGGACAGAGATCGCACTTTAAAGCCAGACTCTCCTGCCGCGAGATCGCCCCGAAGGGACAGACCATAATACACATCCAGCAGCCCACGCACTTATCCGGATCGTGCCTGGTAACGCCTTTCTCATCTTTATACATTGCCCCGGACATACAGGCCTCGATGCACGGCGCCTCCTCACAGTGGTGACACCGTAAGGGAAAAGGTTCCTTGGTCGTGCTGCGCACGATTACCCTCTGACGGGGCTTTTTCTCTTCCCTTATTGACTTAAAAATATTTTTACTTGTGGAATGTTCCACACCACATGCTATTTCACAGGACTTACAGCCCAGACATTTTCTTATATCGCAGAAAATCTTTTCCATACTTATTTCACCAACACTTCCTCTTTTTCATACATTACTGGTTTCAACTTAAGTGCTTCTCTCTTTTTATTGATATGGTCAATCATCAGCTGGGCAGCCTTTATGGGATCCGATTCAAAGGCGAAGTTTGCTCCCACAACCTCTGTCAATCTTCTGGTAAGTAATTCGGTTACCTCTCTACTTCCCAGAATCGGGAAAGGATTCCCCAGCACAGTGAACACCCCCGAAGCCACAACGTAAAAGGCGATAGCCACTGCTTTCTCGCTCATCCACTCTGGAGCAGCGCCGGCAACAGGCAACTCCGATATATCCTCACCCAATCCACCCTCGTTAACAACATTACATAGAGTAATCAAAATTCGACTATTATCCACGCAAGAGCCAACGTGGAGGACCGGAGGAACTCCTACTGCCTGACATATTTCCTGAAGGCCTTTTCCCGCATACTGAAACGCAGCTTCCGGTTTCAAAAGCCCTGCCTTGGCATTAGCAATGGCTGAGCAACCGGTTACCACTACCAGAACATCGTTCTTAATTAACTCTTTAGCCATCTCTACATGGCCCCAATCCTGCTTTATCTTTGGATTATTGCAGCCAACAATAGCTGCTGCTCCTCTCAATCTTCCGTTGATTATGGCATCGTTTAGAGGACGATAGGTAGCTCGATATCTCCCTCCCAGAAATTTGAACACGCTCTCTGCAGTGAATCCCGCTACTAAATCCATTTTCACTTTGGGTATATTAACTTTCTCTTTCATTCTATTCTTGAAATTCTCTACCGCCATCCTTACAATCTTTTTGGCAATAGGCAGAGCTTCTTCTTCATTAAACTCTACATGTTCTGCTCCGGGAAATTTTGCCTTGGGAGAAGTGGAAACAATTTTTGTATGGAAACATCTTGCTACCGAAGAGAGGCCAGGCATTACACATTGAACATCCACCAGCATTAAATCGACCGCTCCTGTTGTTATGGCCAGCTCCTGCTGGAGGAAATTTCCCGCAATAGGAATGCCATGACGCATTAAAATCTCATTGGCCGTGCAGCAGATTCCCGCGAGGTTAATACCTTTTGCTCCATTCTTTTTGGCAAGTTCGATTAGCTCCTTATCCTGACTGGCAGTCACAATCACGTCGGAAAGCGTGGGCTCGTGACCATGGACTACCAGATTGACTTCATCCTCTTTAAGCACGCCCAGGTTAACCTTGGCACGAATAGGTCTGGGGGTCCCGAAAAGGACATCAGAAAGTTCCGTAGCAATCATGGAGCCACCCCATCCGTCTCCTAAGGCGGTTTTCATACCGTGAGTTATGAGATTCTCAGGGTCGTTATCAACGCCGATACTGGTGCGATGCATTACCTCCACAATTTCCCTGTCGATTCCTCTAGGCATAATCCCCAGTTTACGCCATAAAGCCTGTCTCTTTTCGGGAGCGCGGTGAGAAAATTGGAGCTCTCCGTGTTGCTGACCGAATTCAGAAAACACTTTTTCCGCCACTTCCTTTGCAATCTCTTTCTTATCTCTTCTATTAGTCTTTATTCCCAACTCATTAGCCAGGGAAAGCAATTTATCTTCATCTTTAATCCCATAACCCTCCGTTTTTCCCTGAGCAGCCAAGAGCAGCGTATGAGCAACGTCCCTTCCATGGTCAGAGTGAGCGCTAGCCCCGGCAGCAATCATGCGGGTTAAATTTCGCGCGGCAATAATCTCTGGCGTAGCTCCACAAACTCCTTTTTGGGGACCTTCCTCAAAGGGATCAATCCGGCAAGGCCCCAGAAGACAGTTTCTGCAGCAAAGACCGAGTTCACCGAACCCGCACTGGGGAACCATCGCTTCATATCGCTCCCAGGCAGTATCGATTCCCTCTCTTTCGGCAATCTCCAGTAGTTCCTGGCTGGCTTTATCTATTGACTTGTCTTGTTTTTTCATCCTGCCTCCTTATTAGCTTTTCCTTAATTTCTTTTATTTCCTCAATTATTGAATCTGAAACTTTATCGACTAAAAAATTATTATACCAAATGAATCCCAAAATTTCAAAACCAGAAGTATTCTTTCTAATAAAATCTATATCGTTATCACCACGGACCTTATTACCTACGAGAAATACTCTTTCTATTTTCAAATCTTTTGCCAGGGACTTAATTCTAAACGCCGTTTCAATACTCCTCCTACTTGGCTCCACTACTATGATGAGACTATCCACTCCTTCTGCCGTGCCTCTTCCTAAATGTTCTATACCTGCCTCCATATCGAGAATCACCACATCTTCCCGACTAAAAAACAGGTGGGAAAGTACTGCCTTAAGAAAAGCGTTTTCCGGACAGAAGCATCCACTGCCACCCTTCTTTACCCTGCCCATAAGTAGAACTTTTATGCCTTTATGCTCTATGGAAAACTTATCGGGAATATCGTCCACCCTGGGATTGAGCTTGAAGTATCCTCCTACTGTGCCCGGCTCAACTCCTGTCCTCTCTGCAATCAGTTCCTCCATCTCCACAAGGGGGACTATCTTCTCAGGTTCAGGAAAACCGAGAGTGGCTGCCAGGTTGCTGTCGGGATCGGCATCAATAGCAATAACTCTCTTTCCCTCCTGAGAAAAAGCAAGAGCCAATCCCGCAGCCAGAGTTGTCTTTCCCACTCCACCCTTACCAGTAATTGCCAATTTCATCTTTCTACCCAACCTAAC
>WVXT01000031.1:0-231 GCA_011773355.1 bacterium
TCCGTCGGCTATACTAAACAAGGTCTTTTCAGGGGATGGTATTTTCCATCTGAAAAAAACGTGAATTAGAAGTAAACGAAGCAAGAAAGGGAGAGGAAATAAAATGGAAAAAATGATAATCCAGGAGATGCCCTGTTTAGACCACGCGACGGAGGACCAAATGAGCGAAGTACAATACCCTAAATATATAAGGTTCCTGGAAGTTTTAGTTCAGTTACAAATTTTGAAAAA
>WVXT01000031.1:393-715 GCA_011773355.1 bacterium
AAGAAATTAAGAATATATACTTGATTCCAGAAATAGATAAAATAATAGGAGAAAAAGGAGTTAGGCATAAGGATGTCCATGAGAGTGATGTAAATAGATATTGGACTTGGGGATATTTTGGCACTACGAGTGGTAAAGAATATGAGGATAAGTTATTCTACTTGAAAAGAACAAGGGAAGATTGTATTAATGAAATGAATGGCATATATGACAAGGTTATCGCTTTTAGTGAAAATATATTAAAGAAAATAGATAAAGAAATCGAGAAAAGAAAAAAATAGACTAATTAGGGTCAATGCGCATTTGAATAAGCGAAGGAGAA